>CAJUJP010000004.1:0-80232 GCA_910586615.1 uncultured Lachnospiraceae bacterium
TCGCAAAGGGCTGGGGTAATTTTATATCTGACCGCATCATTATTTGGCGGTTACTGTTTAAGCATGTGAGATAAAAATAAAAAGAGCATAAGCCGTGCACTGGAATAGTATAGGTGCCTTGCTGTACGCGAATAGTAAGAAAAATAGAACTGAAAATGAAGAGAAAAGGGGAGCGCAAACATGCTGGCAATGAAAGGCCTGGAATGGACATTTGATACAGTGGCAAAAAAATATGCAAAATATCGTCCGGGATATACAGATGATCTTTATAAAATGATATTTGATTATGTGCCGCTTGATTCAAAAGCTAAGGTAGTTGAGGTTGGAATTGGCGGCGGTCAGGCTACGCTCCCTATTTTACAGACAGGTTGTGCTTTGACGGCAATAGAACCGGGTGAGAATTTTTCTGATCTATGTAAAGAAAAGTATATGGATTATCCGAATTTTTCAGTTAAGACCGGAAAATTTGAAAATATAGATTTTGAAGAAGAACAATATGATTTGGTTTATTCTGCCAGTGCATTTCATTGGATTCCAGAAGAAGCCGGATATGAAAAAGTATATCGAATGTTGCGAAAAGGCGGTGCATTTGCAAGGTTTGCTAATCATCCATACAAAGACAAGGGTAACACCGCACTGTCAGAAAAGATTGAGCGTCTTTATGACGAGTACTATTATAAGTATTATGATAAAAATATAAAGTCAGATCAAGAATGCAGCTATGATCAGGCAAAGGAAAGAGCGGAAATTGCCGGAAAGTATGGTTTTGAAGATATACGCTATGCTTTATTTCATAGAACAAGGGCATTTATTGCAAGCGAATATATAGAGTTGCTTGGAACATATTCAGACCACATTAACATTGAGGAATCAATACGAGTAGAATTTTTTTCTAAAATAGAAGAGGCTATCAATGAACATGGAGGAGTGTTCAACATTTATGACACCATTGATTTACAATTAGCTCGTAAAATGTAATATGAATATTAAAGTCCAGACAAAATTAGCCGAAGTTCTTTATCACAATCTTTCGAAAGTAAAGGCGATGTATAAAAAAATACTGGATATTGATATTATAGAAGATAATGATGAAATGGCATACTTAAATAACGCTGTAAATATCCGTCACGATATTGTACATAGAAATGGAAGAAAAAATAATGACGGAAAAAAAGAAGATTTTCACGATATTTCTTTGGATATGATAAAAGATATAATTTTGCATGTTAATAAATTAGTAGAAAGCGTAGAAGAGCAAATAAAAATAAGCTATTCATATTTATCTTGAACAAAAGATGCAATGTAAACAGTTCTGTTTTTAGTTGTAATACTGGTATGGATGGGATAAAATCAACTCCAAAGGGGTGAGCTTTATATGTATCTGCATTGTCTGCCGGATAGTATTTTCGAATATAAAAAAGCATCTATAAAGGATATTGATGAACTGGTACGGACAAGAATTATGGTTCTTCGTGCGGCGAATAAGTTATCCGATGATGTGGAAATGACAAAAGTGGAGCAGGAATCTTTTGCATATTATAAAAGGGCATTGGGAACCGGCGAGCATATCGCATATCTGGTGTATGATAATGGAACATTTATTGGTGCGGGTGGTGTCAGCTTTTATCAGGTAATGCCGACATATCATAATCCAAGCGGTAAAAAGGCATATATCATGAATATGTATACCGATCCGGAATACCGCAGACAGGGCATTGCATTTCACACATTGGATTTGCTGGTAAAGGATGCAAAGGAACGGGGGATCTTGCAGATTGCATTAGAAGCAACGGATATGGGACGGCCATTGTATGAGAAATATGGATTTGTAAAGGCGGAAGATGAGCTTATACTGGTATAATTGATTAAAGAAATATGGTGATTCCCAACCTCAGCCTGAATGTGTTATGATGAGTTATGCTAAACGCCATAACAAATTTCTGCTTCTGGATTCTGTTAAGTTCATATGCGGAAGCTTTTGCAAGACCAGAAGCGATATTTTTCATGTCGTTAACTATAAATTCAGACTAACAGATAGGAGAATAGAAGAATGCTGTTTATACAATACCCCAAATGCACCACCTGTCAGAAAGCCAGAAAGTGGCTGGATTCACATAAGATCGCATACACGGACCGTCATATCGCAGAGGACAATCCTTCTTATGACGAATTAAAGATGTGGTATGAGAAAAGCGGCCTTCCGCTTAAGAAATTTTTCAATACGAGCGGTCTTATGTATAAGGACATGCAGCTTAAGGATAAACTTCCGGCCATGAGCGTGGAAGAGCAGCTTAAGCTTCTTGCAACAAATGGAATGCTTGTGAAGCGTCCGCTGGTTGTGGACGGAGACAGGGTGCTTGTCGGTTTTAAGGAGACAGAGTGGGAAGAGAAGCTGCATAGGGATGAGTGAATGATGACCGGCACATGCAAGCAGAGTATCTGATGCTGACATCCTTTCGGAATATACAGCCGAAGGGACGATAATATTGCGCAAAAAGCGGGGAGGAGAGAATCAAATGTCAGATTATTTTGGAAAAGAGGTTCCGAAACTGGGGTTTGGTCTGATGCGGCTGCCAAGGAAGGGATTGTCGATTGACATCCGGCAGACGGAACAGATGGTAGACGCGTTTCTGGAAGCAGGTTTTACATATTTTGATACCGCTTTTGTTTATCCCGGTTCGGAGGCGGCAGCAAAAAAGGCGCTGATAGACAGACATCCGCGGGAATCCTATACGCTGGCCACGAAGCTGAATGCTATGGTGGCGCCCACGGAGAAAGGGGCAAGAAAGCAGTTTGAGACAAGTTTAAAACGGACAGGAGCCGGATATTTTGATTATTATCTGCTGCATGCGCTGATGGAGAACAATTATGCAAGGTATGACAAGCTTCATCTGTGGGATTTTGTAAAAGAACAGAAGGAAAACGGCCTGATCAGGCATGTCGGCTTTTCGTTCCACGGCGGCCCGCAGCTTTTGGAAAAACTGCTGCAGGAGCATCCGGAAGTGGATTTTGTGCAGCTGCAGATCAATTATGCAGATTGGGAGAAACCGTCTGTTGCATCCAGGGCAAACTATGAAGTGGCGCGTAAATACGGGAAATCCATCGTGATCATGGAGCCGGTAAAGGGCGGCACGCTGGCAGATCCGCCGAAGGAGATACAGAAACTGTTCAAAGACTGTCATCCGGATGCGTCCGCCGCATCATGGGCGATTCGGTTTGCGGCATCGCTGGACGGTATTCTGACGGTGCTTTCGGGTATGTCAAATACGCAGCAGATGGCGGATAACCTTTCCTATATGAAAGATTTTGAACCGCTAAATGAGGAGGAGCAGAAAATTATTCAGGAGGCTCAGCGCATTCTCGGTAAATCTGCGACCATTCCATGTACAGCCTGCCGTTACTGTGTGGAAGGATGTCCGAAAAACATTCCGATACCTGAGATTTTTTCCGCCATGAACAAGCGGCTGGGAAATGGACAGTTCGCAGAGTCATTGGAGGATTACGCAAAAGCGGTGGAGGGCAGGGGTAAAGCATCGGCATGTATCAGTTGCGGCCAATGTGAACGTGTCTGCCCGCAGCATCTTGAGATTACGAAATATCTGAAAGAATGTGCGGATGTTTTGGAAAATTAATATCTGATGGAATGGAGGGAGCGGGCTGAATGAGCATTCAAAGCCGCTGCCTGCCGTTCCTTCCGGTATCCCACCGGTGTTTTGCCGTATTTTTTCTGAAATGCTCTTGTAAAGTAGGACTGATTATGAAATCCGCAGTTTTCTGCAACGTCTATTACTTTCAGATTTGTTTCCGCCAACTGTTTTGCCGCCAGATCCAGACGGTAGTTTACCAGATAGGCGTTGAAACTCATTCCCGTAAATTCTTTAAACAATTTCATAAAATGGCTTTCTGAAAAACCGCATTGTTCCGCGGCTTTTCGGACGGAAATTTCCTGATCATAGAATTTTTGAACATAATGCAGTGCATTTTTAAGCCGGCTGTAGGATAACTGCTGGGACCGGTTGTCGTTGCTGGCTGCAGTGCTGTGCCGGTTGATACAATCCAGCAGAAGAAACAGGTTGGATTTGATCATCAGTTCCTGGGTGGTATAGCTGTCACTGCGGTGTGCAAGCATCCACAGGACGGCAGGTGTTACGGCCCGGTTAAAGGGAGAGTCTGCGGGGTGAAAGCAATTCATGTTTCTTTCGTCGTTCATAAAAGGAAGGACATATTTTTCATAGCACAAATCTTCTTCAGCCCCTTTGAACAGGGAGGGATGAAACATGAGATTGAAATATTCACCGCCGTCCGGGCCGCCCTGCTCGATAGAGTGTACGGCGTGGGGGAGGATGACGATCAGATCTTTTGCGCAGAGGGTATAGGCATGTCCCCATAAAGTGACCTGAATCTGTCCGTCAGTACAATAGATCAGTTCGAAATCATCATGCCAGTGCAGAGGAAAAGAGGGGATCCATTTCGGAATATTGCCCCGGTAAACGCTGTAAGGAAAAGTTTTGATTCCGTGTATTTTTGTTTCGTGTAATGGTGTGTGGTCCATGGTTCCTCCGTAGAAACGACATTATAATGCATATATGCTTTGCCTGTTCCGGTGCAGATGCATTCCCGGTGCAAAGGGAAGCTGACACAGCACAAAGAATATGAAAATAGGATTGTGTTAAAAATGCAAGGATATATTACAAGAATTATAATGTGTATAAGAGTACAATGCAAGCAAATGATGTGAAATATTGTGCCGGCAGACGGGACAGAGGCAGAGACCAGGACAGAAGCAGTAACCGGAACCGGAAGCCGGAAAATAATACATAGAATAGAATCCAGGTGATCTGGTATCAGGTAAAGGGCAGCGAGGAAAGGGGAACAAAGACATGGAATATGCAGCGATCAGACATTTTGCAGATAGAAGATATTGTTACGCAATAGAAAAGGGCCGTTTTCTTATCCGGCTTGAAACGAAAAAAGAAGATGCGGTCCGGGTGACCTTGCATGTGCAGGACAAATATCTGCCGCTTAAATACAGGGACACAAGGCGCGCGTATGGAATGGATATTGCCTGTTCTGACAATTATCTTGATTATTATGAGGCGGTGATAGATATTGACGTGGTCTGTCTCCGGTATTTTTTTGAGATAGAAGATGCGGCGGGAGAGAGGACGTTTTACGGGAATCATGGTTTTTACAAAGAGTGTATCACGGACATAGACAGGATGTTTGACTGCCCGCAGAACCTTCGGGAAGAGGAGATTTTTGAACTGCCTGCATGGGCCCGCAATAAGGTGGTATATCAGATTTTTCCTTCCCGGTTTGCATCAGATCAGGATATTCCCGATGAAGTCTGGTATCAGGCGCCGATTGGTCATAAGGCTGACCTGAAAGGGTCTTTGCGTGGTATCATCAACCGACTGGAATATATAAAAGAACTGGGAGTGGATATTATCTATATGACACCGGTTTTTTGTTCCGATTCCAGCCATAAGTACAACATAGATGATTATTATAAGATTGATCCGTCGTTCGGGACGAAAGAGGACTTGAAAGAACTTGTGGATAAAGCCCATGGTCTGGGAATGTATGTTATTCTGGACGGCGTTTTCAATCACACTGGCATAGATTTTTTTGCTTTTCGGGATATAAGGGACAAAAAGGAGCAGTCGGCGTATCTGGACTGGTATTACATCGAAGAATTTCCTCTCATTATGGAGTGGGGGAAAAAGCCCAATTACAAGACCTTCAGCTATGCCGGAATGATGCCGAAGCTTAATCTGCAAAATAAGGAGACGGCGGATTATGTGATTGATGTGGCTTCCTACTGGATCAGAGAATGTGATATTGACGGCTGGCGTCTGGACGTGGCGGATGAGATCAATCATGCTTTCTGGAAACGGTTTCGGAGAGAGGTGAAGGCGGTCAAAAAGGATGTGCTGATTACCGGTGAGATCTGGCATTTTGCCGGGGACTTTCTGGAAGGCGATGAGTGGGACAGCATTATGAATTATCAGTTTTATTATGCCGTGTCGGATCTGGTCGCGCTTGGAAGTATGAGTGTTTCTTCTTTTATGGGAAATCTGAATTTCATGAAGGGAAATCTGAATCAGGCGCTGGAAGGATATCTCTGGAATTTTATAGACAGCCATGACACGGCGAGGTTTCTTCACAGTGCCGGACATGATACGGGAAAGCACAGACTGGCGGCAGCGCTGCAGCTTTTGCTTCCCGGTATGCCTATGATTTATTATGGTGACGAGACAGCATTGGAAGGAGGGCCGGATCCGGACTGCAGACGGGGAATGCTCTGGGATGAAAACAGACGGAACAAGGAGATGCTCGGATATTATCAGACACTGTTAAAGATCCGGCATGAGCATCCGGTGCTGACAGAGGGTGAGATCCTGGAGCAGTACACGGAGGACGCCGATGGACTCATCTATATCAAAAGGAGTTTAAAAGGGCAGAGCGTGATTCTGCTTTTCCACGCGAAGGAAGGCGAAGTGTCACTCCCCGCACTGCAAGGGCAGAGAAATCTCATAAGCGGACGGGCGTTTTCGGGCAGTCTGGGAGGTTATGAGGCGGCTGTACTTATAGACGAGAAAGAACCATTGCAGGCCTGAAATACAGCATTCTCCCAGACAAGCGAGCTTGTCTATGGATTATGAGATTCCGCAGAGCGGAATCATGGAGGTTGGGTTGAAAAATAAATTTTATATACGAAAATTTGTGCCTGCGGTTTAAATTCGCAGGCTGCGGAAAGGCATGGTTATCAGGATGCGGGATTCCACAAAATCATTTACAAAACTATATATACCTATTGCGTTGGAAACACTGTGCTATATGCTGGCGGGGATGGTGGATACGGTGATGCTGTCCACCGTGGGTGACAGCGCGGTGGGAGCGGTAGGCACGGCCAACACATACATCAATGTTTTTATCATCCTGTTTCATATTGTGTCTTCCGGTATGATCGCCGTGATGACGCAGTATATCGGGGCGAAAAGGGTGGGCGTGGCATACCAGGCAAGACAGCTGGGAGCAGTCTTTAATCTTGTGCTGGGCGTGCTGCTTTCCGTGTTTTTATTTGCGTTTTCGGGAAATATTCTGGACCTGGTGGGCGTTGCACCGCTTTTGCAGGAATATGCGGGAACCTATCTTAAGATCGTGGGAGGCTTTTGCTTTCTGAATGCGTTGATTCCGGTTTTTTCCAGTTACTTAAGGGCCTTCGGATATACCAGACAGCCGCTCATTGCCACGCTGGTGTCTAATGTGGTGAATCTGTGTCTGAATGCGGTTTTCCTGTTCGGCTTTCACGCCGGTGTGGCAGGAGTGGCTGCGGCCACGGTTATTTCAAGAATCCTGAATCTGGGGATTATCATTGTGGCGGCCGGCCTTCTGGTGAAGGCTAAGGATGACTCGGAGCGGCTTCCGAATAAGGAGGTATTCACGCAGATCATAAAGGTTGGGCTGCCTTCGGCGCTGGAAACGGCTTTATATAATGTGGCGATGACGCTGACCATCCGTTTTCTGAACCAGATGGACGAGGCGGGGGTTAATGTGACCGCAAGGGCGTATGCGGCGCAGATCGCAAATTTTTCCTATTGTGCGGGTGCGGCGCTGGCACAGGCAAATGCCATTATGACGGGGTGGCGGATCGGCGAGGGTGATTACGAGGCCTGTGACAAGGGCACCAAGAAAGCGGTCTGTATCGGCATCTGTGTGGCGGCTGGGCTGGAAGGGATTTTTGCACTGAGTTCAGACTATCTGGTAGGACTGTTTACGGATGATCCCCAGATGATCGCTCTGGTGGGAAAACTTCTGGCCATTGATATTGTTCTGGAAGTGGGGCGTGTGACGAACCTGGTATTCGGGCAGGCGTTAAAGACCAGCGGAGATGCTCTTTTTACCACAATAATCGGGGTGGTGTTCATGTATCTATGCATGGTGGGAGGAGCCTGGTTTTTCGGAATACATCTGAATCTGCTGGCAGTGGGAGCATACATTGGGCTGGCCTGTGACGAGTGTGTGCGGGCAGTGTGCATGTTTCTGCGCTGGCAGTCCGGGAAGTGGCGGACAAAAGGGTTTATCAGGCATGCGTAATACGCTTGAGAGAGGGCGCTGCCTGTACGCAAAGCGGCGGGAATCAATAGACCGAATCAATACAAAAAGGAATTGTATGCATAAAAATACAATCTCTTTTTGTATTTTTTTTGTTTTTTCTATTTAATATCAAAATCCGAGTGGTAAAATGATACTACACTCAGATAAAGTCGGGGGAGATTGTCGGTTTTTCTTATGAAGAAGTACAACGTGGATGAATACTCAATTATATGGGCATAGAAGGAACGGTGTAACGACAGTTTTGGCATTTTTGTCTGAATATTTGCCGGAAGGATGGTCACTCGTTTGACAGGTTCTATGGCAGTATAAAAGGAGGAATAGGTATGTATGAGAAATTGAACAAGTATCGGATCAAGGAGCGTTTGGTGCGCGGATTTGTGATTGCTTCGGGGGTTCCGGCTCTGGTAGCGGCAATTGTGCTGATCGTATTGGTCCTGCTGGCGAAGGTGTATTCGGGTGCGCTGACTGATTATGGTTTTGCACAGGGTGATGTAGGTAAAGCGATGACACATTTTGCCGAAGCACGGTCCACACTGCGCGGGTGTATCGGTTATGATGATGAGGCGGCGATCGAGAGCATGAGAGCTTCCCACGATGAGAGCATAGAGAATTTCACGTCCAGTTTTGCGGCTTTAGAGAAATTTATGGTATCGAATGCGAATAAACAGGTGTACAAAACCATCTCAGAGAAGCTTCCGGCATACTGGGCGCTGGATCAGGAGATCATTGACCTGGGAGCTACGACAGACAGAGCACTCTGTGAGCAGGCGCAGGAACGTGCCATGAGTGAGCTGATGCCGCTTTATGACGAGATCAATGACCAGCTGATTTCCATTATGGATATCAAGGTTGACCGCGGAAACAGTATTTCGTCTGTTATGACGGTGGTTTCCACGAGCCTGGTGATTTTTATGGCGGTGATCATATTTATAGCCATCTGGACATCTATCCGTTTGGGAAAATACATAGCAGATAATATTTCGGCTCCGCTGATCAGTCTGGCAGACCGGCTGGCGGAATTTGCCATGGGTGATCTTACCACACCTTTCCCGGAAACGAAGGCTCAGGATGAAGTTGCGGATATCATACATTCGGCAACAGGTATGGCGGAGACGCTCAACTTTATTATTTATGATATGCATTATATTCTGGGCGAAATGTCCGATTCCAATTTCGCGGTAAGGTCAAAGGACGGTTCCAGATACACGGGCGAATTCACCCAGATTTTTGACTCTTTAAAACAACTGCGGGATAATATGATCAATACAATACGTTATATTGAGGAATCTTCTGTACAGGTTTCCGCCGGTTCCGGCAATCTTGCGGAAAGCTCACAGAGCCTTGCAGAAGGCGCTACCGAGCAGGCCGGTGCGGTGGAGGAGCTGCAGGCGACCATCACTACCATTTCTGATGCGTCCAAGCAGGCGGCAGCATCTGCAGAAGAAGCTTATCAGCAGTCCCAGAAGTATGCCGATGTGGCAAACCGCAGCAGCGACGACATGCGCGAGATGGTTGAGGCAATGGCCCGGATCAACGAGACATCCCAGAAGATCGGTAATATTATTTCCGAGATTGAAAATATCGCATCACAGACGAATCTGCTGTCACTGAATGCTTCCATCGAGGCGGCGAGAGCCGGTGAAGCAGGCCGTGGTTTTGCGGTTGTGGCGGATCAGATCAGACAGCTTGCAGAGCAGAGCAGCAAGTCGGCCATCGACACCAGAACGCTGATCGAGGGGGCTATGCAGGAGATTGACAACGGTAATAAGGTGGCTGACCGTGCAGTGGCTTCCATTGAGACGGTTGTGGAGGGTATCCGTGAAGTGGCGGAGTCTTCTAAGGAACTGAGTATTATTTCTTCCAATCAGGCGGCCACCATGCAGGAAGCTGAGGCTGGTGTAAACCAGATTTCGGATGTTGTGCAGACCAATGCGGCAGTTGCGGAACAGTCTTCGGCCACCAGCCAGGAGTTGTCGGCACAGGCGGCATCTCTGGATTCCCTGATTGCGAAGTTCAATCTGCCGAAATAATCAGGCGCTGCGGTGAAGCCAAAGGCTGAACTGTTACGATAAATAATTAAAATCCCGGCTGCCCTAATGACAGCCGGGATCTTTAATGCTCTAAGGTCATTTCACGTTTGAGAACACATCTTAGAATACATCCATCACAAACAGATATCCGATCATCACGATCAGACCGATACAGAACAACAGCAGGCCAAAGGACATGCTTCTGGCGATCATGGTGCTGTTTTCCGACCATTCTTCATGGATCATGGCAAATCTGTGGTCATAGTCTGTTTCAGAAGGGTGTTTCCTCCACAGGGTCCGGTTGCCGATCTGCCGGAAGAAGCCGGCGATGCAGGCAAGTATATGTGTAAGGGGCGTTCCTTCAGGCAGTTCCTGAGGCAGCCGGCTGTCTCTGTACACGGTCTTGCGCAGGAGAAGTACGAGTCCATCCACAAGACTGTCCAGGACGCGGCAGAGGACGCCGCAGAGGAAAGGCAGAATCTTTAACAGCAGCGGACGGTAGATCAGGTTTTCCAGATCCAGCCGTTTATCCCAGCGATCCACATAACATTTTACGGAAGAGCCGGAAGCTGTGGGGCGCATCATCCAGAGCCTTACGACGATACCGTAGACAAGCGCGCCAATCACAAGGGATATGGCCGCGCCCTTTAGGTTTGCCGGCGAAAAGTAGGAAACCGCTTCAGAGGCGGAACCTGTGTGCACCAGCATAAATCCTTCTCCCAGAACTGCCAGACGGTCCATAACGGGGTGAGGCAGAAGTCCCATAAGAGGAAGTAAGGATGCGCTCAAAGTCAGGGCAGCAGCGCTGGTTTTATTCATATAATTTCCTTTTTGTGCGTCAAAGGAGGCCTGGACTGCCGGGTCTTCATTTTTTTCCAGAAAGATTGCCGTATACAGTTTTGCCATATAAGCAACGGTCAGGCCGCCGCTGAACAGAAACAGTAACTCTATCAGCCGCATATCGGCAGCGCTCAACAGGCTGTGGAGTTCTCCGGCCTTAGAGGCAAGGGCATATTCCAGAATGCTTTCATGGAGCAGAGTCTTGCTGATGTAACCGTTCCAGAGCGGAACACCGCCGATACCGAGTGCACCCATCAGGAAAATATAGCCCAGCAGCGGTTTCCTGCGGCCGAATCCACGAATCTCATTGAGATTCAGTTTATGCACATTCATAAAGACCACGCCTGCCGCCATAAAAAGTGTAAGCTTGATCAGGGAATGATTGACCATATGGAGCATGGAGCCGTGCACTGCCAGAAGGTTTTCTTCTCCGAGCAGCCCTGACATTCCCACACCTGTCAGAATGAATCCGATCTGGGAGACAGAGGAACAGGCCAGCGTCTTTTTCAGATCATTAGAAAAAAGCGCCAGTACTGCACCAATGACCATGGTACATACGCCGAGGATGAGAATCAGACTTCCCCATGCCGACTCCCCCAGGAAAAGGTATGCCGTCAGGATCAGAATGCCGTACATACCGGCTTTGGTCAGAATACCGGACAGCAGCGCGGAGGCCGGAGCGGGTGCAACCGGATGGGCTTTCGGAAGCCATATATGGAGCGGGAACACACCGGCCTTGGCACCGAAGCCAAAGAGCATACATAGTCCCGCAATCCATAACTGGACGCAGTCTGTGTGCAGAGGATTGTACAGGCCGTAGGTAGTGTAGGCGCTGACCAGATCCCGAAAAAACAAGGTTCCAGTCACGTCGTACAGAAGGAAAATACCCATCAGCATCACCAAACCGCCGATCACGGCTACGGCCAGATAGGTTGCCGCTGCCCGGAGAGACTCCTTTTGCTCGTCATGGGCAACCCACACGTAGGAAGTGAAGGACATAATTTCAAAGAAGATAAAGGTGGTAAAAAAGTCTGCGGAGAGGAACACCCCTTCCGTAGCGCCCAGGGTAAGCAGCAGGAACAGATAGTACCGGTTTGTGCTGTGGTAACGGGCAAAGTATTCTTTGGAAAAAAGAGTGCTCAAAAACCACATCAACGCGGCGATCATGCAGTACAGGGCACGGAAGCCGTCCAGTGTAAAGTGCAGCCCCATGCCGCAGATATACGGGATTTCGACGAGCATTTCCGGAATCCCCCGGACCAATGCCTGTACAAACAGATACAGAGTGAGAGCAAAGACAATTCCTGTAACTGCATCAGCAAAATAACTGCGCAGGTTTTTGTTGAACCGCCCGATCATATAACTGAACACTGCCGCGCCCATGGGCAGGAATATGATAGAGAATATTTGCATTTCCATAACAGTAACCTCTCTCTCCCGGATTTCGTCTGAATGAGTATCTCAATTTGTCAGATTTTGTAATTTTTGCACATTACATTTCCATGGCGATCCCATGGAAGAAGTCTACAATCGGCTGAGAGTACACGCCGAACAATATGATGAAAAAAGTAAATACAAACAGGGGCAGAATCATTTTCCAGTTTGGATCCTGAATGCCCTGTAAAGTATCGGGGTCAAAATCCCTATTAGGGAAAAAGGCGCGCACCACGATGGTCATCATATAGATGGCCGTCAGCAGAGCCGACACAAGAAGACACGCAACGCCGAAACAGGCCACTGTATTTCCACTGTTTACAGCCGCCCGGGCCAGATTCCATTTGCTGATAAAACCGGCCAGTCCGGGTACGCCCATCAGGGCCAGAGCGGACACCGTGAAAATACCGAACACGCGGGGCATTTTATAGCCCAGTCCATCCAGTTCGTGTACATAGTTCCGCCCGGTCTGGTGGATCACCGCTCCGGCACAGAAGAAGGAACAGATCTTGATTACGGCGTGAAATACCAGGTGGGACAGAGCGCCTGTCAACCCCAGCGGTGTCATAATTGCCGCGCCGAACAGGATGTAGGACAGGTTGCTGATGGTGGAATAGGCAAGCCGTCGTTTCAGATGGGTTTCTTTTACTGCCCGGCTGCAGCCGTATACGATGGTGAACATGACTAACAGCATAACGGTAGTCTGTGCCCAGGTGCCCCGCAGAAAATCCGTACCGAAGCTGTAGTAGGTCAGTCGCAGGATTGCGAATGCGCCGGATTTTACTACGGCTACGGCATGAAGGAGGGCGGTCACCGGGGTGGGTGCCACACCCGCCTGGGGAAGCCAGGAGTTAAAAGGGCAGAGTGCTGCTTTGACGCCGAATCCTATAAAAGCCATCACATAGACAAAGAGCAGTACATTGGTACGGTCTCCGATCTTGGCAAGATCCAGGATACCGCCGGGCACAAAGTCCGTGGTAGTGCCGTAAACGATGATCATGATCATTCCGATAAAAGCGAAAGCCGCCCCGCCCAGAGAGTAGTACAGGTATTTCCGGCTGGCGAGGATGGCTTCTCTGGTCAGCGTGTGCATCACCAGAGGAACGGTGACCAGCGTCAGCAGTTCGTAAAAGAAATACATGGTCAGCAGGTTGGCTGCCAGTGCGATGCCCAGCGTTACACCGTAGGTTACGGTATAGAACAGGAAAAATACCCGCTGGTGGGATTCTTTTGTCATATATTCAAAAGCATACAGGGTGGCAAAAGGCCAAAGCGCGGCCACAAGACCGGCGAAGACCATTCCCATGCCGTCAACCTTAAAGCTGATGGACAGATTTCCCGTAAAATTAGCCAGCAGGAAGGTGCTGTCCGAATGGTGCAGCAGAAGATACCACACCAGAATGCTGTTCAGGATCACGGCACATTCCAGAAAGATTTCCCAATGGCTTCTCTTCTTAAAAGGAAGCAGGGGCACAAGGATGCCCGCGATACAAGGAATTAAAATTACTAAAATAATCATGTCATCCTCCCATTTACAGGATCGGGCTGATCAGCAGCATCAGCCGGTCGATGATCGGTCCGGGAAATAAACCCAATAAAACTGAAAATATTGTCATAATAACAATCGGTATGGTCATAAAAAGGGAAGCTTCCGGTCTGCGGCCTTTCAAGTCTGCAGATGAAATCCCGGATTCAGGTGGTTCGTCTTTTGCAGTGTAATAATCTGCACCCGGAAAAAAGCCCCGGATGGTAAGGGGAAGCAGATAACCTGCGGTAAGCAGTGCGCTGACCAGCAGAATCACCGGGCCGAGCCAGCGAAAAACAGGAATATGGCTTGCAAGGCTTCCTGTGGCAAGATACCATTTGCTGACAAAACCGCCTGTGGGCGGGATACCGATGAGACCAAGGGATACGATGGTATAACACCACATGGTCAGAGGCATTTTCTTTCCGATGCCTTTTAACTCATCTACGCGGGTCTTTCCGGTGGTATAGATTATGGCGCCGGCGCAGAGGAAAAGCGTGGCTTTTATCATGGCGTGGGCCGTTACATGCAGGAGCGATCCGGTGACCGACCAGGGCTCGGCAACAGCAAGGCCGAACAGAATGTAGGACAGCTGGCTTACTGTGGAGTAGGCCAGTCTTTTTTTCAACAGCGGTTCCCGGTAGGCAAGCAGAGATCCCATAAATACAGTGACCAGCGTGAGCACAAGCCAGGCGGTCTGCACCCATGTGCCGCGCAGGAAGTCCGGGCCGAAAATATAGTAGACCACGCGGACCAGAGCCAGCACGCCGGCCTTGACAATAACTGCGGAGAGCACCGCGGAGGCCGGCGCGGGAGCCACGGGATGGGCCGCGGGAAGCCAGGCGTGCATGGGAAACATGCCCGCTTTTACGCCAAAACCAAGAATCATGATAAACGCCACGATCAGCAGCAATTCCGCTGAGACACCGCCGGACAGCTGCGGGATTCCTGCCGAAGCGCTGTCTGACAGGCGTAAGGCTTCTGCCGAGGCGCTTTCCGAAAGCTTCAGAACGCCTCCCGGCGTGAAGGTCAGGGTGTCGCTGCTTTGAAAAATGAAATAGATGCCGAAAAGCGCCATGTAAGCTCCGCAGAGGGAGTAAAGCAGGTACTTTAATCCGGCCATCACCGCTTCTTTGCTCTGGTTGTGGAGAACCAGGGGCATGGAAGACAGAGTAAGCATCTCGAAGAAAAGGTAAAAGGTAATCAGGTTTCCTGCAAAACAAAGTCCGTTCAGCACGCCGAATACGATCAGATAAAAGCCGTAGTACCGTTTCTCCCGATGTTCGTGATCCATGTACGCAAAGGAGAAAAAGCCTCCGCAGAGCAGTACCACAAGTGCTGTCATGGAAAAAAGGACACTTATTTCGTCGATTTTGAATTCTACCGGAAGGTTTTTTGTCAGGTAAAACAAGGTATGGCTTTCCCCGCGTGCCGTCACAAGGGCGGCGGTGACAAGAGCGCCGGTCAGGATCAAATCAGCACCCACGGCGGCCAGAAGCCTTTTCCGGTCAGAAAATTCTTTCCGCGCCAGAAAACAGATGCCGGTAAGGATCGGAACCAATACAGATAATAAAATCAGATACATACCGTCACCTCCCTACGCGAATGTGGCAAGTCCCTGCTGTATCATATCTACAATGGGCTGGGAACTGATGCCTAAGATTATGTTCATTATGATAAAAGCTATCAAAACCACCGCATATACCGGCATGGCCTTAAAAGTTACGCTGGTGTATGCCGTCTCGCCAAGAGGCGTATAAATGCGGATGACTGTTTTCATGAAATAGATCGCATTCAGAATCGTACTGACTCCCAGAACGATCAGCGCCGGAAGCATCTTCGTATGGTTCTGGACTGCCGCCTGCGCAAAGAGCAGTTTGCTGATAAAGCCTGAAAACAGGGGCACGCCAACCATGGAAAGTGATCCCACTGTGAAGGTAATGCCGGCCCATTTATTGCGGTAGCCCGATCCGGTCAGTTCCACCAGCCTGCGGCTTCCGCCGGATACGTCTGTAAGGCCGATGGCGGCGATAAAAAGCAGAGATTTGGTGGCAGCGTGGGACAAAATATGGAATACGCTGGCAATCATTCCGGCCTCCGTGCCCATGCCGAATCCCATGTAAATATAACCGATCTGGGCCACCGAAGAAAAGGCGATCATCCGGCGCACGTCACTTTCCTTGATGGCGCTCAGAGAGCCGAAGATCATGCCCATCAGACCGAAAAGGAACAGCACGTCAATGATTCTTGTGTCGTGATAAACGTTAAAACCGATGACACGGTAAATAATTTTGATCAGCAGGAAAATATAACCCTTCGATACCAGCGCGGACAGCATTGCCGCCGAGGATACCGTGGAATAACCGTAAGCGTCCGGCAGCCAGGCGTGAAAAGGGAACAGGGCGCTTTTGATACACAGACCCACGGACATCAGCACGATGGACACGATCAGAGGGATTCCGTACTGCTCGTTTGCGGCCAGAAGCGCAACAGATTCCTTTATGTTGCTCATCAGCAGGTGCCCTGTCAGATCATAGAGCATACACAGTCCCAGCAGGAGCATACCGGAGCCTAACAGGCTCATGATCATGTATCTGACTGCGGCTTCGATGGTTCGTCCGTTCTGCCGGATCATAATGAGTCCGCAGGCGGCGATGGTGTTGATCTCCACGAACACGTAAGCCGTGAACATATCGTTGGTGTAGACCAGGGCCAACAGGGAACTGAGCAGCAGATCTGTCAGGACATAATACAGGTATGTTTTGTCCTCCTCCACTTCTTCGAGCAGCTTGTGCCGTCCTCCGAAGAGGGAGAGCAGCATGATCACACAGAAAAACAGCGCCATCAGGGCTTCCAGTACACCAGCACGGATTTCGTTGCCCCAGGGGGCGGGAAATTTACCCATTACGTAAACAAAGGGTTCTTTTATGGTGAGCGTATAAAGCAGTGTGTAGGCGCTTAAGACGGTGTTGACCGTGAGCAGCGCGGCATTGATCCACATAGCGGTCTTATCCCGCAGTCCCGAACTGATGATGCCTGCAAACAGACAGAGCATGATGGAGATACAGGGAAAGTTCTGTACGTAATCCATTACAGTCCCTCCCTCTTCAAACGTTGTGAGATTTCATCCAGATCCAGTGTGTGATAGCGCCTGTACAGCCTGATGGTAAGCGCCAGCATAAGGGCGGAAACAGATACAGATACCACGATGCCTGTCAGTACCAGGCCGCTGGGAATGGGATTGATGTAGGCTTGCGTGCTTTGAACGCCGTCTATGATGATAGGAGCCACGCGGCCGTTAATATATCCCTTTTCAGCGAGAAAAAGGTAGATTGCCGTATCCATGATGTTCAGGCCGATGATTTTCTTGATCAGATTAGACTGCAGGAGCAGGTTGCCGAATCCGATGCCGAAGAGAATCATGGCAACTGCCTCACCGTAGTTTATGAATAAATTTGGTCCCATTTTACCCCTCCCTGTCAGAACATGTTCAAGGCTCTGACTCAAATTGCCGGTTTTACAGTCCGCCCCTTCTGAATAATGCGTAAAAGGCGTACATCGTGCAGGCCACTTCCAGCCCCACGCAGATGTTGATTGGCAGAATGATGCCGCTGCTTAAAATATGTCCCGGAATGCCTAATGGAATGTGGTTTTCAATTCCGTTGGCGCCGGTCATATAGAAATAGGTGCCGATCAGCCCGTACATGCACAGGGCAGTGATCTTGGCAATTTTATAAACATGCTCGTCAAAGAAACGCTGGGTTTTTCTGAACCCGAAAGCGCTGACATAGAGGATCAGCCCCGCGCCTATGATAGCGCCGCCGGAGAAGCCTCCTCCGGGGGACAGATGCCCGTTTAAGATAATATAAATGCCGAAGATAAAAATAATCGGACAAAGGACGAAGGCGGTTCCCTGTAAAATAGCATCGTTTTTCGGTTCGAAACGCCGGTCGTTCATCACAGCCTGTTTTTTCAGGATGGCGTCGTCTACCATGAGCAGAATCATCACGCAGCAGGTAGCGATGAAAAGCACATTTGTTTCGCCGAAGGTGTCGAAGGCACGGTAGGTCAGGATCATGCCGGAGACGATGTTGAGTGCACCGGTTTCCTGAAGCCCATGCTCAATATAGCGTTCCGAAACCGTGTTGTTGACCGGATTATCGGGATTGCCGCCGGGCGGCAGGTAGGACACGGTCATTAAAAGAACCCCCACCAGGGCGATGCAGAACAGAACGGCCATGGTGACATAGATCTTATGAAAGATTCGTGCGGCCTTGTTTAATTCCTTGTCATAAACCTTGTCCCGGCGCATCTGGGCTTCACGCATCCGCTCGATGATGGTCTCCTGAGGCAGTACAGTCTCTTTCTGCACCTGCATTTCCACTTCACCCAAATAAGGATCTTTGCTGCCGGACAGCCACCGGAAAAAACGGAATGCATAGGTTTTCTCATATTCTTTCTGAGGTTTCAGCTTACTCATATTACTTTGTCTCCTTGAGGGTCTGGTCTGTGGTCTGACTGCCCTGATTTTCAGCGGTCTGTGCGGTTTCTTTTACACTCAGGTCTTTTTCAATACGGATGGCCTGTATTTTTTTGAGCGTGGCAAAAAACAGGATACTTGTCACGCCTGCGCCCACGGCGGCCTCCGTGATGGCCAGATCGGGTGATTCCAGACAGACCCAGAGAATGGACATAATCAGGCTGTAGGACATATAGATCAGGATGGAATTCAGCAGTTTTTTGGAAAAACTCACTGAAATCGCACATATGATCAGAAATCCCATCAGAATGTACTGGTAAAAAATCATGATTTTGTGCCTCCCGATTCATTTTCTTCCTGCCCGGACATCTCTGACGACAATTCCTCTTCCAGCGCCTTAAGATCCGTATAGACCTTGCAGTGCCCGGTGAGGTTTTCGTTGGTTGCCACTTCCAGTCTGGCCAGCACATGGGAGGAGACTGGGGAAGCAAACCAGAGAAAAATTACGATCAAAAGCAGCTTCAAAGAAGTAAAGTTTAATCCTGAAAAAATGATAAGCCCCACCATGCATGAGGCGATACCGAGTGTATCCCCCATGGCCGTGGCGTGCATACGGTTCAGCACATAATCATAGTGGAATACGCCGAAGATCTCCGTAAAAAATATGACAAGGCCGCTCACAAGAAACGCGCAGCCGGCAATCAGTCTGA
Source organism: uncultured Lachnospiraceae bacterium (assembly GCA_910586615.1). Classification (GTDB taxonomy): domain Bacteria; phylum Bacillota; class Clostridia; order Lachnospirales; family Lachnospiraceae; genus UBA3282. Next base: position 19,141 of record CAJUJP010000004.1, read on the forward strand.
TCCACTCAAAAGCTCCCATCGGACATTCCTCCCTCGTTTTCCGTATTCTCACCTGTGCCTTTTTCCGCCTGTTCTGCCTTCCGGCGGGTTTCTTCGTAAATACCGATATATACTTTGGCCAGAACCACCACTGCCAGAAAGCTGATCATGGCGTAGACAAGGCAGACATCCACCAGATAGCCTTCGTCAAGCATCAACGCCAGCACGGCGATCATGACCATGACCATAGTGCCCATCATATTCACCGACACAAGGCGGTCCGCGATGCGCGGCCCTTTGATGGCACGGATCAGGCATGGAAACAGCATAAGAGCCAGTATAATCAGTATAGTGATATAAATGTAATGGTATAGCAATACATCCACCGCCTTTCGGAAAAAAGCTGTAATAAATTAACCTTTTATGAAATATTCTCTATCCGTTCCAGAAGCTTGATAAATATGGAAGAATCAATACCCTGGGCCAGCTCCTTGTCCAGACAGTGAACCACATATTCGTCGTCTTTCAGGCTGACGGTAATGGTGCCCGGCGTCAGTGTGATGGAATTGGCCAGTAAAACACGCGCAAATGTGGTTTTCAGCGTTGTCCTGAAATGAACCACTGCCGGTTCAAAGGAATATTTTTCCGAGTAGATCATCCTGAAAACTGTGCCGTTGGCTTTGAGGATTTCTACCACAAGAGTGAATGCATAATGAAGCAGCAGAAAAAATCTTTTGCACAACAGGATATCGTCTGCAGGCCGGTAATCGAGAAATCTGCAGATAAATAAATAGAGTGCACCCGCGATCACCAGACCGAAGGCGGCAATCTCCAAAGTGAACTGTCCGTTAAAGATGATCCATATGAGAAAAAATATAATATACATGACCAATTCCTCCGAAAAGGCAGTAATTTACACTTGAATTCAGTGTTTCCTGAAAAGTTTCTTCTTATTTTTAATAAAGAAAATTTCAGGGAAACTCGTTAACCGTTGCAATTATATACCCTCGGTTGAAAATGTCAAGTATCCGGAGTGATAAGAAAATGTAAAAAAGTAAGCTTGAAAAGAATCCGGCTTTCAGTGGTTTTTGCTTAAAAGCGTCAGTGCAGACAGAGAGATTGTCAGAAAAGGGTAGGAAAAATAATGATAAAGAGTTATAATAGATCCATTCACTGAAGGGAGAAGATCCGGTAAAATTACAAAAATTTTGACTGTGGCTTCCAGGGCGGAATGAAAAATTTTTGACAGATACATCGGGATGATGCCGGAGTCGGGGATGTTCTCAGGCAGCATCAGAACATGAAGGAAAGGCAGGATACAGGAATGAAATATCTGGTGATCGGCGCAGGCGGAACGGGCGGAAGTATAGGAGCCTATATGACGGAGGCAGGTAAAGACGTGACCCTGATTGCGCGCGGAGAGCACTTGCGGAAAATGCAGGAGCGAGGGCTTAAGATGGAGACGACGAAGAAGGGAACATATAACGTAAATCCCATTAAGGCGACGGATATGGAGCATTATGAGGACCAGCCGGATGTTATCTTTGTCTGTGTAAAGGGGTATTCACTGGATGAGACGATTCCGTTTATCCGGCGTGTGGCGAAGAAAACGGCAATCGTGATCCCGGTTCTGAACATTTACGGCACCGGCGGCAGGATGCAGGAACAGCTTCCCGGACTGCTTGTGACCGACGGATGTATCTATATTGCAGGAGAGATCAGGGAGCCGGGAACGATTCTGATGCGGGGGGATATTTTCCGTATCGTATACGGGGTGCGGGATCCGCAGGAGCTTAGACCGGAGTTGTTTGAGGTGGCGAAAGACTTGAAGGACAGCGGCATTGAAGGAGTGCTTTCCGATAACATCAGACGGGATGCTCTGCAGAAGTTTGCTTTTGTGTCACCTATGGCAGCGTGCGGGCTTTATTATCACGTGTCTGCCGGGGATGTGCAGAAAACGGGGGATCCACGGGATACCTTCGTGAAACTGATGAGAGAGATTGACGCGCTGGCAGTGGCTATGGATGTGCCCTTTCTGGTTGATATCGTGACTACCAACCTGCAGATTCTGGATACGCTGAACCCTGAGGCAACCACTTCCATGCAGAGGGATGTATATGCAGGCAAGGCATCTGAGATAGACGGGCTGATTTATGAAGTGGTGCGAATGGGAGAGCGGTATGGAGTTCCTGTGCCGACTTACAGGATGGTGGCGGAAATGGCAGGATTTAGATAAAGCTTGACTTTTGGAGGGTGGCTTTATGAACATATCAGCGAAATACTGGCTGCATCATAAAAAACGGGCGATGGTACTTCTGGGGACGATCATGGTAAGCACGATGTCGATGACGATCGGTGTGTTTCTCGCGCGCTCAGCCAGTCAGGGAAATATTGCAAAGATATTAAATGCCTGCGGCAATTATGATCTTGTCAGTCTTCCGATTGAAGAAGAACAGCTGGAGGTACTCGCACAGCATGAGCAGGTCGCGGAATATGGTATCATCCTGAATGGCGGCCTGTGTCAGACACAATACAGCAAGGCGGTTCCTTTTGGGGCCTTCGACAACGGACAGGCACAGGAGATGTTTCACTATGTTCCGGAGAAGGGCGGCAGATATCCTGCTGCATCCGGTGAGGTTTGCGGCTACCGGGAGAGCTTTCATGCGCTCAGCGTTGCCCCGGTTTTAGGCAATCATTTTACGTTAAAGCTGTATGATGTGCAAGGGAATTATGCCGGCGAGCGGGAATTTACGATTGTTGGTATATTAAATGAAGCGGATAGTGATTTTGGTAAAATTCGTTCTCTGGCGGGCTCCTCTGTCACAGCGGGTGCCAGACACGATTTTTCAGAGGGCGATACGAATCTGCCGGAAATTTTCTTCTGTTCAGAGGACTTGCCGGATGTCCGGACTATGACCGCTATGATCTGCTGTACGCCTGATGCCATACCAAGTCTTAAAAAGGAATGTGTAGCAATCGAACTGGAGAAACAGGGGATAAAAACATGGTATCAGATACCAAACAGACTGGGAAGTTTGAAAAGTATAGCAGGTGTGGTTGCCTGGACGCAAAACGAACTGTATGCCAGAGCGGAATTATCCTATAATGATTTCTATTCTTCCATTCTGATTCCCGTTTTCCTGGGAATTGTCCTGCTGGTGTCCTTTATCTCCGTATATGCGGTCATGGCAGATGCCATGAAGGAACGGCGTCGGCAGTTCGGATTGTACAGGAGCATGGGAATGTCCATAAGAGAGGTACGGCGAAGACTTCTGGGCGAAGCATTTTTCTTTGATGTTGTTGGCGTGGCAGCGGGATATGTGTCGGGTATTATTTTCTATCTGGTTTATCTGTATATTTGTAATACGGTCAGCGATGCGTATGTGTACAGCGCTTTTGGTGCCCACCCGATTGCACAGGCAATCAGCTTAAGTCCTTATGTCTGGCCCTGGTTACTTGGTTTTCTTTTTTCTTCTGTGGCGCTGGCTGCTCCGGTATTTTTCTCTGTGCGGTTATCTCCGAATGAAATGTTGTCTCCTGAAAAAGCAGAAATGCCATCCGCTCGCCGTGACAAATACTCATCCTACGGCAGAATCCTTTGCAAAGTTACAGGAAGGAAACTGAGCGGTAACAGGCCGGTGGCTTTTTTGATCTTTATTACCGGCTGGACATTTGTTTTTGGAGCAGCGTTCATGCTGGGAAAAGCTGACAGTGACAACGTCCAGCTGTATGAGCAGCTTGCTGTATCGGAAGGTACAGGCGCCGATTATGTGGCAAGAAAGGATATCTATGATACCATGTGGGGAAACGTATTGTTTAACCGCCACAACGAAGGAATCTCGGCAGAGAACATGGACGTGCTTGCCGCCAGTGAGGATGTTGCGGCAATCAAGGGAGTGATCAAACTTCCCGGGCTGAAAGTATTCTGCGACGGCAGCAATCTTTCCGAAAAGCAAAAGGACGCCCTTTCACCCCTCAATATAGAAAATAACCAGCAAAATGAATTTCTGCAGGAACTCTACGACAAATCAAAGGAGGCTCAGGGATATGCTGTGGACGACCTTCTTTACAGGGTTCCCGGCACTGCGGCAGACAGGGATTTCCTGCAAAGCCTTGCTCCATACGTAAGCGCGGGTGAGTTGGACATGGAAGGGCTGGCGGATGGCAGTAAAATAGTGATTGTGGAGTATCCGGAGGCAGAACTGTCCAATCCCTTTCTGGTGGGCGACTTTGTTTCGCTTACCGATGTGGTCATACAGGATCCTTACGTGGAAGCATGGGATTTTTCACAGAATACGATGCCTGAAGGATACGGTCCTGCGTTTTATTATGACTATACAGATAAAACCGTGACCGATGCAGAAGGATATTCTTTTGGTACTAAGGTGGTATCTAAAGCGCAGGTATGCGCTGTTCTGTATATTGATAATGAAAATTTGAAGAACATGCTTGACGCCGAGAGCTATGTATTTAGTGATACACGTTCGGGATATATTTCGCCGGGGTATGGAATTATGTGCTGTACTGATGCGCTTCCTGTGTGGGGTCTGCCGGATCAGCGCTACACGGATGTTTATGTGAATCTTACGCCGGATGCAGACGTGGACCGCTTTGAATTTCTGTGGTATAGAATCATGGGGACAAGCGGTAAGATAGACAGCGTTTCAAAAATGGATGTGAAAAGAAGGATAGCAAGAACCGACCGCTCCAACCTGATTCTCTTTGCGTCCATGATCCTTCTTGTCATTTTTACGGGGTGCTTCGGCATGATAAACGCCTATCATTTTGCGGTCAACAGGAATATGCGGAACCTGCAGATTCTGCGTGCTGTCGGGATCAATAAAAAGGCATTGGTGGTCAGCCATATCCGCGAACTGTTTCTATGCCCGCTGTGGGCGGTGGCGACCTCTCTGCTGCCGGTTACTGTTTTTGACCTGGTCAGGCGCTATGCGTGGTATTATGCGTTTGAACTGGGTCACCATACCAGCAGTTTGGCAGACAATGGAACTCTTATCTTAAACTGGGCGCTGCGTTTTCCTCTTTTTATTGAAATATGGAAGCAGCCGCTTCCCTTCATTATGGCGGCGGCATTCTTGTGTCTGGTATTGCTTAATATTGCCGTTGCAGTGGCGCCGCTCAGGCAGATACAGAAAGCGAACATTGTGGACGGCATCCGGACGGATGATTTTTAGTACATCGCAGCAAATGTATAAACTCAGGAAAGGAAAGTACAGCATATGACATTATTAAGCACAGAGAATCTATCTAAGAAATACGGCGAGAATGAAGCCGCGGTTACGGCGCTGGATCAGGTGTCCTTTTCTGTGGAGAAGGGGGAATTTGTGTCTGTCATGGGGGCATCCGGCAGTGGAAAATCCACGCTGCTCAATCTGCTGGGCGGATTGGATTATCCCACCGAAGGAAAGGTTCTGTATCACGGCAATAATCTTTTTGACATGAATGATGAGGAGCTTTCACGTTTCCGTCTAAAGACCATTGGTTTCATTTTTCAGTCGTACAACCTGATTCCGGAGCTTACCGTGCGTGAAAATATTATCCTTCCCGCAGAAATTGCCAGGGAAAAGCCTGAGGAAGAAAGAGTGGCGCAGATCGTAGAGGCTCTTGGTCTGTCGGACCGTCTCGCCCATCTTCCCGGACAGATCAGCGGCGGACAGCAGCAGCGGGCAGCGATTGCAAGAGCATTAATCAATCAGCCGGAAATACTCCTGTGTGATGAACCGACAGGGAATCTGGATCAGAAATCGGGCGAAAATGTGCTGCAGCTACTGAAAATGCTGAACCGTGATTATGGAATGACGATTCTTATGATTACACATGATGCGAGGATCGCCGAACAGACAGCAAGAACAATTTGTCTCAGCGACGGAAAAATCGTGAATGAAATACAACAGGAATAATGGTGGCACTTATATAAAACAGATCAAGTAAGTACGCCTATGATTTGTGCAGGAGCGTCACAAATAATTGGGATATCCGTCATTGCCGGAAAATCCAGTATATAACGCTTCAGAATGGAGAAAAAATGGCTGATACAGAGAAAAAATTCAAGGAAAAATACCTGGCAGGAGAGATCGAATTCGAGGAGATTGACGATTACAGCCAGGAGTGGGGCTTTAGTGATGAGCCGGTGACACTGCGGGAGTATCTGGGGCTGAATGCGGAAGAAGAGGACGCATGGGTGAGCATCGGGGACGAGGCGCTGCAAGAAATGCTGGACAGGCAGCGTTAGCATAAGGAGAGGCCAAAACCCCTTGAAGATAGGTTTTGGCCTCTCCTTGATCCTTTCTTGACCGGGCTTGTAAAGCGGGTTACTCAGTTTGACGAAAAAGCTAGAGAACTACTGCTCATGCCTGTACAGAAAGATCACCGACAAAACCGAAAACAGCACAATATACGCAAGACATCCTGCGATAAATACAGGCATGTTCAGTTCGAGCTTCGGATTGTTGGCCCGCATTCCCATGCAGTAGATGGAGTAGGGATAGTACAGCCCCCAGCCCAGGCTGGTCATCATTAGGCCGGCTGTGCTGCCGGCCAGCCCGATGCCGATGGGAATGGCGAAAGAGCGGATGGCCATGGAAAGCATGAGCTGCATACAACAGATCACGATGCTGCCGAGAGTACCGCACAGCAGCCATTCTGCTGCATTGCCCGGAGGCAGCCCGGGCAGGCCGGTGAGTCTGCCGCACAGATAGTAGAGCAGGAACACCCATACATTTCCGGCAATGCTCATCAAAACAGCCTGAAAAAGTTTGCCCGTATAGAGGGAGAACAGGGATACCGGTGCAGTCAGAAAATGATTCCAGTTGTTTCCGGTGTGTTCCAGTCTCCACAGATAGGAGCAGTAAATGCCGATCAGGGCAGGCATGAAGAGATAACACAGGAACAGAGTATGTTGAGACCAGAGACTGTACCATTCATTCGTTAAGACACCCTGGTTATTGATATAATTGAAAGTACCGAACAGTGCGGATATGACCGGCAGCAGGAAAAATGCCAGCCAGACCGGACTGCGTTTCAGCTTCATGGATTCGGACCGGATTGTTTTATAAAGTGAATTATGCATAGATTGTACTCTCCTTCTTGCTCATATAAGTTGTTTCATGTCTATATTTGTGAATATTACAGGCACATCTGAAATGCTGTTTTCAAAGTTCCCTTCGTGTAAACATGATTCTTCCGGAAACATAGAAGATGGCGGCCCAGACAAAGATACAGACCACGGCAGCCTGTTCCCGGGTGGAAAAGGTGCGGTAAAAGTAGGTGATGATCCGGGCATCGGGATTCCAGTCTGCGTGCACGAGAGAGGCACTCAAATTGCCGCCCCAGGGCAGAAAAGAACTGGTTTTGACAAATGACAGCAAAAGTGCGGTCATAGAACCGCCCAGCCCGGCCGCCATGGGGATCATCTGATTGGCGAACAGCATGGAAAGGGCAAGCTGCAGCAGAAAAAGGGACAGATTGGCGGTCAGCTTCAATAAATAGGACAGCAGATAATATTTCAGGTCGGGATTTCCTTCGTACCCGAGATAATACCCCAGTGAGATAAAGAAAGCAAACTGGATGATCAGCATCACCGCAATGATCAGAAAACCACAGACGGCTTTGGCGTGATAGAGACTTCCGGCGCTGCGCAGAGTCTTTAACTGTTTATAGGTACAGCCCTTGTGTTCGATATCCGCCAGACGGGAAGCCAAAATGGACATCATGGTGGGCAGCATGATGCTGTCAAGCATAGACAGGTCATAAAGCAGCACCAGCCAGCCGCTTTGAAGTTCCCGGTCTCCAGGGTTTCGGAGAGCCCACAGTCCCCAGAGCATCTGTGCCGATAACATAGCAAGCATGGTCAGCCATACTTTTCTTCTTTTAATCTTATAAAATTCTAACTGCAGCGTTTTCACAGGCTTTCCTCCTTTCCGGTCAGTTTCAGGAAGATATCTTCTAGGCTCTTTTCCCGTTTTTCCACACGATAAAGAGATACGCCCTGTTGAATCAGGCGTCTGCACAGGTGTGCAGTACAGGAATCGTTAACCATGGGAAATAACAGGTAGTCTTCTTCTTTTTCCACCTCAATACCGTCCTGCTTTAACAGCGAAAGAACGGTGGCAGTCTGGTCGGTGCGCAGGGCGAGCTGCTGTCTGGCATGAGAGTGCAGTGAATCCAGCGTATCCTGATAGACCAGCCGGCCCTTGCTGATGATGCCCACATGATCAGCCATCTGGTCGATCTCGCTGAGCAGATGGGAGGATACTACTACTGTCATACCGTATTCCAGAGGCAGCGTGCGGATCAGTTCCCGCATTTCCTGTATACCGGCGGGATCCAGGCCGTTGGTAGGCTCGTCGAGGATGAGAAGCTTCGGGAAGCCAAGCAGCGCGGCCGCCAGTCCAAGCCGCTGTTTCATACCCAGAGAATAGTGACTGACTTTTTTCTTTCGGGCCTCAGTCAGACGGACGATCCGTAACACTTCGTCGATATTTTTTTTCGGGCAGCCTTTGAGGGTTTGGAGAATATGCAGGTTTTCCTCTCCGGTCAGATGCCCGTAATAGCTGGGTGATTCGATCAGGGAGCCGGTATCTGAAAGCAGAGAGATCCGGTTCCGGGCGTTCATTTTCGTGCCGAAAAGGGTGATAGAGCCATCGGTGGGTTTCGCCAGTCCCAGGATCATCTTTAAGGTCGTGGATTTGCCTGCTCCGTTGGGCCCCAGGAAACCGTAGACGGCGCCCGGAGGTACCTGCATATGCAGAGAGTTTACGCAGCGTATTTTGCCGTATTGTTTTGTGAGATTGGTTGTTTCGATCAGGTTTTGTACTGCCATAGTCTTGAATTCCTTTCTGTATGGTATTTTGCCGTCCGTGGAGTGAAAGGTGTGCTGCTGCAGGCCGTGCGGTTTCCGGCAGGCGGACCATTGCCGGGCGGCTTGTTGGTTAAAGGATATCCGGATTACCTTAAAAGGGCATGAAGGCTGCATTACATTTACATTAAGATTAGGGGAAACTGCTTTTATGATAAAAAAGATGGGAGTATACTTGAATGAAGCAGAAAAGAAAAAGGCGGCGCTTTGGAACGGAGGCAAACAGAATGGATCTGCATGAGTACAAGATTATGGTGGTGGACGATGAGCCCGCATTGCGGAAAATGGTGGGTGAATTTCTGGTCGGAGCGGGATTTATGTATGTGGTGTATGCGGGAAGCTGCCGGGAGGCAAAAGAGGTTTGCGGCAGAGAGCATCCCCATCTGATTCTGCTGGATGTGATGCTTCCTGACGGGGATGGATTTACACTGCTGCAGGATCTTCACAGACAATCGGATGTTCCGGTGCTTTTTCTGTCTGCGCGGGACGAGGATGAGGACAGGCTTCGCGGCCTGGGGATGGGAGCGGATGATTATATCACAAAGCCTTTTCTGCCGAAAGAACTGATACTGCGGGTTCTTGCTGTATTGAAAAGGGTATACCGTATCCGTGATACATCGGATAAAGGCAGGCAGATCCTGCTGGGGGATATCCGGGTGGATCTGGAAAGCGGCGTGGTGTATCGGAGCAATGCGGACGGTCAGCGACCGGATGGAGCGGAGCCGGGCGGAAAGCCGGAGGAAGTGACCCTGACTGCAAAAGAATATGCCATTGTGGAAAAGCTGGCAGCCAACAGGGGAAAAATTGTGACCATCGATGCACTCTGTGAGGCTGTGTGGCAGGAGGGCAATTACGGATATGAGAATACCCTGATCGTACATATCAGAAGACTGCGGGAGAAGATTGAGAAAGATCCCTCACATCCCCGGCATCTGCTTACGGTACGCGGCCTGGGATATAAGCTGGTATGAACGAAGAAATGGAGTAATGTATGAAACTTAGAAACAGTCTGCCGGGAGTGCGGATTCTTACTTATTTTGTGTTGACGGGTGTAGTCACGGCCGTGCTTGTGGTGGTGTTGAATCTTTTGTTTGTTGGTATGCTTTTTTACCGTCAGTGGCAGGATGTTCAGGGGGAAACGAGCTATGTGAGCGGCAAAGAATTGCTGGCGGCGCTGGACCGGACAGATGCGGGTTATGAACCGGGTGAGGATATGCGGACAGAGCTGACGAGGCGAAAACAGTGGGCCATGCTGCTTGACGAAAACGGACAGGTGGTCTGGTCTTATGAAAAGCCGGCAGAGGTGCCGGATACCTACAGCCGTTCGGATATTGCGCGTATGACCAGGTGGTATCTCAAAGAGTATCCTGTCCATATATATGTGCAGGATGAACGGATTATGGTAGTGGGTAAGGAAAAGGATTCCATGTGGAAATATAGTGTGGAGTTCTCTCTTTCATGGATCGAATTTCTGGCGCAGGTCTGGTATTGGATGCTTTTTCTCAATTTTCTCTGTATCCTGATTCTTTCGGTCTTTTTTACACGGCGCTGGTCCATCAGCAGGGAACGGGCGCGGATGGAGTGGATTTCCGGTATTTCCCATGATATCCGTACACCCCTTTCAATGGTGCTGGGCTATGCGGATACTTTGGAAAACAGTGAGAATCTTTCGGCACAGGAACGGCAGCAGATGGCAGTTATCAGAAATCAGAGCATGGTGTTGAAAGCGCTTGTGGAGGATTTGAATCTGACTTCGGGGCTGGAATATTCCATGCAGCCTCTGCATGTGGAGGAGGTACGTCCGACGGCGGTGGTCAGGGAAGTGGCGGCAGATATTCTGGGCAGCGCCGGGGAGGGAAAACTGGAAATCGAGGTATGCATATCGGATCAGGCAGAGCGTCTGTGGATTGCGGCGGACCGGAAGCTGTTAATCAGGGCATTGCGCAATCTTTTTCATAACAGCTTACAGCATAGCGGGCAAAAGGAGACCATGGTGATTATCCTGCGGGTGTGGCAGGAGAGAAAGTGGTGCTGTATCAGTTTTTCTGATAACGGTGTGGGATATTCACCGGAGATTCTGCGGCAGCTGCAGGGCAGAAAGAAAAACCGTGCGGAGCAGAAGATCAGAGGGCTGGGTATCGTGCGCAAAGTAGTGCTGGCCCACGGCGGAAAGATCCGTTTCGAGAACAACAAAGAAGGGGGCAGCTTCTGCGAGATCCGGCTGCGCACATGCAGGAAGAAAGCGGATAAGGCGGCAAAGAACGTTACCTGAAAAAAGACGGTAGGAGGCAGGATTTCAGACTCCGCGCATATTGTATAAAAAGATGATAAGAAAGGTATAGAAAACCCGTCAGGGCTGTGCTACACTGAATTCATCATAGCTGTTTGGTACTTTGTGCCTTAAGGCGCGGAGCGCCATAGAGAATGCAGGAGGGTTATCAAAATGACAGCAGACAAGATCAAGGAACTGGTAGCGCAGATGACTTTGGAAGAGAAGGCTTCCATGTGCTCCGGCGGGGATTTCTGGCATACAGAGGCGGTGGAGCGCCTTGGGATTCCGGCGAGCATGGTATCGGACGGACCTCACGGTCTGCGCAAGCAGAATGAACAGGGAGACCATTTAGGGGTCAATGACAGCATCAAGGCGGTATGTTTTCCGGCGGGCTGCGGAACGGCCGCATCTTTTAACCGGGAACTGCTCACGAAGATGGGCGAGACGCTGGGAAATGAGTGTCAGGCGGAAGGCGTCAGCGTTATTTTAGGACCGGCGGTCAATATCAAGCGTTCTCCGTTATGCGGACGTAACTTTGAATATTATTCGGAAGACCCGCTGGTGGCAAGCGAGATGGCCGGTGCATTGATCCACGGCGTACAGAGCAGGAACGTGGGAACCAGCATCAAGCATTTTCTGGCAAACAACCAGGAGACAAGAAGGATGTCCTCTGATTCCAGGGTGGATGAGAGAACACTGCACGAGATCTATCTTGCGGCTTTTGAAGGTGCGGTCAAGAAGGAAAAACCGTGGACAGTTATGTGTTCTTACAATAAGATCAACGGCACCTATGCCGCCCAGAATCATCTTTATCTGACAGAGACACTGCGGAATCAGTGGGGATTCGACGGATATGTCATGAGCGACTGGGGTGCAGTCAATAACCGTGTGGAAGATTTGAAGGCCGGGCTGGATCTGGAAATGCCGGGTTCTTTGGGCGTTAACGATAAGCTGATTGTGGGTGCAGTGCTCAGCGGCGAGTTGGACGAGGGCGTAGTGGACGAGACGGTAGAGCACATTTTGAATATCGTTTTCCGCTATGAGGAGAATCGCGATAAGAATGCCGTATTCGATAAAGATAAAGATCATGAAATGGCGCGTAAGGTAGCAGAGGAGACCATTGTTCTTCTGAAAAATGACGGTGTGCTGCCTTTATCCGATCAACAGAAGACGGCCTTTATCGGCAAATATGCAAAGTCACCCCGTTATCAGGGCGGCGGCAGTTCCCATATCAACAGCCATAAGATCACTTCTGCACTGGAAGCGGCAGAGGGACTGAATGTCACTTACGCACAGGGCTTTGATGATAAGGAAGATAAAACTGACGATAAGCTTCTGGCAGAGGCTGTAGAGACAGCGAAAAATGCGGATGTGGCAGTAATCTTTGCGGGTCTGCCGGATAAATTTGAATCTGAGGGCTTCGACAGAAAGCATTTGGCTATGCCCGACTGTCAGAATGAACTGATTGAGAAGGTGGCGGCGGTTCAGCCGAATACAATAGTGGTTCTTCACAACGGTTCGCCGGTGGAGATGCCCTGGATCGATAAGGTAAAAGGTGTTGTGGAAGCATATCTTGGCGGCCAGGCAGTGGGCGGCGCGGTATGTGATATTCTGTTCGGCAAGGTCAATCCCAGTGCGAAGCTTCCGGAGACCTTCCCCCTCAGACTGGAGGACAATCCGTCCTATCTGTCCTATATCGGTGAAGGTGATGTGGTGGAGTACCGTGAAGGTATTTTTGTGGGATACCGTTACTATGATAAGAAGAAGATGGATGTGCTCTTCCCCTTCGGCTACGGTTTGTCTTATACTACATTTGAATATTCTGATCTGACAGTGGATAAAGAGCAGTTAAAAGACACGGATACATTGAAGGTATCTGTAAATGTGACGAACACAGGCAGTATGGCAGGCAAGGAAGTGGTTCAGCTTTATGTGGCCGACAAAGAGAGCACAGTGATCCGTCCGGTAAAAGAACTGCGGGATTTTGCCAAAGTGGAACTTGCACCGGGTGAGACAAAGACTGTGACCTTTGTTCTGGATAAAAAGGCTTTTGCTTATTACAGCGTGAGAATTCATGACTGGCATGTGGAAAGTGGAGAATTTGACATTATGATCGGCAAATCTTCCAGAGACATCGTATTGACGAAGACGGTGACGGTGGAGTCCACAGTGAAGCTTCCCTTCGTATATACGACAGATACGACTATGGGGGATGTGAAGCGTGATCCCAGAGCGTGGGCTATCGTGCAGGATGTTTTGAAAGGCGGATTTTTTGGCGAGAAGCCGGAGGAGCCTGAAAGCAGTGCTGCCAGTGAGGCTATTACGGATGAGATGAACACGGCAATGGAGGAATATCTGCCGCTGCGCGGTCCCATCAGTTTTACGGGAAAAGTTACCATGGCGGATATTCAGGCGCTTGTGGATAAGCTGAATGCGCTGGAAGAGTAAATTGAAAAATCTCTGATTTTTCAATTGGAAACAGGAAAACGGAGAAGTCAGGTTTTCGGGCCTGACTTCTTTTTTTCGGCATACCCTGACATGGACATTTCCAATTGTTAAAAAGGATTTTTGAATGCATGTTCTTTGGATAGAGAGTTGTAATCCTGTTTATATAGATGGTATGTTTTTGCGTTAAATAAATATAGTGACAAACAGGCAAGGATATGCTACAATGTCGAAAAAGCATATATTTCATTTCAATAAATCAATTTGCATATATTTTTATGCAGTCCCGTCCGAAAGGGCATCTGACGAAATCGTGCTTTTATTCCAATTATATAATTGAATAGGGCAGGATGTTTCGGAAGAAGGCTTCCTGTCCGCGAAAAGGAGGAACAGGAGGTTGTATGGGGAGAATGCCAGAAAATGGATGAGGAAACATGCAAGGCACTGAGTCTGCTGACAGGTTCAGAAAATTGTCGGATATGATATTTAAGAGAAAGGAAAAGGAGGAAATCAATGTGGGTGGTGTGATTGAAGAATTAATTGAGGATGGAAGAGAAGAGGGAAGGAAAGAAGGAATCAGGGCTATGGCTGCTGCCATGAAAAAACTGAACATTCCCATACAGCAGATTTGTGAAGCTATCGCGGAGCAGTTTGGTATGTCCGAGGAGCAGGCACAAAAATATATTTAGCTCTTCCTTTAGCACAGGGATGTGGTAGAGTATGTAATATACGTTAGATGCAATAAGGGCAGAATCATGAGATATGGTTCTGCCCTCTTTCTTTATGGTATAAGAAATTCCTCCGCTTATTCGAGGCTGCGAAGCAGATCTCGTAAACGAGCTATGCTCGTTTTTTATTTGTCTTGAAGCGCTGCGGCCACAAATCCTCTGAACAGCGGATGGGGTCTGTTGGGTCTTGACTTCAATTCGGGATGAGCCTGTGTCGCCACGAAGAAAGGATGTTCCGGCAGCTCGCACATTTCCACAATTCGTCCGTCTGGTGATAAACCTGACAGCTTCATGCCGTGTTCTGTGAGCACTGCGCGGTAATCATTGTTTACTTCATAGCGGTGTCTGTGTCTTTCGTGAATAGTCTCCTCACCGTAGAGTTCGTATGCCCTGGAAGTCTTGTCGAGTACACAGGGATAGGATCCGAGACGTAAAGTGCCGCCGATATCTTCCACGCCGTTCTGGTCAGGCATCAGTGCGATCACCGGATGGGTTGTGGAAGGGTCAAGTTCTATGCTGTGGGCATCGTTATAGGAGAGCACATTTCTGGCAAATTCTACAATAGCCAGCTGCATACCGAGACAAAGTCCCAGGAAAGGGATGTTGTTTGTTCTTGCATAGGTAATGGCGTGTATTTTGCCCTCGATTCCTCTGTCTCCGAAGCCGCCGGGCACGAGTACGCCGTTAACGCCGGCCAGGAGTTCGTTTACATTATCTTTTGTTACGATCTCAGAGTCAACCCATCTTATATTCACCACGCAGCGATTGGAGATGCCGCCGTGTTTTAATGCTTCGACAACGCTGATATAAGCGTCATGAAGCTGGGTATACTTACCTACAAGGGCAACGGTCACTTCGCTGGAGGGAGTTCTCAATGATTCTACCACGGCCTTCCAGTCTGTAAGATCCGGTTCCGGACAATCCAGTTTCAGGCAGTCACAGGCTACCTGTGCCAGATGTTCCTCTTCCATAGCAAGAGGCGCCTCGTAAAGATGCTCTACGTCAAGGTTCTGTAATACACGGTTGCTTGGCACATTACAAAAGAGTGCGATTTTATCTTTTAAAGTCTGATCTAAAGGGTGCTCGCTGCGGCATACGATAATATCCGGCTGAAGCCCCATACCCTGCAGTTCTTTCACGCTGGCCTGGGTAGGCTTGGTCTTCATCTCCTGAGAAGCGCTTAAATAGGGAATCAGCGTTACATGGATCAGAATCGCGTTGTCCCGGCCTACTTCATGCTGGAACTGACGAATGGATTCAAGGAAAGGCTGGCTTTCGATATCACCTACCGTACCGCCCACCTCAATAATGGCAATGCGCGTGTCCTCGTCTGTAAAGTTGCGGTAGAAACGGCTTTTGATCTCGTTGGTAATGTGCGGGATAACCTGTACGGTTCCGCCGCCGTAGTCACCGCGCCGCTCTTTCTGCAGTACTGACCAGTAAACCTTTCCTGTGGTCACATTGGAATTCTTGTCCAGATTTTCATCGATAAAACGCTCATAATGACCAAGATCAAGATCGGTTTCCGTACCGTCTTCCGTGACAAAAACTTCACCGTGCTGGATCGGATTCATCGTTCCGGGATCGATATTGATATAGGGGTCAAACTTCTGCATCGTGACTTTATAGCCGCGTGCCTTTAATAATCTTCCCAGTGAAGCGGCTGTAATGCCTTTGCCGAGACCGGAAACAACGCCGCCTGTTACAAATACGTATTTTACTGCCATTATATGCCCTTGCCTTTCTGTAACGAAAAATAACTATTTGAGATCAGATCTCTGAATAGTTACAGTTAAAAACCATATATCAATTATTATACAATGAACGGACAGGAAAAATCTACTGCAAAGGTCAAATTTTGTAAAAAACTTTATAATTCTTTTATACTTGTGTTCATAAATTCATAATTCTCATATTGATTTATGATTTTTCCTTCTATATACTAGATATAGTCTTAAATATTGTAGATAGTTCAGTTTCCGTGCAGCTGCTGTGAATATTTCATGGAAACATGTAACGATTTATCATATCATTTTAAAATATAGCAGAACGAAAGTGAGGATCCCTCATGGATGATAATTTGAATCAATATGACGGCGGACAGGGCCGTGGCCCGGGCGGTCCCGGCGGACCGGGAAATGGCAGTAATAACGGCGGCTCCGGCGGACCGGGAAACGGCGGGAATGATCCCCGGAAGCAGAGCCTGATCATGCTTGTGGCTGCCGCGGTCATCACGCTGATCTGTATCAGTATGTTTATGAAGATGCTGACAGGTGCAAGCAATCAGGAAATCACATATAATTCCTTTGTGAAAATGGTTGAGGACGGAGAAGTGGAAAGTGTGACGGTGGAGTCGGATCGTATCATCATCTACCCGAAAGCACAGAAGCAGACTTCTCCTTTTATGTACGGTTACAGCCTGGGCAGTATGACATATTATACAGGCAGGATGGAAGATGACAATACGCTGACACAGCGGCTGCTGGAACACAACATTGATGTGAACAAGCAGACCTCTGACAGTTCCAGTATTATTATGACGGTACTGCTGTACTATATTCTGCCCATCTTATTAATGTGGGGACTGCTGAGTCTGCTGTTTCGACGGATGGGCGGCAAAGGCGGGCCCATGGGCGTGGGCAAGAGTAATGCCAAGGCCTATGTGCAGAAAGAAACGGGCATCACATTTCAGGATGTGGCAGGAGAGGATGAAGCGAAAGAGTCCCTGGTAGAAGTTGTGGACTTTCTGCATAATCCGGGGAAATATTCCAAGATCGGTGCCAGGCTGCCCAAGGGAGCGCTTCTGGTGGGACCTCCCGGTACAGGTAAGACACTGCTTGCCAAGGCAGTGGCAGGAGAGGCACATGTTCCTTTCTTTTCCCTGTCCGGTTCTGACTTTATAGAATTATATGTGGGTGTGGGCGCTTCCCGTGTACGGGACCTGTTTAAGGAAGCGGAGAAAAATGCACCTTGTATCGTATTTATTGATGAAATAGACGCCATCGGACGGAGCAGGGATACGAAGTACGGCGGCGGAAATGAGGAGCGTGAGCAGACGCTGAACCAGCTTTTGTCCGAGATGGACGGTTTTGACGGCAAGAAGGGTATTATCATCCTTGCGGCGACGAACAGACCGGAGATTCTGGATAAGGCATTGCTCCGTCCCGGTCGTTTTGACAGAAGAATCATTGTAGATAAACCCGATTTAAAAGGAAGAGTGGAGATCCTGAAGGTACATGCCAAAGATGTACGGATGGATGAAACGGTGGATCTGAACGAAATTGCGCTGGCGACTTCCGGCGCGGTGGGATCCGATCTCGCAAATATGATCAACGAGGCGGCAATCAATGCCGTTAAGACAGGCAGAGAGTATGTGAGCCAGAAGGATCTTTTTGACGCGGTAGAGCAGGTACTCGTAGGAAAAGAGAAGAAAGACCGGATCATGAGCAAGGAAGAACGCAAGATCGTTTCCTATCATGAAGTCGGCCATGCGCTGGTCAGCGCACTGCAGAAGAATTCCGAGCCGGTACAGAAGATCACCATCGTGCCCAGAACCATGGGTGCCCTGGGTTATGTCATGCATGTGCCTGAAGAAGAGAAGTATCTGGATACGGAAGCGGAACTGCGTGACAGGCTGGTAGGACTGCTTGGCGGCCGGGCGGCAGAGGAGATTGTGTTTGATACCGTCACGACAGGGGCGGCCAATGATATTGAACAGGCGACCAGCATAGCCCGCAATATGGTCACCCGCTTCGGTATGAGCAAGAAATTCGGATTGATGGGTCTTGCTACGGTGGAAAGTCAGTATCTGGACGGCCGGGCATCTCTGACCTGTTCCGAGATGACGGCGGCGGATATTGATTCGGAGGTTATGAAGCTTCTGCGTGACAGCTATAAGCAGGCGAAGAAACTGCTCAAAGAGAACCGTGAGATCATGGATAAACTGGCGGCTCACCTGATCGAAAAAGAAACCATCACCGGTAAGGAATTCATGAAGATCTTCCGCAAGGAAAAAGGACTTCCGGAACCGGAGGAGAATACGGAAGAAGGCAAAAAAGACGAAACAAAGGCTGAAGAAGCGGGAACTTCCGCGGGAGCACAGCCTCAGCCTGCAGGCGGCCAGACAGTACCGCCGCAGGAACAAATGTATGGTCAGCCGTCACAGTCTGCAGGCGGCCAGCAAGTGATGCCGCAGGAACAAATGTATGGTCAGCCGTCACAGTCTGCAGGCGGCCAGACAGTACAGCCGCAGGAGCAGATGTACGGTCAGCCGTCACAGTTTGCAGGCGGCCAGCCGGTACAGTCCCAGAACCAGATGTATGGCCAGCCCGGCCAGAATTCAGATAGTCAGCCGGTGCAAGGGTGGATGCAAGGCCAGCCGCAGAGCACAGGAAACTGGCCGGTACAGCCCCGGAATCAGATGCCGGAACAGTCACAGCCGTTGGGAACAGGACGGCCCGTGACACCACAGGAATCAGTACAGGGATACCAGCAGGTTCTGGAAAACGGACAGTCGATGCCGCCGCAGTCTGCAGCCGGGCAGCCGGAACAGCAGAACGGCCGGGAACAGCGCTGGATGCCGCCGACACAGCCGCAGCCGGAGAACCGGGGA
Organism: uncultured Lachnospiraceae bacterium; assembly: GCA_910586615.1. Classification (GTDB taxonomy): domain Bacteria; phylum Bacillota; class Clostridia; order Lachnospirales; family Lachnospiraceae; genus UBA3282. The sequence continues at coordinate 38,052 of CAJUJP010000004.1, forward strand.
CGGTTTTCCCAGGCACCGGAACCACGCAGCGACAGAGATGGCCATAAATAAAAGAATGCTATGTTACAGGGCAAAGTCAGCTTCGGCAATTGACTTTGCCCTGTTTATTCTATTAATATAAAAAGAGTAAGCCGTTAAAGCGTAAATTGATAAAACGGCTATAAAACATAAAAAGGAACAGGATATGTTTGATTTTGAAGAAGAATTAAAAAAACTCCCCAATTCGCCCGGCGTTTATCTTATGCACGATGAGGCCGATACCATCATTTATGTAGGAAAAGCGGTGAACCTTCACAACCGCGTCCGCTCTTATTTCCGCAAGATCGTGGGAAGGGGACCGCAGATTGATAAGATGGTTCAGCAGATCGCACGGTTTGAGTATATTGTGACAGATTCCGAACTGGAAGCGCTGGTGCTTGAGAATAATCTGATCAAAGAATACAGCCCGAAATACAATACCATGCTGAAGGATGACAAAACCTATCCTTATATCAAAGTGACCATGGGTGAAGAATACCCGCGGATTCTTTTTTCCAGAGAGATGAAAAAAGACCGTTCCAAATATTTCGGACCATATACCAGCGCGGCGGCGGTGAAGGATACCATTGACCTGATGAATAAACTCTATCAGCTAAAGACCTGTAACCGCAGACTTCCACGGGATATCGGGCTGGAACGCCCCTGTCTGAACTACCATATCAAACAGTGTACTGCACCCTGTCAGGGCTATATCAGTAAAGAGGAGTATCGGGAACGGGTGGAGCAGGCGCTGGATTTCCTGAACGGCAATTATAAGCCTATTTTAAAAAATCTGGAAGAAAAAATGACAAGTGCGTCGGAAAATCTTGAATTTGAAGACGCCATACGATACAGAGATCTCTATAACAGTGTGAAAAGTGTTGCCCAAAAGCAGAAGATTACAGACAGTGACGGAGAGGACAAAGATATCCTGGCACTGGCAAAGGACGAGACCGACGCGGTGGTGCAGGTGTTTTTCGTGCGGGACGGCAAGCTGATCGGGCGGGAGCATTTTTATATGACCCATGTACAGGGATATGACAGCGCCCAGATCCTGCTGGATTTTGTCAAACAGTTTTATGCAGGCACGCCCTATATTCCCCGTGAACTGATGCTGCAGGAGGAGATCGCGGACATTGAGATTCTGGAGAAATGGCTCAGCACCCGAAAGGGCGGCAGAGTCTATATCCGTGTGCCCAAAAAAGGTGCAAAGGAAAAGCTTGTGGAACTGGCGGCGCAGAATGCTCATCTCGTGCTCAGCCAGGATAAAGAACGGATCAAACGGGAAGAGGGAAGAACCATAGGTGCGGTAAAAGAGATTGCGGCGCTGCTTGATCTGGAACAGGTGAGCCGCATGGAAGCCTTCGATATTTCTAATATCAGCGGCTTTGCCAATGTAGGCTCCATGGTCGTTTTCGAGAAAGGGAAGGCGAAGCGCAGCGACTACCGGAAGTTCCGTATCCAGTCCGTGGCGGGGCCGGATGATTATGCATGTATGAAAGAAGTGCTTACCAGGCGGTTTGTGCACGGTATGGAAGAGAAAGAAGAACTGAATCGGAGGGAAGTGGATCATGAATTCGGAAGCTTTACCAAATTTCCTGACCTGCTCCTGATGGACGGCGGCAGAGGACAGGTCAACATTGCCTTGCAGGTGCTGGAAGAACTGCAACTGGACATTCCGGTCTGCGGTATGGTCAAGGACGATAATCACCGTACCAGAGGGCTGTACTATCATAACGTGGAAATTCCTATTGACACGCACTCGGAAGGATTCAAACTGATCACGAGAATACAGGATGAGGCGCACCGATTTGCCATTGAGTATCATCGTTCTTTGCGCTCCAAGGCTCAGGTCAAATCAGTTCTGGATGAGATTCCGGGGGTAGGACCGGCCAGACGCAAGGCGCTGATGAGACATTTCGGATCCATTCATGAAATTAAAGAAGCGTCAGTGGAACAGTTATGCGAGGTGCCGGAGATTCCGGAGCATATCGGAAAGCAGATTTTTGAGTTTTTCCGGAGGGAGGAGAAGGGGGAGCGATAACATCGACCGGACAGATACGGGAAGACGAGTGCGGAAGCACTGCATAGAAGTCAATATTGAACCATCATGGCAGTTAATCTGGCATGGTGGTTTTTTTCTGGCATAACTGTAAAATTCTTGTATTATTTCCGATTTTCAGATACTATGCTTTAATTCCACAAAACGGAGAACGATTCTCCATAAATTCAAATGATTACAGTGATTAAAAAGAGTATAGTATAAGTGGCAGGAATCATACTGGTTAATGCAGAAAAAACTGGCGGATCAAATATGGAAGAGGGGGTATATACAGATGGATCAGATCAAGATCGGGGAATTTATTGCCCGAAAAAGAAAAGAGCAGGAACTGACACAGCTCCGGTTTGCGGAGCTGGTAGGTGTGTCCAACAAGACCGTTTCCAAATGGGAGACGGGAATACGGCTGCCTGATGTGGCACTTTTGCAGACGGTCTGTGATATCCTGAAAATAACGATTAATGAATTGCTGGCAGGTGAGGAAATTTCAGAAAGCGAGTTTATCAGGAAGACGGAGGATAATGTAATTGGTCTGGTGCAGGAACTGGACGAGATAAAGCAGACAAAAATAAGCAGAAGCATGGGCGTGCTTTGCAGTGTGCTGGTGGTGGCCGGCGGCATGTTGTTAACGATGGCACATATCGCGGGTAGAATTAATATGCGGCTCTTTTTTCATCTTCCTACTATTTTTTATATGACAGCAATTTTCTTTTTGATTATGGGCGTTACGGGAGCATTCACCAGATACATAGCCGGATATGGATGCTGGTTGAAGATAAGAAAATACAGCGCGGGCGAGATGGACAAAATCATCTGTACGGTAGAATATGCGAAAAAACTGATTGTCCTGATCGCGCTTTTTGTTTCGCTGGTCAATGGTGTAAGGATTCTCAGCGATCCTAAACAGATCTGGCAGTCCGGTCCTTTTATGGCGGGTGTTATTCTTTCGTTTTTCTATATGATCATTATGGAGGTCATTCATGATCAGATTCTGTATCAATGTAAAATGGCCATGCTGGAAAACGGGAACAGGGAAGGGGGAATAGGATGACAGGCGTATTAACAAAGATTCCCGTCAGAAAGGCTCTTCGGGAAAAGGGTAAAAGCATCTGCGTTATAGCCGCAGTCTTTTTTACGACTGTTCTATTTGTTACAGTCTTTGCCACGCTGCTCTTCGTGTTTGATGCCGCGGAAGAAATGCTGCGGGCATCTTCGCCCATGCTGGCAGACGCCTCCTTTGTTGTGACGCAGGAGGAATATGAAAGGATCAAAGTCAGCAGGCGAGTGAAGGATGCGGGTCTGGGCATCCGGCTGGCGGAAACCATGGAGCCTTCGGGTGCAGGCGGCATTCAGTTGTTCTGTTTCGAGGACAGGATGGCACAATGGATGCGGTATAATCCTGTAAAGGGGCGTATGCCTCAAAGCGCTCATGAGATCGTGGTATCGGATCAGTACCTGAGAGACCGCGGGCTTGTGTCAGAGGCAGACTGGCCGCATGAAACGGCATCAGAGGCAGGTTGCAGGATTGAAATGACCTATTACATTGAGGAAAAAGAATACTCAGACTTTTTTACGGTTGTTGGTGTATATGAGAGAGCGGCACAGCCTCTGCATGTGGTGCTGACATCAGATGATTTTCGGGAAGAGGTGTTTGAGGACTTAAGACAGCGTGGCATTGATCCGAAGAATGCAACTTATCAAATTGCGGGGGTCATGTTTTCTTCCCATGGTAATGTGAGGCGTCTGGCGTCTATGCTGGCAGAGGAAGAAGGGCTTGACATGCAGGATGGAACATTTTTTCTGAATGAAGTTTCCCCGTTTGACGGCATGAGTGCAGGCACCTGGGCGGCAATTTTCGGGATACTGTTTTTTATTATGATGATGGGGTATCTTTTCATTTCTAATATTTTTCAAATATCCCTTTCGAGGGATGCGAGGTTTTACGGCAGGCTTTCCACCAACGGAATAACCGGAAAAGAGATCGAGGGGCTGATTCGTCGGCAAAACAACCTTCTTTTTCTGCTGGCCGCTTTTCCGGCGCTGCCTGTGGCATATGCTTTTTGCAGGACGGCGCTGCCGGGCATTTTAAATGCAGGGACATCTCTGCAGATTCAGAGAAAAGGAAACGGCTGGATTTTTGTTTTATCCCTTACTTTTTCCTATGCGACGGTCAAACTCAGTGAGCGGAAGCCGATGAAGCTTGCCGGGAAAGCGTCCCCCATAGAGTTGAAGAGATATACGGGAAAAATCAGGCCGGTAAAAGCGGCGGATGAAAAGGACTGCCTGAGAAAGCTTGCGGTGCGCTGTTTTGCGAACAGTAAGGCGAAAGTATTAAAGGTGTGGGTGTCCATTGCACTGAGTATTCTTCTGGCCGGCATATTTTATACCATGGCGGCAGGATTTGACGTGGAGGAGTATGTAAAAGGGGATATAGACGCGGATTATATTTTTGCCAGGAAACCTGTTTTTACAAGTCCGGGCCTGAATCCGATTACATATGAACGGACTATGGAAGAAGACATTGCGGTATACAAAGAGTTTCCCGGAGTCAAAGCACATGGCGGCGGCTCCACGTCATGGATCTGCCTTGAGCCTTCGGAGGAGGTGTGGGAGCATTTTGTCAACATTGCCGGGGAGAATGCTTATGACACGCCGGGCAAAATGTGGACAGATGTATATGGTCTGGATGATATGCTGCTGCAAAAACTAAAACCCATAAGGGGAGAAATCAACCTGGAGCTGTTACATTCAGGAAAATATGTGCTGCTGAATCCGATCCTGAGCGATGGGAATACAGAAAATGCAGCCTGCTATGAGCCCGGAGATCAGGTGACAATTTCCTTTCGGAGTGGAGAAGAGGGAATTTACAAGGTTATGGCAGTAGTGGAAGGACTGCCTTATTCCCTGAGTCTGCCGGGGCAGAACTATGCAGGAAGCCTGTATCTGCCCATGAAAGAATGGCGGGAAAAGGAAAAGCGCGAGGGTTATTATCTGTATGCTTTTGATGTGGAGGAAGGTTTTCATGAAATGTGGGATGAGGCTTTGGAGAATCGTCCGGCAGGAGAGGGTGGTTCCGGGGGCGGTCATCTTGCCTTCCGGTCAGCCAAAACGGCAGCCAGAGATGCGGAAGAGTACATAGGCGGTTTGAAGCTGGCCGGATTTGTTTTAAGCATGATCCTGCTGTCTATGGGTATTTTGAATTTTATCAATTGTACGGCGGCAGGTATTTACAGCAGGAGCAGAGAATTTGCGATTTTGCAGAGTATGGGAACAAAGGAGTCAGAGATCAGAAAGATGCTTGCGAAAGAAGGAATGCTGTATATGGCCGGGGGATTTGTGTCGGGTATCCTGCTGGCAGTTCCCGGAGTCTGGTTTCTGATCGAAAATCTGTTGAGGCAGCCTTATATAAAATATGAGATTTATCCGGGCATTTATCTGGTATTTGCAATGGTGGGATGTGCCGCGGCAGTTCTGGTCCCCTGGACAGCTTATGGTTTGATGGACCGGAAGGAGAATTTCCTGGACAGGATACGGGGATGTTGAGGGACAGGAATTTTGTGTGGCAGCATTAATATGGAAAGGGGAAAATGGAGGGTGAAAAGGGAAACTGTGGTCGAAGTAACAGATGTAAGTAAAATATATGAAAACCGATGGGGCAGCATCCGGGTACTTAACCGGGTGAACATCAGCTTGAAAAAAGGGGAATTCGTGGGGATCGTGGGGGATTCGGGCAGTGGTAAGACAACGCTCCTTAACCTGATCGGCGGCATGGATTATGTAAGCGAAGGAACCATCACTGTTGCCGGGGAAGTGATATCGGATTTTGATGAGCGGCAGAGAACTTTATACCGGCGCAGGCGGGTGGGATTTATTTTTCAGGATTATAATCTGATTGATGAACTGACTGTCTATGAGAACATCATTCTGCCTTTTCAGCTAAAGGGAAAAGAAATTGACGGGAAACGCATTGACAGCTTTTTGGAGATGTTAAAGCTCAGCGAAAAGAAAAACGTGTTCCCCGCACAGTTGTCCGGCGGAGAGCAGCAGAGAACGGCTGTTCTCAGATCTCTTCTGAGCGGTCCGGACATCATTCTGGCAGACGAACCTACCGGAAATCTGGACAGTAAGAATACGCAGGCTGTGGTAAACCTGCTGCGGCTTTTTTCGGAAAAAATGGATAAGACCATCATTTTTGTTACTCATAATATGGAGCTCACCAGAAACTGTGACCGTATCATTACGGTAAAAGATGGAAAGTGTATTAATTAAGGTATTCTGATCTGGATAACCGTAAATTAATGCGAAATCTGGCATAGGTGTGAATTGTAACCAGTACCCGTCCAGCCGTGCCGCAATAAGGCACAAACAATTGCTAACATCTCTCATATATGCTACAATATACAAAGATTCCGCGGCCCCATGGGACACGGAGTATCTTGTAATGCATTCACATTTCCAAACAAGCCGTGGTCAGCGGCACTAACAATCATAAGGAGAAGGATATGGCAAGCATCAGTTTAACCAAAGTCATCGACAAATTCAAGTTGGAAAATCTCACACCGGAGATTGATATCTCCAAAATCAATGTTACACAACCGGATATCAACAGACCTGCATTGCAGATCGCAGGTTATTTCGAGCATTTTGAGACCACCCGGCTGCAGGTGGTGGGATTTGTGGAATACTCTTATATGAACGGTCTTGATGAAGCGAGACAGATCGAGATATACGAAAAGCTTCTCAACAACCCGATTCCCGGCATCATTTTCTGCAGAGAACTGCATCCTAATGATCTTTTCCGGGCTACGGCAGTGAAGTACGGGGTTCCGCTTTTGATGACGAAGAAGGCAACTTCTGCCTGCATGGCGGAAGTTATCAGATGGTTGAATGTGAAGCTTGCTCCGTGTATTTCTGTGCATGGCGTTCTGGTGGACGTTTACGGTGAAGGCGTACTGATCACGGGCGAGAGCGGCATCGGTAAGTCGGAGGCGGCTTTGGAGCTGATCAAGAGAGGACACCGTCTTGTCACGGATGACGTGGTGGAACTGCGGAGAGTCAGCGAGGACACACTGGTCGGTTCCGCGCCGGATATCACCAAGCATTTTATTGAGCTGAGAGGTATCGGTATCGTGGACGTGAAAGCGTTGTTCGGTGCTTCCAGCGTCAGGGATACGCAGAACATAGATTTGGTCATCCGGCTGGAAGACTGGGACAAGGAGAAGGAATATGACCGTCTGGGTCTGGAAGAGGAGTATACGGAATATCTGGGCAATAAGGTAGTCTGCCACAGCATACCGATCAGGCCGGGACGTAATCTGGCGATCATCTGTGAGTCGGCGGCAGTCAACCACCGTCAGAAGAAGATGGGATACAATGCTGCACAGGAGTTGTATAAGCGTGTGCAGAACTCTCTGGCAGGCAAGCGCGACGGAGAGGATTAAGGAAGATTTTTGTGGAACGGAATCCTGACGGCGGGCATGAAGACCGGAAGCAGGAAGCGCATAGAACCGCGGGGATAATGAGGAATACGCATATAGCGGGAAGAGAGGATGGGTATTATGGCAAATTATGTATTTGGAGTAGACGTAGGCGGTACGACAGTCAAACTGGGACTTTTTAATTTAAACGGCAACGTGCTGGACAAGTGGGAGATTCCGACCAGGACAGAGAACGGCGGATGCAATATTCTGCCGGATATTGCGGACAGTATCAAGAATAAAATGTTTGAGAAATCCATCGTAAAAGAAGATGTGGCAGGCGTGGGTGTGGGCGCGCCGGGACCGGTTGACAGTGAAGGTGTCATCCACAAGGCTGTCAATCTGGGATGGTCCGAGATGAATTTGAAAAAAGAGCTTACTGCTCTTCTGGACAATATGCGCGTAGAAGGCGGTAATGACGCCAATGTGGCAGCGCTGGGCGAGATGTGGAAAGGCGGCGGACAGGGTCATAAGGATCTGGTTGCGGTGACGCTGGGCACGGGTGTCGGCGGCGGCATCATTATCAATGGGAAGGTCGTGGCAGGCTCCAACGGCTCCGGCGGAGAGATCGGTCATATTCATGTGGAGGATGCAGAGGAGAAAGCCTGCAATTGTGGAAATTACGGTTGTCTGGAACAGTATGCTTCCGCTACAGGTATTACAAGGCTGGCCAACAGGAAATTACAGGACAGCGAACAGGACAGTATGCTCAGACAGGGTGAAGTGTCTGCCAAGACGGTATTTGACGCAGTGAAAGCCGGTGACGCGCTTGCAATTGAGGTGGCGGAGCAGTTCGGGGAATATCTGGGCAAAGCCCTTGCGGTGATCGCAGGCGTTGTCAATCCGGAGATTTTTGTGATCGGCGGCGGTGTGTCCAAAGCCGGAGAGGTTTTGTTTGATTACATCCGTCCTGCTTTTGAGAAAACGGTGTTCCATGGCTGCAAAGACACACAGTTCGCGCTGGCTACGCTGGGAAATGATGCAGGAATCTACGGCGCGGCCAAGATGGTGATTGACTAGCACGGATTTGAGATTTCTCAAGGCGGAAATGTGCCGTAATACATAATTTACATTATAATGGATTATTCTAAGATCAGGATATAAACCAGAGAAAAAAGGTGCACTGGTAGCACCGCCGGCGGAGCCGAATATAAATAGAGTAGGAAATAAATCTGTGGAACGGACGGTACAGGTATTGAGCGCATCAATGTATGAATATATTAAAACAGTTGTTCCGGCGGAACGTATTTTGTTTCAGGAGCCTTTGAGTAAGTATACGACTTTCCGCGTGGGCGGGGAGGCGGAATGCCTTATTTTGATACAGGACGAGGAGGAACTGGTGAAGCTGGTTCCCTATCTGAACCGGATCGAGCAGGAATATTTTATTCTGGGTAACGGCAGTAATCTTCTGGTCGGCGATAAAGGCTACAGAGGTATTGTACTGAAACTTGACGGGCAGATGGAAGAGATCCGGGTAGAGGGCACGCGGATTACGGCAAAAGCCGGGGCACTGCTTTCAAGAATTGCAGCGGCAGCCAGAGAAAACGGACTCACCGGCATGGAATTTGCAGCAGGCATACCGGGAAGTATCGGCGGCGGCGTGGTGATGAATGCGGGCGCTTACGACGGAGAGATGAAGCAGATTGTGGAGTCAGTCCGGGGCCTGGACCGTGAGGGACAGATCCTCACACTGGATAATGCGACCATGGAATTCGGTTATCGTACCAGCGCCATCAAAAACAGGCCGATTATTGTTCTGGAAGTGGTACTGCAGCTTGCGGAAGGTGACCGGGAGGCGATTGGTGCAAGGATGGAAGAACTGGCGCAGCTTCGCAGAAGCAAACAGCCTCTTGAGTATCCCAGCGCAGGCAGTACGTTCAAAAGGCCAGAGGGCAATTATGCAGGCAAACTGATTATGGACGCAGGCATGAGGGGATACCGGATCGGCGGTGCACAGGTATCGGATAAGCACTGTGGCTTTATCGTCAATACGGGGAAGGCCACGGCGGCGGATATCAAAGAAGTAATCGAGGAAGTTCAGGAGCGGGTCAAGACGCGGTTTCATGTCACGCTTGAGCCGGAGATTGTTTTTCTTGGAGATTTTTAACAAGCTGAATTGTCTGTAAAAGTAGTTATGTAATTCAGGCAAGTGCGACATAAGGTTAACAAATGTATACCTGATCATAAAGAGATATAGCAAACGACATGACTGGTTTCTGGTTCTGGTTTTTGCCAGAGTCATATGCGGAAGCTTTTGCAGAACTGTAAGTGAAATTTAATGTCGTTAACAATAAGATACGGGGAGATAGCGTTATGAGGTTTGTGGTGGTCACCGGAATGAGCGGTTCCGGGAAACGAACGGCCATGAAAATGCTGGAGGATGTGGGATTTTACTGCGTGGATAATCTGCCGGTACCGCTGATTGAGAAATTTGTGGAACTGGTGGCCACGCCCAACGGTGAGATCAATAAAGTTGCGCTGGGACTGGATGTGCGTGCCGACCAGCCTTTTGGAGATGCACAGAGGGTTCTGGACAAGCTGCGGGAAAACGGATATCTGTTTGAGATTCTTTTTATGGATGCCGGAGATCTTGTGCTTCTGAAACGTTACAAGGAGAGCCGGCGCATGCATCCTCTTTCACCGGATGGCAGGGTGGAAGAGGGTGTTTGTAAAGAGAGGGCGATTTTACAGGAGATCAAGCAGAAAGCGGATTATGTGATTGACACTTCCAATCTTCTGACCAGGGAGTTGAAAGAAGAGATCGACCATATTTTTGTGCGCAATGAAGAGTACAATTCGTTGATGATCACGCTTTTGTCTTTCGGATTTAAGAACGGGATTCCGGCGGATGCCGATCTGGTGTACGATGTGAGATTTCTTCCGAATCCGTTCTATATTGATGAACTTAAGCATAAGACTGGTAATGATCAGGAAGTACAGGACTATGTGATGAATTTTCCGGAGGCATCGGTATTTTTGGAGAAGCTGACGGACATGCTGGATTTTCTGATCCCCAATTATATTAAAGAAGGAAAATATCAGCTGGTGATCGGCATAGGATGCACCGGCGGCAAGCACAGAAGCGTTACGCTGGCCAATGAATTGTATGGCGTGATGAAAGAACGCGGGAATTACGGCGTTAAACTGTATCACAGGGATATCAAACAGGGAGTGTAAAAGGGCAGAAAAACGACCGGATGCAGCACTTCGGAATGGGGGAAGAATGTCTTTTTCCGGAACAGTGAAAGAAGAACTGGCGGCGCAGATCAGTTCCGCCAGACATTGTCAGCTTGCAGAACTGGCAGCACTGCTTCACCTTGGCGGGCATACCTGCGGGAACGGGATGCATTTGAGCTATGATGCGGAAAATGAAGCAGTTGCCAGAAAATGCTTTACATTACTTAAAAAAACATTTAATATAGATAATGTTGTAATGGGGGAGAAGAGCAGGCTGCTTTCCGATGATGAAGCGGAAAGAAAAGTGATACAGGCTCTGCACCTTGGAGGAACAGCGGGAAAGCCCATAGAGCTTAAGGCTCCGGTGAACACACTGCTGATCAAGAACTCTTGTTGTGCAAGGGCGTATCTGCGGGGAGCATTTTTAAGCAGCGGCTCAATGAGTGATCCGGAGAAAAGCTATCATCTGGAATTTGTATGCAGCGAGAGAGCCCAGGCGGAACAACTGCAGGATATTATACAGGAATTTCAGATCGAGGCAAAGGTTATTAAGCGCAAGAAATATGACGTGGTTTATCTGAAAGAGGGGGCGGGGATTGTGGACCTGCTCAATGTCATAGGAGCGCATGTATCACTGATGAATCTGGAGAATCTCAGAATTGTCAAAGAGATGCGCAATTCAATTAACAGGCGCGTCAACTGCGAGACGGCGAATATCTCCAAGACCGTCAACGCAGCGTCCAAACAGATCGAAGACATACTTTTGATCAGAGACAAGTATGGATTTGAGAATTTGCCGGATAATCTGAGGCAGATGGCGGAGGTTCGATTAGAATATCCGGATGCCGCTTTAAAGGAACTTGGCGGCTATCTGGAACCGACTGTAGGGAAATCTGGTGTAAACCATAGATTACGCAGGTTGAGTGAGATTGCTGATGGAATCAGGTCATAAAGGAGGAGAATATTATGATTCAAAAATCTATCCAGATCAAACTGGAGACTGGCTTGGAGGCCAGACCGGTTGCAATGCTCGTGCAGGTTGCGAGCCAGTTTGAGAGCACGGTGTACATCAATGCCGATGACAGAAAAGTCAATGCGAAAAGCATCATGGGCATGATGAGCCTGGGACTTGCCAGCGGCGAAGAAGTAACAGTGGTTGCTGAGGGAAGCGACGAGAATTCCGCAGTAGTGGAGATCGAGAAGTTCCTGAGCGGAAACTAGGCACAAGCAGACTGTGCATGACATTTTAATAAGGCATAATTTCAGAAGAGATTTCCTTGCGGGAGGTCTCTTTTTTATGGAATCTGCCCTCTCAGCCTTTCGTAAGCACCTTTTGACACGCTAACCGGTATAGGAAATTCTTCCGCTTATCCGAGTCCGCGAAGCGAATCTCGCAAACGAGCTATGCTCGTTTTTTGCTCGTTTTTTTGTCAGCGCATATTGATTCCCGTTTACTGGAATGATAGTATATTATTATAGTACATACGCAGGCAGGAGAACGGAGGGTGTTATGGATCGTAGAATGCTTTTTATATATAATCCGCGGGCGGGCAAGGCTCAGATCCGCAGCAATCTGCTGGATATCATAGATATTTTCGTAAAGGCCGGATATGAAGTGACTGCCTATCCCACGCAGGCGCGGGGTGATGCGGTGAAGGCTGTGAAGGAGAGGAGTGCGGGATATGATATTGTAGTATGCAGCGGCGGTGACGGTACGCTTGACGAGGTGGTAAGCGGGATGATGAAATGTGAGGAAAAGCTTCCCATAGGCTATGTTCCGGCGGGCAGTACCAATGATTTTGCCAACAGCCTGAAGATTCCCAAGAGTATGATCAAGGCGGCGGATATTGTTGTTTCCGGGGAAGATTTTGCCTGTGACATAGGTACCTTTAACAATGACAATTTCATCTATGTTGCGGCTTTTGGAATTTTTACGGACGTATCTTATCAGACAAAGCAGGATGCAAAAAATGTCCTGGGGCACGCGGCCTATCTGGTGGAAGGCGTCAAGAGGCTTCCGGCCGTCCGGGCTTATCCCCTGAAAATTTCGTACAGCGATCAGGTGATTGAGGGGGAGTTTCTCTATGGGATGGTTACCAATTCCTATTCCGTAGGCGGTTTCCGGGGGATTACCGGGCAGAATATTCTGCTGGACGACGGACTTTTTGAGGTGACGTTGATCCGTAAGCCGTCCAATCCGCTGGATCTGAACAGTATCATCCTGGCATTGGTGGATAAGCGTGTGAAATCAGAGCACATTTATACCTTTAAGACATCAAAGCTGGTGGTGGAGAGCGAAGACCCTGTTTCATGGACGCTGGACGGCGAGTTCGGCGGAGACCACTGTAAAGCGGTGATTGAAAACAGGCAGCAGGTGTTAAATATCAAGATTCCGCGGGCATGATCCGGCATAATTCCGGTCCGGCCATAAGTCTGTAAGGGTTTGGCCATAATTTCCCAGAATGTGTTTGCGTAAGGCCATGCTTTGGGGTATAATAAGAACGATAGTTCATATCCGGCGACGCAGCCGGTCATAATAATAAAAATTAAGAAAGGTGGTAAGAACAATGTCATTAGTAACAACAAAGGACATGTTTGAGAAAGCATACAATGGCGGTTATGCGATTGGTGCATTCAATGTGAACAACATGGAGATCGTTCAGGGTATCACAGAGGCGGCAGGCGAACTGAACAGCCCGGTTATCCTTCAGGTTTCCAAAGGAGCACGTGCTTACGCTAACCACACATATCTGGTTAAGTTAGTAGAGGCAGCAGTTGCAGAGAATCCTCAGATTCCGATCGCACTTCATCTGGATCACGGCGACAGCTTCGAGCTGTGCAAATCCTGTATCGACGGCGGTTTTACTTCTGTTATGATCGATGCATCCTCCAAATCTTTTGAGGATAATATTGCACTGACAAAGCAGGTTGTAGAGTACGCTCATGACAAAGGCGTAGTTGTAGAGGCTGAGCTTGGTACACTGGCAGGTGTTGAGGACGAGGTAGTTGTAGAGGCTGGTAAAGAGTCCTATACACGTCCTGAGGAAGTGGAAGAGTTCGTTTCCAGAACCGGATGTGACTCTCTTGCGATTGCGATCGGTACTTCTCACGGTGCATACAAGTTTACGGCAGCTCAGTGTACGAGAAATGCTGACGGTATTCTTGTTCCGCCTCCGCTTCGTTTCGATGTACTGGAAGAGTGCATTAAGCGTCTGCCTGGCTTCCCGATCGTTCTTCACGGTTCTTCTTCTGTTCCGCAGGAGTTCGTTAAGATGGTTAACCAGTTCGGCGGCGATATGCCCGATGCAGTAGGTATTCCGGAAGAGCAGCTTCGTAAGGCAGCTGAGCTTGCAGTATGTAAGATCAATATCGACTCCGATATTCGTCTTGCTATGACAGGCCATATCCGCAAATACTTCGCAGAGCATCCGGATCACTTTGATCCCCGTCAGTATCTGAAACCTGCTCGTCAGGCTGTAAAAGAGATGGTTGCTCATAAGATCAAGAACGTTCTTGGTTCCGATGGGAAAGCATAAGAAGTAAAATATAACTGCCGTCCGTTATGGGCGGCAGTTTTTTAGGAAATTGCTCCGCATATTTCGAGTTCGCAAAGCGAATCTCGTAAAGTTAATTTGCGAAGCAAATTACTTTTTTGAATGCTGCATATATTTCAGTAAAAAGTTTCTTATGATCTCGTAATACAATTCCGGATCTTTATCCTGAGCCTGGGCATGGCCGGCTTCCTCGATGATCAGCAGTTCCTTTGGACATGTGGCGGCCTCATACATTTCCTGCGACATATGAGGGGAAATCAGGACATCAGACGCACCGTGGATAAAAAGCGTGGGGGTATTGCTTCTGGCTGCGGCATGGAGTGCCGAGGCATCCAGGAGATCGTAACCGCCTCGCAGAAGCAGGACGATCCGGGCGGAATCTACCAGCGGAAATGCTGGCAGGCCGAACCATTCCGTGACCTTATCGCCGAACATGGAATAGGCGTCTGTGTAGGCGCAGTCTGAAATTACTGCGTCCACGTGATCTGACAGCGTTTCTTCTCCGGTCATCATCAGTGCCGTTGCCGCGCCCATGGACTGTCCATGGATCACAATCCGGGCATCCGGATCACAGGATAATATGTAATCAATCCACAGGCCGCAGTCATAGTGGTCTGTCCATCCCATACCGATAAAATCTCCCTCACTTTCACCCTGGCAGCGAAGGTCAGGTACAATGACATGATATCCCTCTTCATGATACCAGCGGGCAAAAGGATACATTTCTTCCTTCCAGCCGGTGTATCCGTGAAGGATCAGAGCCCAGTAACTGCTTTTCTTAATCGGAGAATCTGCTGTGGCAGAGGTGTTCTCCTGTGGTTCTGCCGTGCTGGCGGAGTCAGTTTGCAAATCTGCCGTATCAGCCGGGATATCCTTTGCAGGAAATTCTGCAGCTATCAGAGTATACCCGTCTTCGCTGGTTATGGAAATTTTGCGGGACGCGGTATTTTCCAGCCACCGGGCGGTTTCATTCAGGGCAAGCTGACGGTTTACCTGGATGTCGGAGGTCTGCACCTGGGCCGCGTAGCTTTCGTCTGTGATTCTCTGAAAGGATTCCAGTTTTCGCATAAAAGAAGGCACAAGGGCGGCGCTGACCAGAAAGTTTACCAGCATAAAATACAACACGGCTGACAGAAATAATATGACACATAGAATGATAAAGACTTTGCGTTTTCTTTTCACAATGATTGATGTCCTTTGTAAGAATTTGCGGTATGTTCCGTAGTCTTTATTTTACTATATGTGAGTGTTTCCTGCCAACCGTGTTGTGCGGTTTTGATGCTGCCACATTCTGTATCATATGGAAGATTTATACATTGTGACTTTTTGCCTCTAGGTAGAGCCGGTTTTGGGGCCCGATGGAGAGACCGTTTATAAACAGGTTTTATGATTGTGCATGTTCGTCATTAATCTCCGGGAAGACGGACAGCATAGGCTTTACGTTCTGCTTGCGGATCACGCGGTCAACATAGTTTTTCGTAATTCTCATGACGATCGGTGACAGACAGATTACGCCGATCAGGTTGGGCATTGCCATCAGTCCGTTGAAGGTGTCCGAGAGATCCCAGGCCAGACTCAGGTTCATGGTAGCGCCGATGAAAATCATCAGGATAAATACGATCTTATAAGCGATCGTAGATTTTGTACCAAATAAATATTCCCATGCCTTGGAACCGTAGTGGCTCCAGCCCAGCACTGTAGAGAATGCAAACAGCAGAATCGCCAGGGCGATAAACATAGATCCGAAGGAGCCGAATATAGTGGAAAATGCTTCACCTACCAACGCGGAACCGGAAGCCTGGCTGAGTACGGCGCCGGTTTCCAGATCAACGATACCGGAAGACAGTACTGCAAATGCGGTCAGCGTACATACGATCATGGTGTCCGCGCATACTTCAAAAATTCCCCACATACCCTGACGTACAGGTTCTTTCACATTGGAATTGGAATGTACCATAACGGAAGAGCCGAGACCTGCTTCGTTGGAGAAAACGCCCCGCTTCATTCCCCAGGTGAGAGCCATCTTAACACCGGATCCGACAATGCCGCCGCCTACGGCCTTCAGACCGAATGCGCCCTTAAAGATTGCAGAAAAGACAGCGCCGCACTGGTCAATGTTTGCGAAAAAGATCATCAACGCGCCCAGTATGTATGCGATCGCCATAAAAGGAACCAGTTTCTCGGTAACGGATGCGATTCTCTTAAGGCCGCCCAGAATGACAAGAGCAGCCAGAACCATCAGCGCGATGCCTGTAACTGCGGTGGGAATGGAAAATGCAGCTTCCATGTTAGCGGAGATGGAATTAACCTGACTCATGTTGCCGATTCCGAAAGAAGCAAACAGGCAGAAGATAGAAAACAATACTGCCAGTACAGCACCGATCTGTTTGCAGCCTTTATAGGAGCCGAGACCGTCTTTCAGATAATACATGGCGCCGCCGCACCATTCATCTTTGGAATTTTTGCGGCGATAATAGATTCCAAGTACATTTTCGGAATAGTTTGTCATCATGCCGAAGAAAGCAACAATCCACATCCAGAAGATGGCACCGGGGCCGCCGGCAATCAATGCACTTGCCACGCCCACAATGTTACCCGTACCGATGGTTGCGGCCAGAGCCGTACACAAGGACTGGAACTGAGAAATGGATTTGTCTTCCTTGTCGGTATGCTTCGTGATATGCCTGTCGCTGAAAATACCGCCGATGGTGTTTTTGAACCAGTGGCCGATGTGGGACAACTGGAAAAACTTTGTCAGTAAGGTCATCAGAATACCTGTACCGATCAAAAGTATCAGCATCGGGATGCCCCATACGAAGTTGTTGACCGCTCCGTTAATATTTGTGACGGCATCTACGACAGCGGTGAAAAAATCATTCATAATGAATCCTCCATTCTTTTCCGGCTCGCGAATTCGGGCGCAAGCACAAATTTTGACTCCTTCCGTAAAAAAGCGCAGACAAGATAGTTATGCCTACGCTGACATTTCGGAAATATTTGTTTTAAACATGCTTGTATAAGCTTTGTGACAAATGCAGAAGATCTTTCTGCAGAAAAAGCAGACAATACATGTCATAAGTTTACACTTACTTTAGTATAGCATAGTGACGCATACATAGCAAGCAAAAATTGTATACATGGATATTTGCATGTAACAAGCAAGATGTGTTTTTAAGAAACCAAGAAATAGAAAAACGCAAAAAAAAGTCCCTGAAAAGGGAGGATGCCAAGTAAAGAAAATCTTTACTTGGCATTTATTATGAAAAAGTTTTAATTAATCAGTAAACTTTGATGTTATCTCTGTTGTTGTGATCTTATGGTCTTAGTATACGCAAGAGAAATGTCTAAAAAATGATTCCTGCATGAAGTTTTTTTAAATTAAATATGAACAAATCATGAACGCGCCTGTACCACGAATTTCGAGCATGTGCACGTGCACTGTGTTTCCTCCCTGTTTTACGAAAACGTTTAAACGGTCAATCAGAATCCTGCATGGATTTTATCAGGTTCCGGATATTCCACACCGAAGGTTTCCACGGTAACGCTCTTCATCACTTGATTTTCAAGAGGTCTGTCATTGTAATCGGTAGCTGTATCGGCAATCTTATTTACCACATCCATACCTTCGATCACCTTCCCGAAAGCTGCATAAGCGCCGTCTAAGTGCGGGCTTGTCTTGTGCATGATGAAGAACTGGCTTCCGGCGGAGTCAGGGTGCATACTTCTTGCCATGGAAAGCACGCCGGCAGTATGCTTCAGACTGTTGGGACAGCCGTTCTGGTCGAATTCGCCCCGGATGGAATAACCCGGGCCGCCCATGCCTGTGCCTTCCGGATCGCCGCCCTGGATCATGAAACCTTTGATGACTCTGTGAAAAATGAGGCCGTCATAAAAATTTTTATGGATCAGGCTGATAAAGTTGTTGACGGAAACAGGTGCGGTTTCAGGATATAGTTCTGCCTTGATGACATCTCCGTTTTCCATTGTAAAAGTAACGATAGGGTTTTGTGAATTTTGTGACATAGATTTCCTCCATTCTGTTGTAAATGTGTTAAAATGAATGCGGTTGTAGCCGGCTTGCGAATATCATAACATGATATATTATATATAGAAGAAGACCGATAATGCAAGAGGGGAACAGAGCAAGGGAAGATACCGCCGGAGGGGAACCGGATGAAAGAAAAGGCATTCGGGGAAGGCGGGGACAGGAAAGCAGCTGTCAGGAGACTGAGACAAAAGAAAAACCGTCCGGGATGACGGGGATAGAAAGCGGGTCAGGGTAAGCACATATGCTTGAGAAAGTAATTTTTATCATTGGGGAAAAAATTTTACAGGAACATATTTTGTGTGGAGAAAGCCTTCTGCTTGAGAATTTGCGGGAGCATGGCGTGGAGATTGCTTTAAGGGATTATGATGAAACGGGAACCTGGCATGGCGGCGGTATAAGCGAGTCTGCTGATTATAAAAGTAAGGACTCTGAAGAGCCGGGAGAGAAGGACAACGGCATTACAGCCACTGATGCAGCAAATATTTTATACATTACAGATTCGGAGGATGTGTTCTGCATGTTGGCACATCAGGGGAAATACGTGCTGCCGTACAGACATGACGGGAATGCGGATGCTTTTTTTGCAGGAGCGCCGTATGTGATTGAGCAGATAGAAGAGGTGGATTTTCAGACGGTTGATATGGCGTACCGCCGTATGGCCGGGCTTCCGTGGGAAATCCTTACAACGCAGCGCTGTGTGATCCGGGAGACAACGGTGCAGGATGTGGACGGCTTTTATCGTATATACAGTGATTCAGCGATCACGGAGTATATGGAAGATCTGTATGAGGACCGGGACGAAGAGACTGCATATATCAAAGAGTATCAGGAGAAAGTATACGGCTTTTACGGTTATGGAATGTGGACGGTGCTGTTAAAAGACGGGACAGTGATCGGACGTGCCGGAATCAGCTGGCGGGAAGGATTTGACCTGCCGGAGCTGGGATTCGTGATCGGTGTTCCGTGGCAGAGGAATGGATATGCTTACGAGGTATGCAGTGCCATTCTTTCTTACGGGCGGGAAGAACTGGGTATTACGCAGGTACAGGCGCTGGTGATGGAAGAAAATGAAAGGTCGGCGGCATTGTGCCGGAAGCTGGGATTTGAACAGGATGGATGTGTCGTGCTGGATGACAGAGAGTATATTGTGTATAAGTATTCTGCCGGATGATTTCGTGATTGTCCGGCAGATTTTGTCTGGTATACAATTCTGATGCTAATCTGATGGAACTCTGATGCAAAGATTATGCTTTTTTGATGCAAATCTGATGCAGGAATGATGCTTTGTGATCGTAAAATGTCAATAAGCGATATGAATGACGTTTTCTTTACCGTGACACGCCGCCGGCACACGTGAGCGGGAAGAGAAAAGAACATTTTTCCGATACAAAGCGACACAGAGAGAAAGGATGGGCATCATGAAAAAATCAGGAAAACTATTTTGTATGTTGCTGGCTTTGGTTTTAGTGACAGGCCGAGGCCCCGCAGTACACGCACAGGAAGAGGCATCTGATGAGGACTGGACGCAGTCTCCGTATTTTTATGTGGAGAGTGAAGAGGTGGGGGTGGATTGTTTTCCGCTGAAAAGCACAAATGTGAATACTGTGATTGAAGGCATGATCGCCGATACGCGGGTGGTACAGACTTATGCAAACGAAGGAACAAAGCCGATCAATGCAAGCTATGTTTTTCCGGCATCCACGAAGGTCACGGTTCACGGAATGCAGATGCGGATCGGCAATCAGACCGTGACGGCCGCAATTAAGGAGAAGGAAGAGGCAAAGGAAGAGTTTGAGACGGCCAAAAGCGAAGGGAAAAGCGCTTCCATGCTGTCAGAGGAGCGGGCGAATGTGTTCACGATGGATGTGGCGAATATTATGCCGGGCGACAAGGTGGATATTGAACTGCATTACACGGAATTGATCACACCCGGCGAAGGGATATATCAATTTGTGTACCCTACGGTCGCAGGCCCGCGCTATGTGAGTCCGGTAATTGATGATACCGGAAACCGGCATGAGTGGACAGGCACACCTTATCTGAAAGAAGGCACTGCACCGCCGGATCAGTATCAGATTCACGTAACGCTTACTTCGGGCGTGCCGATTGCCTCCCTCACCAGCAGTTCCCACGACATCAAGATCGACTGGGAGAAAAACACTACGGCGGAGGTTACGCTGGCAGACCCGGAGGATTATGCCGGAAACCGTGATTTTATTCTGGATTATAAGTTGACCGGTGAGGAGATTGGCAGCGGGCTGATTATGGAGCAAGGTGAAAAAGAAAACTATTTTATGCTGATGGTACAGCCGCCGGAACGTTATGAAGCGAAAGAGATTCCGCCCAGAGAGTATATTTTTGTTCTGGATGTATCCGGCTCCATGTCCGGTTTTCCGCTGGACACGGCAAAAGACCTGATAAATAATCTTGTCTCCGGGCTGCGTGAAACGGATACCTTCAACTTGATTCTGTTTTCCGGGACTTCCTGTCAGATGGCTTACCGTTCGCTTCCTGCCACAAAGGAAAATGTGAACAAGGCGCTTAATCTGATCAGGGAGCAGAGAGGAGCAGGCGGCACGGAGCTTGCCCCGGCGTTGAAAGATGCGTTGCGGATTCCGTCTGATCAAAAAACTTCCCGGAACATTGTGATCATCAGTGACGGATATATCTTTGGCGAGGCTGAAATTTTTGATCTGGTACGGGACAATCAGGATCGGGCAGATTTTTTCTCCTTCGGCATTGGTTCGGCCGTTAACCGCTATCTCATAGACGGAATTGCAAATATCGGCCAGGGAGAACCTTTTATCGTCACAAAAGAAGAAGAGGCTTCCATGATCGCAGAACGTTTCCGCACCTACATACAGTCTCCTGTACTCACGGACATCAAAGTGTCCTTCGAAGGATTTGAGGCTTACGACGTGGAACCGGCGATCCTGCCGACGCTGTATGCACAAAAGCCTATAGTGCTGTTAGGCAAGTGGAAGGGAGAACCGGCAGGGGCTGTCAAAATCAGCGGAATGACCGGGGAGGGAAACTATTCTCAGAGTATTCAGGTGGCGGACGCCATAGCAGGTGAGAATGAAGCAGTAGGAAGCCTGTGGGCACGCAAAAGGGTGGAGCGTCTGGTTGATTACGGCGGGAACGGCGATGAGGATGCGGTGCGCAGAGAGGTGACACAGATCGGACTGGACCATCACATGATCACACCCTATACTTCCTTTATTGCAGTGCTGGATGTTGTTCGGAATCCCGAAGGGGACAGCATGGATGTGGATCAGCCGCTGCCTCTTCCGCTGGAAGTCTCCAATCTGGCGGTGGGCTACCGGATCGGGTCGGAACCCGGCGGAGCGTTTTTTATGGGGATGCTGGTGCTGGCCATGGTGGTGTCGAGCCTTTTGAAAAGAAATTGGAGACATTCAGAATTTTTTGATGAAAATGCCTGAGGAATAAAGGAATGATAAAGATGAAAAGAATAAGAAGTTATTTTTGCAATATCTGGCCGCTTGCTGTACCGGCTTCCGCAATTGCTCTGACGTTGTATTGTTTCAGCAGAGTAAAGGACAGCGACGCTTTGAGATGGATACTGGCGCCCACCGCATGGTGGGTCAGTATCCTTGGCAAAATTCCATTCGAGTATGTGAACCATCAGGGATATGTAAATCATTATCATCAGTTTCTGATTGCGCCGTCCTGCGCGGGAGTAAGATTCATGCTGATCACATTTTTAATGCTTGTTTTTTCTCAAAAGATCTGTGCCATACCAAAGGGGCATCTGCGGGTTGGCTTTTGTCTTGTTTTTTCCTATCTGTCCACCGTTTTTGTGAACGGGATCAGAATTGTTCTGGCCATATATCTTCCGGGGATTCTGGAAAAGGGAAACTTTATGGAGGGATGGCTGACGCCCGACAGACTGCACACGCTGATCGGGACAGTAACGTACTTCATTTCCCTGTGTATGATATATCCGGCAGTGCTGTCGTTTTGCCGCCCTGTCGAAAAAGGACTGCGGAAGAAGCGAATGGGGGTATGGCAGGAAAGCACACAGGCCGGTATCTGCCCGGGAGCAGGTGCTGCTGTGGGAATGGCAGGGAAGGACAGATGGCTTGTACCAGCATTCTGGTATCTTCTGATCGTGCTGGTGCTGCCCTTTGCAAAAAGAATCTATGATCGCGATCTGGAAGGGTTTGCACAATATGCATTTGTGGTCATTGCCGTGTGCGGGAGTGTCTGCGCAGTGATGGCTGCTGCCGGCGGACTCAGGAAGCGGCGGCGGAAGGTGTAAACAGATTGACGCAGGTGCAATAATATGGAATAATGTAAACAAAGATAAAGCTTATCAGCTATCCTGGCTGCCAGGCAGGCGATATGCATAGGGATTAGTGCAAGGAATAAAAAAGGAGGTATTATGTGAGGAGCGAATGGCACTTCTTCGGATCTGCTGCGCAATGCCGGGCTGGCGGCGCAGATGCTGGATCATGAAAACAAAAGGGATGCAGACCGGCCTTCCCCCGGGAAGCGTAAAGCGGCATATACAGCAATGGCTCTTATCATTATTTTTCTGGTTGTCGTTGCTGTGCTGTTTATAACGTAATATTGTGAAGACATATTAACCAGATAATTTATAAAACGCCCTTACAGGCAGAAAGATATCATTCTGCTCTGTGAGGGCTTTTTTTGTGCAAAAAGGGGAAGCAGATATTAAAAAAACGGATATCAAAACGAAACGGATCTGAAAGCAGAATGGTTCAGCCGTACACTATTTTGCGGAGAAACGGGCAAATTAGAAAAGGTACCCTTGCCAAAATCATACGGGGGGGGGGTAAAATGAAAAAGATACAGACTAATATTGGAGACAGGAGAAGGAGGAGAAAAAATGCTACAACGAGGTTTGGCCATTTTGCTCAGTATATGTATGCTGGCAGGTGGAATCAGCGATACGGCTTATGCGATGAGCCCTCAGCCGCATACAACTGCGGACAGCGGCGTGCAGAACGTATCGGAGGCAGAAGAGACTTTGGAACTTCCGGCTGAGGATGCCGCGGCAGATCCGGAGACAGAAAATACGGAAAACCCGGAAACCGATCAGGCGGATCAGGGAGAGAACTCCGGCAATGGAGACGACGGAGCCGCCAGCGGTTCCGGGGACAACAGTACGGAAAATGAGCCGGTAGAAGGCGAAGGTACAACAGGAAGCGGATCCGGCGACAATACAACGGAAGACGGATCCGGCGAAGCGGTAGAGGACGACAACGCCGGTGACGACGTAACGGGCGGTGAAACTGACGGAGATGACGCGACGGGCAGTGACGACACGTCAGGAGACGGGACAGCCGGTGATGATACTACAGAAGACGGATCCGGCAGCGAGAATGATACCGACCAGGATGCAGCGGAAGAAGATGACGATACGATGGACGGTGACAGTGATTCTGACGCGGACGGGGATGAGGCTGACGAAGAAGCAACAGAGAATGAAGACGGCAGCATTGATGAGGAAATCGAAGACGGGGAAGAATCCCTGGTGGAAGAGCCGGATTCTCTGACGGAAGATTCAGCGTCTGTATTAAGTATTAAAGAAGAGGAACTGACGCTGACCATTGATGCACCGCAGGTAGTTACGCTGGCGGCAAAGGAGCAGCAGTGGCTTTCCTTTACAGCGCCCCAGGACGGGCTGTACCGGTTTTATTCCACTGCGGACGATGACTCCTGGGATTCTAAATATGTATATCTTTTCCATGAAAAAACAGATGACGGAACGGGTAGTTTCGATGAGAATTATGCGAGCGGTAAAAATGGTAACTTCGACTGTTCCTATCGCATGGAGAAGGATGAAACGCTCTATCTGCTGGTTGAGTTTGGAGACAATGAAAAAAGCGGTACATTCACTGTAAATGCCGAAAAAGTGGAAGTACCGGAATTAACAGTAACAAAAAATGCGGAGGGGAGCTATACGCTTCAATCAGATTCCTATCGACTGAACTTGACTCTGGCGCCTTCTTACAGCCAGGTAAAGGCAGGAGTGGAACTGCAGCAGGCAGACGGCAGTGCCATAACCGATGGAAGCTATAAAATCTATTATCGGTATTCTTATGATAATAGATGGGGTGGTACATCAAATTCCTATATGGAAGCAGATGCATATTCTTTTAATAATTATAAAACTGAAGGTAATATTTCAGGTATAGCTGCAGGAGGCAGGTTTCTGATTACGGAACTGCAGATTTGTGACAGTGACAAGAAAATCTTGACGTCACTTCGTGCGAATGAGCAGGAGATTGCCGTGAATACGCTGGCGACAGAAAAGCAGGGTGTTCTGACCCAGGTGTCAGCAGAGGATGCAAGTATTACGGTAAAAGTGGAGATGATGTCCGATGTAGACGGGCGTCTGCGTTACCGCAAAAAGAAAGAAAGCGAATGGACATACTATGAGGATACCATTCATTATTATAGTACATATACAATTACGCTTGGCGCAGAACCGGATACGGATTATGTGATTGAACTGACGGCCATGGATATGGAGACGGTATATGATACGGCGGAAATCCGTACGGAAGCGTTTGCGGCAGCGGATATTAAAGTCGAAGCTGTGGATATCACGTCTTCGTCTGCTCAGATTAAAGTGACAATTGGGGGGTACACGGGAAACAAACGATACATTTGTGCAAGAGTATCCTATACTGACAGCATGGGAGACCGGCAGACAAGTACAGGGTACATATATACCAGTAACATAGCAGATAACAGTATAAATATGAGACTCAGCAATCTGGAGGCAGGAAAAGAGTACAAGGATCTGGAAGTGGAACTGGACGATACAGATTCATACTCTATGGAGTATGCTGCCTACAGGGCGAAAGTCAGCTTTACGACGGCAGCTTCTGCAATCACCGCAGAGCAGATTGGTGTGACAGTAACACCCGATGCGGAGGATAGCTCTAAAGCTGTACTGAAGGTAACGCTGCAGGATGTAACAGAGGGGAGCTATTCATACACGGCAAAATACCGCGTTGCAGGAAGCAAAGACTGGCAGGGAAGCGGAGCAGTATATGGAAGACTGGATTCTTACGACAGCTATGCGGATGAGAAGAATCTGACATATCTGATGGGCAGTACGGAATATGAAGTCCAGATTATAATAGATGGAATTCTGAAAACAACCTCTTTCATGACTGCACCGGCTGCGGTTGCAGTGAAGGCAGAGGTGAAGCCTCTGATGCAGGGTGTGCAGGTGGCGGCAGAGCTGACAGGTACAGAGACACTAAGCGGAACTTATTCCATGTCAGCGTGGCTCTATGATGAAACAGCAGGCGTATGGAAAAGTACAAATTATGCGGATTATAGCAGTACGCGCCTGACGGCGGATAATAACTGGAAGAGTACGGCTGTCTTTTACTCCGCAGACATCAGGCCCAATGCCGTGAACGAATGGAAAATCCAAATTCAGAGTGATAGTACGGGTACCATTTATGAAAAATATTTTACGCTTGAAGCGGTACGGCAGGATGTTACGCTGGCCATTGAGAATAATATGCCCACGTCTGTCCGGATTAGAGCAGCATTGGCAGTACGGGACGAATCGATCATATATACCAGTGCGAACATGTATTACAGAGAGAAAGGTGCGGCACATTGGATTAGAATCGGTTCCTGTTCTTACGGATTGGAGAATGGTGATACAGAATATTTAAGCGGGCTGAAAGAAGATACCGAATATGAGGCCAGGCTTGTCCCGAATAAGCATCCGGATGATATACTGGCACAACTCTCTTTCCGGACACTCAAGGATACGAGGAGTGTGTCCGTTTCAGTGGGGAACGCACGGTATACGTCGGCGCAGATCAACTGGATTTTTGACAGTGGTGCCAATGTGTTGAATAGCAGCAGTTACATTTGTATTTATTATCGCGAAAAAGACACTGCGGCATGGCACTTTGTGGACAGTGAGTGGAGGAATACGACTTATACAGGAAAAGAGATTCTGACAGATCTGGAAGAGGGCACATCTTATGAGGTTCTTGTGGAACTGAAAGGTGATTCTTCGTCCAGCACGGCGGGGCAGAATGTTGTCAGAGAGGCGAAAACAGAGTTTGCGACTGCGGCGGTAGATCATATTCTGAAAGCGGAATCCACTGCGGAGGAGATGAAAGCAACATCTGCAGCATTCGATGTACAGGTGAGCAAACTTACAGGGGTGCTGGTTAACAGGACAAAGGCGGTAATAACGCTGGTTTCTGCGGATGGCAGCAGTATACAGAGTGAGACGGTATATCTTAACCAAGATAATCAGTATAAAACAAAGTTAAGCGTGAATGATCTTCTTCCGGGGACAAAGTATGCGGTGAGTGGAGAACTCTATGAGTCAGAGAGTAACACGTGGATTCATTTGAAGAATTACGATCTGGGAGAAGTGACTACGTCAGAGGCGAAGGCACCGGTATCGCTTGTCATCAGTGAGACGGAGCTTTTGATCAACAAAGGGACGACGAAAAAGCTGGCTGTGACAGCACAGCCCGAGGAGGCAGCTGTCGGTCTGACATGGGCATCTTCTGACAAGAAGGTTGCAACGGTAGGCAGAGACGGAATGGTGACGGCACGCGAGGCCGGTGAAGCGGATATTACCGTATCCGGGGCAGCGGCGGCTGATGGAAATGAAAAAGTTTCAGCAGTTTGTCATGTGACGGTACGTGATTATGCGATCCGTGTCAAGAACGCAGACGGAAGCTATGACAGCATTTCCGGGATTTTAAGCAAGGCGCAGAAACGGACAATGGTTGTCTATGACGGGGCGGCTGGAACGGAACTGTCAGGCGTTACATGGGCCAGCAGTAACCCGAACGCCGCGAAGATTTCCAGCGACGGACAATTAGAACCGCAGAATTACGGTAAAGCTTATATTACGGCCAAAACCGCTGACGGCATTACACTCAAAACGAGAGAAATCAATGTAGTGAATGAAATACAAGGATTTTCCATTACCAGGCCGGAAGCTGGTAACAGTAATTATCCGGCAGTCAGAACCGCAGAGGCGGCATACCAGGTGGCTGCAGGAGAGAGCTATTCTGTCGGCTGTGTGCTGTCGCCGGCATATACAGATCTGTATAGCAGCAGTATCAGCATGGCGGCCAACAGGTTTGACTGGACAGTGGACTCTGCCTCCGTCAGCGTTGATGCACCGGGGAATGGTGATCTGGCGGAGATCAGGATACCGGAAGCGGTGACCGGGCAGGTTAAAGTAACTGCGGTCATGAAAGACGAGGAGTACAAGGACAAGAACTTCACAATCACTTTACAGGTGCTCAGGAAGCCGGAAGTGGAAGCAGTTCCTGCTACCTATACATGGCTGGATTATTCCAACAAGTTGAAAGACGCAGGACTTCCGGAAAACTGGCAGTGGAAGGAGCAGGATACGCTCATCTACGAAGCAGGAACAAAAAGATTTACGGCACGTTATGTGGAAACAGGTTATTATCCGTATGAGACAGGAGTGACTGTACATGCGGAGAGGATCGGAAATACATTATCCGTAAAACAGACAGGAGCAGACGGAAAAGATTCGCCTGGCAGTTACAGTACGAGTAAGAAAGCATATATCGTAAAGAAGGAGACGCCTCTGAAGCTGAAGGCCGGTGTCTCTGCCGGAAACACACCTGCTCTTTTATATGCACAGGGAGCTTTTGCACCTGCGGCAAAAGACACGGCGAAGGTCAGCGTATCTGCGCCGGATGCGGAGGGATACAGCAGTGTCACCGCTTCTGTTAAGGGTACTTATACGGTATCGGCGGCAGTTGCTTTGAAGAAAGCGGCCTTCGAGAAGAAGAACGGCGCATATGCTTTGACAGAAGGGGCAAAAGTCAAAGATACAATGATTTCGGTGAAATTCATGGCTGTGGATAACGCGCCGATTCAGAAGATCACATTTGCTGTGGCAGAGGATTCGCCGGAGAAAGTTACGATTGCCGCAGACGGCACAATAGAATATGAGATTACGGCTGCAAATGCGGATACGAAGCAGAAGGAACGGATCATTCATTTAGATGTTACTGCTGCGGACGCAGACGGAAACCGTATAGAAAATCCCAATATCAACTATTCTGTGAGCGATACGGCTATCGTAAAGCTGAAGAAAGAAGGAACAGACAGGCTGGTACTGACAATCCCGAAAAATACGGACGGACTTGCCAGGATTGTTGCGACAGCCAAAGATGAACTTGGGTACAGCAAACAGTTTGCGGTCAGGGTAAAGGATTATACGCCCAGAGTAACAACATTCAAGACAACATTAAATGAGAACTATACCGATAGCGTAGAACTGGCGCAGATCGTGCTGCCTTATGAGAAGGATGGTAACGATGAGATCCAGAAAATCTCCCTGGTGGAGACGAACAGTAAAGAGGCGGCAGATGAGGCGGCCGGACTGGCGGTATCGATGACCGGCATATCAGGAAGGTATAAGTACAGAATATATCTGAACGTTGCGCAAAAAGACAAAATCAAGCAAACAGGGAACCTGAATTATTATCTTGCCATTACCACAAAAGCATATGGCGGGCTTGTATTTGTACCGGTACAGATTAAATTGGAAACGGGAATGCCTGCAGTGACGGTAAAGCAGAGCGGCAAGGTGAACGTATTCTATACGGACACGACGCATTTATCAGGTTATGATTCAGTGTCTATGGGAGCTGTGGAGATCTCTTCCTCTGCGCTGATCGATTCTGTAAGATGGGTGGCCGGATCAGGCAGCGAAGCGACAGCCAATACGGAGTTTGTAATTGAAGAATGGTTTTCAAGCAACTGGAAAAACGGAAAGCATTTCAAAAGATATATGATTCAACAGAACAGACCGGTTCTGGACGGCAGTAAAAAACCATCCGATGCCGCTGTGAAAGGAACTGTTTATATTCGTCTTGCAGGATATCAGGATGAGATTAAAAGTCCGTTTACAATACAGACAGTGTATAAGAAACCTAAGCTTAAGGCAGCGGATTATAAAGTCTGCCCGCCGCTGGGAGAGGTGAGTGACCACCAGTATATTTATACAAATGCAGCAAAGTCCGGTAATTATATGGCAAAAGGATCATCCACGGTATGGCGGGGATATTCCGATATAGTCTGTGCGGATCAGGAAGTGGAAGTTGTGGAGAATTCCAATGTTTCGCTCAGGTACGAGGGGACGAAGGACAAAAAGACACAACTCACACTGTACTCTGATTACTGGTATGAATCGTTAACGGTTCCGGTGAAAGTCAAAGTTGCGAAATCCAAAGTGAAGCTTTCCCCGGCATCGGTTACTTTGAATGCGGCATATCCTTCGGAGACAACGCAGACGACAGCAGCAGCGTGGGTTTATAATGCGGCTACCGGAAGTCGTGTAGATGTGTCAGATTTCAGGATAGAGGGCGCAAACGCGCAGGCGCAGCAGCTGTTGGATCAGAGCCTGCTCAACATTGACTTTATGAATTCACATTTGTCGGTGTCTGCAAACTATGCCAATGCCATGGGAAGCCGCCAGTTTAAACCCGGTAATTATAAGTATAAGCTGACACCCTGTTATGGCGATACGGAATTGAACAGTGTCACATTAGCGGTAAAGATTATTGATAAAGCTGCAGCGGTTAAAGTGAAAGCAAAAGGAACCATTGATCTGTTGAAACTGAATTCGAGTGGAAACGGTTATAGCACTTATTCCACGAATTTCGTGACAATAACACCGGCATTCCAGAATCTGGACAGTTCTTACAGTGTAACTGGCGTAAGACTGGAAGGCGCATATAAAGATCTTTTTTCAATAGAATGGTATTCAGACGGCAGTATCAGGATCATACCCGCGACCACCGGAAGACTGAAAGCGGGTAAGAATTATACATTGTCAGTGACCTATACGATTAAAGACGCCTCTGGAGAGGGCGGCGAAATGATCACGTTGACTTCCAATACCTTCAACATTAAACCGAAGCAGTCGGTTCCGAAGGTGACTTCTTCCGTAAAACAACTTACTTTATTTGCATCTGCAAAGGGAGAAAGTAAGGCCGAGACAATGTACCTGTATGTACCTCACAGTGATTATAAGAAAGGCTATTATGCGATTCAGAGTGCAAGCGGTTCACTGGATGTCAATAAGGACGGAAAAGCAGATCTGATCGTGAGTACGATGCAGACCACAGCCTCTTCCGGCAGGGCGCAGATTGCCGTGTACGTTCTGGATGCAGATGCTGTTAAGGCGTCGGCGAAGGGTACGGGCTATAAGATTCCTGTCACGGTAAGATGTGTTGGACGTGACGGTGTGAGCAAGGATGCTTCGACAACCGTGAGTGTGGTTGTGAAGAAGTAAAATATTGTAACAATCAATTCTAAACAAAAGGAAGGCAGAGATTCGAAAGAGTCTCTGTTTTTCTTTTGCTTTGCAGGCTGTTTCAATAAGAAGTACGAAATACGGCGTAAAGTGAAGCCAGGGTGGTGTAATTTCTATAACTTAATTTTCTGACTTAATTTTAAGCAGATTTTTAAATAGAAACATATTTACATCGCATCAACCAGAGAATAAAATAAAAATATCTATAAAAGTATACATCTCAAATAATGTGACTTATGAGAGGGGTGCAGAATCATGAGGTTAAAGAAAAGGCTGAGTGCCGGTATCCTGGCGGTGATGCTGATAGTTTCTTCGTTACAGATTCCGGGAGGAACTGTTCAGGCCACGGAACTGCTGGAGAACGTCAAAGAAACCGAAAGCGGTGAAACAGGCGGAAATCCTGTAGAGAATAAAGACGGAACTGACGAAGAAAACCAGTCGGGAGATGAGAATGACGGAAGCGGAGCAAGTGGCGGAAGTCAGACTGGAAACGAAGGCGGAACAGGCGATGGGAGCCAGTCGGGTGATGAGACCGGAGCAGGTGGCGGAAGTCAGACTGGAAACGAAGGCGGGGCAGGTGATGAGAGCCAGCTGGGAGAAGAGAATGACGGAAGCGGAGCAGGCGGCGGAAGTCAGGCTGGAAACGAAGGTGGAACGAATGACGGAGATCAGCCGGGCAGCGAAGCCGGAACAGATGACGGCAGCCAGTCGGACAGCGAAACCGGGGAGGACGACGGCAGTCAGGCAGGTAATGGGACTGGATCAGAGGATGAAAGCCAGCCGGGAGATCAGACGGTCGAGACGGAGAACCCGTCGGAGGAGGAAGGGGCAGATTCTTCTTTGAATGAGGACGACACCTTAAAGGATGGGGAAGAAGATGCATCCGGGCTGCCTGATCATGAAGAAAGTGATGCGCTTCAGGTTTCCGGCAATGATTTGACAGAGTCCGAAGATGAGGAATTTATCATAGAAGGTGAGCTGGCGGGTGTCTATCAGTTTGGGCAGGCACCGTCGAAACGAGGCGGACTTTCCACATATGCCGTTACGGATCAAAATAATGGCGTGGAGGAGTACATTTATCAGCAGATGCTGAAGCGGGAGACGAGCATTGATGTTTCGACATATCAGCTTCCTCGTGATGGATGGGGCGATCTGGTGAGCGGGGTGCTCAATGAACATCCGGATCTTTACTTTGTAAAGAAAGATTACAGCGCTTTTCACAATGGTACATATATAGTAAGTATTTCCGTGACCTATGATGACACATTGGATGATACGGCGTTTGGGCAAAATACAGCAGAGGCATTATCAAATGTGAGCGAATCCATGAGTGATCTGGAAAAGGTTATCATTTTACATGATTATCTTGCGGTCACTTGTGAGTATGATTATGAAAGGCTGAATAACGATACACTTCCGTCAACTTCTTATTCTGCATACGGAGTGCTTGTTAACCGCATGGCAGTCTGTGAGGGATATGCGCTTGCCTATAAATATCTTTTAAATCAGGTGGGAATTGACTGTTATATGGTTACCAGCGCGTCTATGAATCATGCATGGAATATGGTGAAACTGGATGGGCAGTATTACCAGGTAGACGTTACCTGGGATGATCCTGTCTGGGATCGGACCGGAGGGGCAGCGCACACTTATATGCTTCGCAGTGATGCGGCTTTTGATGGCCATAGTGACTGGAACGTAACAGTTGGCGGTCAGGTTGTTTCATATACTGCCACGGATACGCGTTATGATTCAGCCTTTTGGAGCAATTGTAATTCGCCCATTGTAATCATGCAGGATGAGTGCTACTACACCTTTTTTGATGAAAAGACCTACCGGGCAGGTATTCGTAAAGGCAGGCTGTCAGATATAACCGATCCGGGCACTGTGGTACAGGATATCGGGCGGTGGCCGGCATGGGATGGGTCATATTTCTGGCCGGCGGCCTTTTCCGGTCTTTTCCAAAAAGACGGCCGGATCTATTATAATGACAATCTGTCCATTTATAGTATGGCGCCGGACGGGACGGATAAACGTACCGAGTTTACGGCAGATACTTCAAACGGATATATATACGGCAGTACGCTGCATCAGGGTATTGTGCGTTACTGTCTGCGCCAGACAGCCAATATAGAAGAAAAAGAGACTGTGCTGACGGCTGATCTTTTCGGGAGCGGTACGGATCCTGATACACCGGAACCGCCGGATGATACGACAAAAGGACTGAATCTGGAGAACAGGAAGGATGAGTATACAGCACTGGATGAGACCAGGATCACTTCCACTGCACAGGGCAGGCCGAAGATGCTGATCTTTTACAATAATACCTGCGGAAACTGTCGGAGTACGATCTACAGTATCAGTTCAAAAATCGGCGATTTTACGGGAACGGATATTTATGCGCTTGAAGTTAATAAAGGAACGAAGGAAAGCGTTGCGGCGTTTCAGAATCAATATGGTTGCGATGAAATCGTATTTTCCTATGACGTGACAGGTGAGGTTAATGGAAGAAGCATGGCATATTACTACTATGTCACAGCGGAGGCATCGGGTACGATAGCGTGGCCTTTGATCTGCTATATCGATGCAAATGACCGTTTCCAGTATTACACGACGGGACTTACTACAGCGGATGCCGTACTTTCTAATCTGAAGACTTACTGTGATGCATCCCAGGGAGGAGATTCCGGAGGCTCTGAAGATGATCTGCCGCAGGTCGATATGACCTTGACAGACGGCAATGTGATGATGGGATTTTCGGGCAGTTTTTATACGGAGACGGCAGAGAAGATTCTGGGACGTCTGAATGCCATACGAAAAGAGGCGTGCCAGCAAGGGGTCAGGAACCCATTGACGGGCAGTCCGCTGACCATGGATGATTATGTGCCTCTTGAATGGTCGGCAGATCTTGAGGCTATTGCGAGACTGCGTGCTGCTGAGGCATCCGTCAACAATTCCCATGTAAGGCTTAATAACGGAAGGTTTTATACTGTTACCACCAGCAATCGTGTTACGTCGACGGCGGAGAATCTGGCATGGAACAACGATGGATTAATGACCGGTATAGAGCAGTGGTACGAGGAAAAAGCAGACTGGGTCAACCAGACAGGAGGTGTGACGGGGCATTATACCAGCATAATCAATCCTGAATACCGGCATGTGGCTGTGGGAGCTTTTCGTCTTTCCACAGGCGGCTGGTATTCTGTGGCACAGGAGTTTAGCCGGGAAACTTCCATGGACACGCGGAAAAATCCGGTAAAAGGAAAATGCATCCAGTATATGGAGGTTGACGGCAGTGCGGTAACGGAGCTTAAATTTGATAAAAGTGCGGCCGTCCTGATCAGAGAGGGAGACGCTTATAAACTTCCCTTGAATGTAACTGTAACATATAAGGATTATTATCAGAATGCGAAAAAGTACAGCGGTCCGTATCTGGCAGGCGGCCGGTGGAAATCTTCCGACCCGGCAGTGGCAACGGTAGACAGCGAGGGTACAGTGGCGGCAAAAGCAAAGGGCACCACGACCATTACAGCAAGGTCAGCACTTGTCACTGCAGACATCGGGATCACTGTTTATGGTGCGGACGAAAGTCCTGTCAGTGTACAGCCGCCTGCGAAAACCACTTACAAGGTGGGGCAGAAGCTTGATATTTCGGGTGGAAAAGTGACAACTATGTCAGGTGGAAAGCCGGTAACAGTATCTTTGAGTTCTGGTATGGTAAGCGGATTTGATTCTTCCAGACCGGGAATCAGTACGGTAACAGTTACCTACGGCGGTTATAAGGCGGATTTCGACACGCTGATCGTCGAGGAGCCACGGTTGACGGCGGCCCATGGGCAGAAGCTGGGAGATATTCCTTTGCCGGAAAATATGTACGGCGTTTATTCCTGGCAGGATGATGTAGATACGGCACAGGAACTGAAGGAAGTCGGAGAACATACTTACGGAGCGGAGTTTACGCCGAAGGATACGGGAAAATTCCAGAAGCTGACAGATCTGCGGATCACAGTAGTGACACAGAGGACGCTGGGGAATGATATAGAGGTTGAGTTTAAGAATAAAACTTTCACTTATAACGGCATGGAACTGGAGCCGAAAGTGGTAGTGACGGCCGGTGACGTTGTCCTTACGGAAGCACAGGATTATGTATTGTCCTATGAGAATAACCGGAATGTTGGTACTGCCACCGTACTGATAGACGGGCAGAATTGTTACAACGGCCGGATCAGCAGGACTTTTGAGATTAAACCGGCGAAGCTCGTTATTACTGCAAAAGATGTGACAGTTGCCGCAGAAGAAGGAGAAAAACCGCAGATTCCGGAAAAAGACAGTTATCCTCATGAAGTAAGCGGATTGATGGAGGGAGACTCTTTGATGACCGGGCCTGTTTTTTCCTGTACGCAAATGGCTTATGACGGAATCAGGGATCAGAAGGCGCCGGGGCGCTACGAGATCATTCCTTCCGGAGCGGACGCGGGAGAAAATTACAGAATCAGCTACACGGCGGGCTGGCTGACAGTTGCGGAAGAGGCAGTTTCCTGTGCGGTCAGGTTTGATGTACAGGGGCATGGAACGGCGCCGGCTGAGCAGATCGGCGTGAAAGTCGGAAGCACGATAGAAAAACCGGCTGATCCGGCAGAGGCAGGTTATCAGTTTGACGGCTGGTATCAGGATGCTGCATGTACGAAGCCGTGGGATTTCGAGATGGATATTGTGCAGGCTGATATCGTATTGTATGCAAAATGGCTGCAGCAGAGTGTGGACGGCAGCAGTATCTTTGCCATGCAGGAAATATCCGATGTTCATTATACCGGTAAGGTATGCAAACCGGCGGTGAGTGTATATGATGGTGAAGTGCTGTTAAAATCCGGCAGAGATTATCAGATCAAGTATTACAATAATATTAACGCCAATAAAGACGGCGTGCAGAAACAGGGGAATGGAGCTGGCGTGTACTTTAACCCGGAACTTCCTTATGTGGAGATCATCGGCAAAGGAAATTATACGGATAAAATGAACGGTACCGACAGGGATACAGTGAAGGTTAACTTCAATATCCTGCAGACTGTCATAGGAGACGGCGGTGATGCACCGGCTTCCGGCGTTACCTTGAAGGTTTCCGATCAGCTTGTGACGGCGAAAAAAGCGCAGAAGCCTTTTTCCTCAATTAAATACAGTAAGGCAATGAAGGCGGGTGCAGACTATACATTGCGCCTGGAAACGGTAAATGCACGGAATCAGTACGGCAGGAGCTGTCCAGCAGGGGAAGTGCTGGAGAACGCGGCTGTTCCGGCCGGGTATGAGGGAGAATTCCTGCTGACGGTCGAAGGCAGAGGAAATTATGCCGGAAGCATTTGCAGGACCATTCATGTGACCGATAAGTCCCACCTGATCAAAAATGCGCAGATCACTCTTGGAAAAAATCTGAAAAATATTCAATTTGCCGGCAGTGCTGTCAGATTGACACCTTCCGAGAGCAATTCGGCAGACACCTTTACGGTGAAATGCGGCGGCAGTGTTTTGAGATACCGCAAGGATTATCTTGTAAGCTACCGCAACAATGACAGGGTAGGCAAGGCACAGCTTGTCATAACCGGAACAGGTGAGTATGCCGGTGAGAAAGCCGTAACGTTCAATATCAAAGGCAGATCTTTCACGGCTAAGACGGTAACAGTGAAGGGATTGGTAGACCGGGAGTATACGGGGAAAGCGCTGACACAGAATGGCGTAAGGCTGATTTACGGGGACGGAAGCGGAACATCTGAGGAACTGGCATACGGGACTGACTATACCATCAGCTATGTGAAAAATATCAATAAAGGTACGGCCACAATGACTTTTAAAGGTGCGGACCGGGCAGGCTTTAGCGGCAGTTTTAAGAAAACCTTTAAAATCATGCCTTATCAGCTTTCAGAAGAGAATGTCTGGAAGGATGATATCTTTTCGTTAAGCAGTGCGGCCGGTGACAGCAAACAGGCAGAAGGTGTTCAGCCGGACGGCAGGACAGGAGTAGGAGAGGCATCGGCGGTACAGGCGGACAGCATGGAGTATCGTCTTGAAGTCAGCTATCGTAAGAGCGGCGCCATGCCGGTGGTGAAGCTCATCCGCATTGACCGGAATCCTGCGTTGCCCGGAACAGGAGAGGAAAGCGTTCCGGCGACGGGGCAGAATAAGGGTGGAGAAATTTTTCTGTTAAACGGTAAAGACTATACGCTCAAATACAAGAACAATAAAGCGGTGGCGAAAGCTTCCGATGAAAATCCGCCTACGATCATTGTGAAAGGCAAGGGCAACTACGGCGGCGAATTTGAGATTCCTTTCAGTATCACAACAGGGGATTTGAGGGGAAGTGATATCGCCATCAAGACCACTGCCGTGGCGTACAACAGTAATAAGGCCGCAGATTATGCCTATAAACCGGCGGTGAAGCTGACGGATGGTAAGGCAGTCCTGCGTGCCGGAGTGGATTATGAGATCAGCTATATGAAAAATACACAGGCTGACTTCGAGGCGTATCTGCAGAAGTATAAGCAGGCGGAGCAGCTGGCAGATGACGCTATGCCGCGGGCTGTTATCACAGCAGCAGGCAATTATACGCTGTCGGAGCCGCTTATTGTGCCTCTTTCGATCTATGAGACGAAATTGACCAGGGCGAATTTGCAGGTGGAGGTGGAAGAAGCAGTTTATACCGGAACACAGGTTACACCACGGGTAACGGTGACTTACCTTGGAGGAACTTCGCCGCAGACACTTAGCGAAGGAAGAGACTATATTGTTTCCTATGGAGCGAATGTGAAGTCCGGAAAGAATAAAGGCAGTGTTACAATCAGTGGAACGGGAGTGCTTTACGGCGGAAGTGTAACGGTTAAATTTGAAATTATGAAGAAACCTATCGCTTATTAGAGGTGCTTATTCGGATCCTTTTGAGGGTATCTACAAAACAGGCTCAGAGTGCGCTTGCAGCAATGAGCCTGTTTTGCCGCTCACATTTTTGCGGCAAATGCTTCAATAGATTCTGATCTGGCGGCCAGTTTCAGCCATTGGCTTAGAACATTTAAGTCAGTTTCATTACTGATCCGCGCTGTGATACTGTCCGGGACGGTGCCGGAATCGGAGAGAATATCATTTATGGAACTGATGAGGGCTTCCCGTTTTCCTTCCTGTCTTCCTTCCCGTTTTCCTTCCTGTCTTCCTTCCTGTCTTCCTTCTTCACGCCCGGCTTTAAGACCTTCCTCATGTCCAAGTTCATGTCCTAATTCCTTGGCTTCTTCCCAAACGTCACATTTCATCAGATCTTCATACCAACGCTCCAGAGCATGGGTAAAGAAAATGCCTACTTCTTGATCTTGTTTTACGTCATCTACCATAGTCTGAATCTCCTTTAGTGAATCATTTACTGCGTTTTTCCAGTCTGAATGTTCCAGATAATAAAGAAGATCTTTTAGATCTTGCGGAATCGTTCCTTTTTTACCTTTGGTATACAGGAAAAGATTGGTTGCACCGTCAGCGTATTGCAGCTCCGGTTCCTCCAGGCAGGTGTTTCTGACGGTGTAAATGCTTCTGTCATAACCAAACGGGTCATAAGATGTCATAATAATAATGATAACATTCTTTAACTGGTTATATTCCACGCCGGACTGCAGGTGCCGGCTGTCAATAACCGAGCGATAAAAGCGGACTCTGCGGGGAAGCGCGGCTCGATCCTCTCTGCTGCGGGTGTGATCCGGTTCAATGTCATACATACTGCCGAGAGCACAATTTCCTTCGGTTGAGTCGGCATCCTCTTCAATGTACACATCAAGTCTTGCACCGTGAAGATTGGTATTCTTCCCGTAATAATGCATCTGAGGGACGATTTTGAGGATTTTCATGTCCCGATTGAGAATGGTTTTGACCAGAATTCCGGCAAAGCGTTCTCCGTAAACAGGGTGGGAGGCCAAGGTTCCAAACAGAAAATCATCCAGCACATTCAGTTCTTCCAGTTTCTTTTTCATCTGTGTTCTCCTTTCGGCGGTATGCCGGAAGAAGATTATGATATCAGGATTTCTTCGACAACATCCGCCACATTTAATTGTTCATATGGGGATTGTCAAAACGAAATCTGACTGATTTCTTTATAAGATGATATCCCAGATATGTAATTAAAGTGTAGCAAAGGGTTTCTGTAATGTCAATAAAAATATTATTTTTATAAAATAATATTAACGATAAAACGAATATCTGGTAAAAGACAGAATAAACTCCTTGCAGATGGCAGGCGGATGCAACTCGTATTCAGCTTGCCATCTCTTTGTTTTGCCATGGGCTAATATTTTGTTAAAATAGCATGGGTGATTGTTTTTGCCGGGCATAGTATGGTATGATTAAAAATATGGTTTATATTCGGGAGCTTTTGCGGAATCGAAAACGAAACTTTTAATGTCGTTAACTATAAGGACGGGAAAAGAAATAGATGGTCCTGTTATCCGGAAAACGGTTTAAGTTTTTTTATTTTCGTATAAAATAAAAATAACATCGATTCAATATTTTTCAGAATCCGATGTCCGTAGATCAGGTAAATTTAAATATTTATAAATAATAAGTGAAGTTATCACAAGGAGGAAAAGCAGCCATGAGAAAAACAAAGATCGTATGTACCCTCGGACCGGCAACCGATCAGGAGGACGTGCTCAGACAGATGATGATAGAAGGGATGAATGTTGCAAGGTGCAATTTTTCCCACGGTACTTACGAGGATCATAAGAGACGGATGGATATGGTAAAAAAACTCCGCAAGGAAGTGGGGAAACCGGTGGCCATTCTGCTGGATACCAAAGGCCCGGAAGTGCGTGTAAAGGATTTTAAAGAGGGAAAGGTAATGCTGGAGGAAGGGCAGTTATTCACATTGACTGCCGAGGAGGTAGAAGGGACAAAGGACATAGTCAGTGTAACTTACAACCGACTTTATGAAGATCTGGAAGTGGGTATGCGTGTGCTGATCGACGACGGTCTGATTGAAATGGCAGTAGAAAAAGTGGATAAGAGCAATATTGTCTGTCGTGTTATTAACGGCGGTGTTGTATCCAATCACAAGGGTGTCAACGTACCGGATGTGGATCTTTCCATGCCCTATATCAGCGATAAGGACAGAGAGGATATTCTTTTCGGCATTGAGCAGGATGTGGATTTTATCGCGGCATCCTTTGTCCAGAAAAAAGAAGACATTCTGCAGCTGCGTAAACTGCTTGAGAAAAACGGCGGTGAGGAGATCAGGATTATTTCCAAAATTGAGAATGCCCAGGGTGTTGCCAATATTGATGACATCATAGAGGTGTCAGACGGTATTATGGTGGCAAGAGGAGACATGGGAGTGGAGATTCCTTACGAGGAAGTGCCTGTGATTCAGAAGAAGATCATTAAAAAGGTTTACCGTGCCGGCAAGCAGGTGATCACGGCTACCCAGATGCTGGAATCCATGATCAAGAATCCCCGCCCTACAAGAGCGGAAACTACGGATATTGCCAATGCGGTGTATGACGGCACAAGTGCGATCATGCTGTCCGGGGAGACGGCGGCGGGTGCTTATCCCGTGGAGGCAGTGAAAACCATGGTACGCATCGCAGAGCGGACGGAACAGGATGTAGATTACCGCAAACGTTTCTTCCAGCATGAGAGAAGTGCCAATCCGGATATCACGGATGCGATCTGCCATGCTACCTGCACTACCGCGCTTGACCTGAATGCCAAGGCGATCGTGACGGTGACGAAATCCGGCAGATCGGCGCGGATGATCTCACGATATCGTCCCATGAGTGACATTATAAGCTGCGCGACCACAGAAAAGGTCTGCCGGCAGTTGTCTATGACATGGGGTGTGACGCCGCTTCTGATTAAGGAAGAAAAAGAAGTTTTTGATCTTTTTGACAAGGCAATTCAGGCGGCTGCGAAGATGAAACTGTTAGAAAAAGGCGATCTGACGGTTATTACGTCGGGTGTGCCCATTGGCTTTTCCGGTACAACCAACATGATAAAGGTGCAGATCGTGTAGGAATCCGTAAAGTGGATAGTGCATAAATGTTGAAAATGCCGATAACGCGGAAAATGCAAATTTAAAGTTGGTTTGCAGGCAAACGTTCCTTTGCTATAAAAACAGGCTCACAACCGGAATGGTTCCCAGGCTCAGGATCGTGGTGAGGATAATGCCCTGGGAAATTGTGTCGGTTTCTACCTGAAGCTGTTTGGACAGCATTAAGGGCATGTTAGCGGCAGGAACGGCCAGCATGAGTGCCATGGTGTTCAGGATCAGCGGGTTTTGGATAAAAGGGCGCAGAATCAGGATACAGCCTATGGGAACCAGAATCTGACGCAGCAGTGTAAAACCATACAGCTTCGGATGGGAAAAGATGTCCTTAGGCTTCATCTGTGCCAGAGATATTCCAAGCACAAGCATGGACAGTAGTGTGGTGGCCTGTCCCATGTAGTTCAGCGTGGAGGAGACTAGGGCCGGCACATGGAAATCACCCAGATAGAAAATAATAGTTGCCGCAGCAGATACAGTTCCGGCGTTGACCAGTTTTTTCCACAGGGGAGTGGTAATGCCGGAACCGGGGCGCTGTGCCGTGGATGAGCCTGCCGCCAGCTGCCTCGCCTCGGCTTTCTGCAGAAGCGTGATTCCGAAAGTATAGATTAAAATATTGAAAATCAGATTATAGATCGATACAAAGATCAGTGATTCAGCCCCCAGCACTGCGGATGCCAGAGGAATGCCGATAAAGCCTACGTTGCCGAAGACGGTCAGCATCTGATAGGAATAATGGTACATATTTGGTACCCGCAGAATGCGCGGGATCAGCAGACCGGCAATGATAAGGAGTATATATACAACCAGATAAATTCCGAGTGCCATTCCAAGCTCCTGCAGTGATACTCTGGGGCCTTCCCGGAAAGCGGAGCAGATAAGAAGGGCCGGATTCGTGACGTTGACAATAAGGCCGGAAATCTGCCTGCCTGTGTTTTCTGACAGCATTTCTTTTTTGTACAGCAGCAGG
Source organism: uncultured Lachnospiraceae bacterium (assembly GCA_910586615.1). Lineage (GTDB taxonomy): Bacteria > Bacillota > Clostridia > Lachnospirales > Lachnospiraceae > UBA3282. The sequence goes on from CAJUJP010000004.1 coordinate 79,767, forward strand.
CCGACGCCGATCAGAATAAAGATGATTACCATTTGTTGCAATACAACTGTTATATTCATATTGTTTTATTCCCCGCAAGTATACAGATCTGTAAACTTTTTTCTTTCTTAATAGTTAATATGAACTACCACTGTTTATGATTAAATCTGACAGAGGCTATTGTACCACGTTTTTGACAAAAAGAAAGTCTTTTTAACTTATTCTTTTCTTATATATGAGATGTTGGTATAATAAAACATGAAGTTACACTAAGACTGTAAAGGACACAGTCTAAGTGTAACTAAGTCATGTTTGGGAGAATGCGAAAGGGCGTGCATTCTCCGTAGGCTGTCCGAGAGTTGTCCTTGAGTGGTTCGGGAAAGTTTGGGGACACAGTCTAAGTGTAACTAAGTCATGTTTGGGAGAATGCGGAAGGGCGTGCATTCTCCGTAGGCTGTCCGAGAGTTGTCCTTGAGTGGTTCGGGAA
>CAJUJP010000004.1:80332-141266 GCA_910586615.1 uncultured Lachnospiraceae bacterium
AGTTTGGGGACACAGTCTAAGTGTAACTAAGTCATGTTTGGGAGAATGTGGAAGGGCGTGCATTCTCCGTGGGCTGTCCGTGAGTGGTCCGGGAGAGCAAAAGGCGTGCGTTCTTCGTAGGCTGTCCGTGAGTTGTCTTTGAGTGGTTCGGGAGAGTTGAGGGACAGCGGTATTGTTTTGTTTGTGTTATTTTAAGATATGGAAAGGGACAGGGTGGGTATGAACATCAGTTATAATGAGAAAAACAGGGTATTTAAGCTGGATACGGTGCATAGCAGTTATTGTATCGGTATTGTGGATGATGAGAATTTTGTGGGACATATTTATTATGGAAGGAAGCTGGCGGAGGATAATCTGGCTTATCTGATGCGGACGGAGGAGGCGCCTTTTGTGCCTTCGAAGAATAACAGGGACAGAGCGGCGTTTCTGGATACATTTCCCATGGAGTATACGGGGAACGGGCTGGGAGACTACAGGGAAGGGTCGCTGGAGATCAGGACCATGAGCGGGCACAGTGGTGTGGCATTGTCTTATGTGTCTCACCGGATTTATGACGGGAAGGATCCGCTGGAAGGACTGCCGGCAACTTTTGGAGATGCGAAAGCATGTAAGACACTGGAACTGACATGTGAAGACAGAATACTGGGTCTGCAGGTTATCCTGTCCTACAGTATTTTTGCGGACAGCGATGCTCTGGCAAGAAGCGTGAAAATTGTGAATAACGGGCAGGAACCGGTTTATCTGACCAAGGTAATGTCCGTGTGCATTGATATGGACAATGACGGGTATGAGATGATTACGCTCCACGGTTCCTGGGGAAGAGAGCGGGCGATCCAGACGCGTCCGGTGATGAAGGGAAAACAGAGTGTTTCTTCGATACGGGGAGAATCCAGTCATCAGGAACATCCTTTTATGGCATGGAAAAAAAGAACGACCACAGAAGAAACCGGTGATATCTACGCCATGAATTTTGTATATTCCGGCAATTTCTTGGCGCAGATCGAGGAAAACCAGTTTGGAAGCATTCGCGCCATGATGGGGATTCATCCCTATGATTTCTGCTGGAAGCTGGAATCCGGCGATTCTTTTCAGGCGCCGGAGGTTGTGTGCGTCTATTCTGCCGAGGGCATCGGCGGCATGACCAGAACCTTCCACGACTTGTACCGCAATCATTTGATCCGGGGTGAGTATAAGGATAAAAAGCGTCCGATCCTGATTAACAACTGGGAGGCGACCTACTTTGACTTTGACACGGAAAAACTGTTAAATATTGCGAGACAGGCATCCGAACTGGGCATTGAGATGCTTGTTATGGATGACGGCTGGTTTGGCCGCCGGAACGATGACAACAGCAGTCTGGGAGACTGGCAGGTCAATGAGGACAAGCTGAAAGGCGGTCTGAAATATCTGGTAGACGAGGTAAATAAGCTGGGTATGAAGTTCGGTATCTGGTTTGAACCGGAGATGATCTCACCTGATTCCGATTTGTACCGTGAGCATCCCGATTGGGCCATTGCCATTCCGGGAAGAACGGGAACGCTTACCAGAAACCAGTATGTGCTTGACTTGTCGAGAAAGGAAGTCAGGGACTTTGTTTATGAGATGTTTGCGGATATTTTGCGGAGTGCGAACATTGAGTATGTAAAATGGGATATGAACAGGCAGCTGAGCGATATAGGAAGCTATGGACTTCCGGCTGACAGACAGGGGGAGCTTTTCCACCGGCAGGTGCTTGCAGTTTACGAGATGCAGGACCGGATGACGAAAGAGTTTCCGCATCTTTTGCTGGAAAACTGTTCCGGCGGCGGGGCGCGTTTTGATCCAGGCATGTTGTATTACAGTCCACAGATCTGGTGTTCCGATGATACCGACGGGGTGGAACGGCTTTCCATTCAGGCGGGAACGGCGATGGTCTATCCGCTGTCCACTATGGGAGCCCATGTGTCAGACTGCCCGAACCATGCAATTGGACGGGTAACGCCTTTTGAGACGAGAGGATATGTTGCTCTTGCCGGGACTTTCGGTTATGAGCTGGATGTGACGAAGATACCGGAAGAAGACCGGAAAATGATTCCTGAACAGACGGCCATGTACCATAAATATAATGATCTGGTTCGCTGCGGGGATTATTACCGCATTGCGCACTATGCGGATAATCATTATTTTGACTGTTATGAGGTTGTGGCCAAGGATAAGAGTGAGGCGCTGGTGACCTATATTCAGGTGCTGAACAGACCTAATTTCCACAGCAGGCGCATCTGCATTCCGGGGCTTGACCCGCAAGGCTGTTATGTGATCGAAAATGCACAGGACTGGCCGGAACTTAAGCAGACGGAATATATGGGAGACACGCTGCACTATGCGGGGATCAACATTCCGCCGCTTTGGGGTGACTTTAAGGGAAGGCTGATGCATTTAAAGAAGAAATAATGCCTAAACGAGTCAAAACACGGAGAAGTTTAGACAGAGCCAGAACAAAAACAGAAATGGAGCAGAATTATGATTGTACAGAAATATAAAGACATGCTGCAGGGGAAATCAGTGATCCGGCAGCTATCGGAATTTGCCACGGCAAGAGGCGCGGAGATCGGTTATGAAAATGTATTTGATTACAGTCTGGGCAACCCTTCTGTGCCGGCGCCGCAGAAGTTTACCGACACAATGATCGACCTTTTGCAGAACAGAAATCCCATGGAGTTACATGGCTACAGCCAGAGCCTGGGTATTCCGGCGGTTCGGGACAAGATTGCAGTATCTTTGAATAAGCGGTTCGGGATGAACTATACGGGAAACCATATTTTTATGACTACGGGAGCGGCGGGTGCCATCGCCCATGCAGTGCGGTGCGTGAGCGGGCCGGGGGATGAAATTCTTACCTTTGCACCTTTTTTTCCGGAATATGCGCCCTATATTAATCTGACAGGTGCGGAGCTGAAAGTGGTGCCGGCGGACACGGACTGTTTTCAGATCAATTTTGATGCTTTTGAGGAAATGCTGACCGAGAAAGTGGCGGCAGTTCTGATCAATACGCCCAATAACCCGTCGGGTACTGTCTATTCTGCTGAAACACTGCGGCGGCTTGCGGCGGTGATGACCGGGAAAGCGGAAAAATACGGCCATGACATTTTCCTGATTTCTGACGAGCCGTACAGGGAGATTGTGTTTGCGGGTGTGGACGGGCCATATCCGTCCAGATTTTATGACAATACGCTGTCCTGCTATTCTTTCTCGAAATCTCTTTCCCTGCCGGGAGAGCGGATCGGGTATGTGGCTGTCAATCCGGCCTGCACGGATGCGGAGCTGATCAGTGCGATGTGCAGCCAGATTTCCAGGGGTACGGGACATAACTGTCCGCCGTCCATCATTCAGCTTGCAGTGGCGGAGGTGCTGGATCTGACATCTGATCTGTCAGTCTATGAGACAAATATGAATCTTTTGTATCAGGAACTTACCGATCTGGGCTTTTTCTGTGTGAAACCCGGCGGTACCTTTTATATTTTCCCGAAGGCGCTGGAAGAAGATGCGGTTTCCTTCTGTGAAAAGGCGAAAAAGTACGATCTGATCATGGTGCCCAGCGATACTTTCGGGGTGAAGGGATATGTGCGTCTGGCATATTGTATTAATACAGAGAAGGTGGAACGGTCGCTGGAAGCATTGCGGAAATTTGTCAGAAGCGAATATTAGTATGATCCGCTTTAATTAACCTTATGTTTCGCTTGGCTGAATTTCCATATGCAGCGTTGTCATCAGTCGACGTAGCCACCGCTACGCCTCCTTCTTCCGCCTTGCATATGAAAATTTATCCGGCGCAAAACATATAGGCAATTAAAGTGGATCATACTAGTATATTCTGCGCTAAACATTGTGGATGATTCGAGTGCAATGAGTCATTCATATTCGTTGTACTAAAAGCAGATCCTGATTATATATATGTATAAAGATATAAAATTGTAAATTAAAGTTTGATAAATTAAGAAAGGCACGAAAAAAATATGACAAGCATAGTGGAGATATTGAAAGCGGTTCTTTTCGGAATTGTAGAAGGAATCACGGAATGGCTTCCCATCAGCAGCACGGGGCATATGATCCTGCTCAATGAATTTGTGACACTGGACGTCACGCCGGAATTCTGGGAAATGTTTCTGGTGGTGATACAGCTTGGGGCGATTCTGGCAGTGGTAATTCTGTTCTGGAACAAGATATTTCCCTTCCGGTTTCAGGAGAAGCCGGTGATCAGGAAGGATATATTCGTTCTCTGGTTTAAGATCCTTGTGGCGTGTATTCCGGCGGCAGTGATCGGGCTGGCTTTCGATGATGTGCTGGATGCACTGTTCTATAATCCGTGGTGTGTGGCAGTTGCGCTGATTGTTTTCGGTATTGCCTTTATCGTGATAGAGAACAGAAACCGGCATATGACGCCCCGGATCAATGAACTCGGACAGATCACTTACCAGACGGCGCTTCTGATCGGTGTGTTTCAGCTTCTGGCGGCTGTTTTTCCGGGCACATCCCGTTCCGGGGCTACCATCGTAGGGGCGCTTCTGATCGGTGTATCAAGAACAGTGGCTGCGGAATTCACTTTCTTCCTGGCAATTCCGGTGATGCTGGGCGCCAGTCTGCTGAAGGTGGTGAAGTTTGGCTTTGCATTTACCGGTGAGGAAATTACCATACTTCTGACAGGAATGGCAGTGGCTTTTTTCGTGTCTGTGATCGTGATCCGGTTCCTCATGGGCTATATCAAAAAACATGATTTTAAAGTGTTCGGCTGGTATCGTATCGTGCTTGGCGCGGCGGTGTTATTATATTTTACACTTGCAGGTTAGCGCAAACAGCGTTTTTATGGCGTTTTTTGTGTCATTTCGTATAAAATACGGAAAGAATGGTCAACTATTTGTTACAGATTGTTAATTGACACTGCATCGGTATTGCGTTAAAATCCCCATATAGTCTGAATCCGTGAAGACTAGGGAGTGTGAAAAGGTATTAATCAATATCATTTGTCGTCCGTATTTTTCGGACGTGTGGAAGGAGAAAACTCATGGCAGAAACAAAGAAAGCAGCCGCTAAACCGGAAACAGCTAAAGCCACAGATACAAAGACAGTAGAAGTTAAGACAGCAACGGCAGAACCTGTAGCAGAAGTGAAAGCTGAGGAAGTAAAAAAGACGACCAGAAAGACGACAGCTAAGAAGACTACGGCGAAGAAGACTCCGGGCAGAAAACCTGCTGCAGAGAAGAAGACAACCGTAAAGAAAGAGACAGTTAAGAAGGAGCCGGCAGCTAAGAAGACGGCAGTAAAAGAGACATTCCACCTGCAGTTTGCGGGCAGATCCTACACAACGGAAGATCTTGTGAAGATTGCAAAGGATGTATGGCAGTATGATTTGAATCAGAATGTTGACGATTTTAAGTCTGTTGAACTGTATGTAAAACCGGAAGAGAACGTTGTATACTACGTGATCAACGGTGAGGTACAGGGAAATTTCGGTATTTAATCGTTACATATCGGAGTTTGGCGAAAAGTAAGGCAGCCGGTTTGAGAGGTTCTCAGGCCGGCTGTTTTGTCGTGCTGCAGGATGCTTAATTGAATTGATGCTTTTTGGCATATAATATCTTCATTGGAACAGAAAAATCAACCGGACGTACAGGCCGGCGCGTGTTTTTAATAATTTTTTTATAAATTTTTTCCAATGATATGTTGACAATAAAAATCTTAAGTGATAACTTACTACTAGAAGATGTTAGCACTCTATTTGGTCGAGTGCTAACAATAGGAGAAATGGTATGCAGTTAGACGAAAGAAAATATAAAATATTGCAGGCCATCATTCGCAATTACTTAGAGACCGGGGAACCGGTAGGCAGCAGAACCATCTCCAAGTACACTGACCTGAATCTGAGTTCCGCGACCATCCGCAATGAAATGGCAGATCTGGAAGAGCTGGGATATATCCTGCAGCCTCATACATCCGCCGGACGTATTCCATCCGATCAGGGATACAGGCTGTATGTGGATAAGATGATGGAAGAGAAAGAGCGGGAAGTGGAGGAATTAAAAGAGAACCTTTTGGAAAAAGAGGGTAAGATGGATCATCTCTTGAAGCAGGCAGCCAGAATGCTTGCCGCCAACACAGAATACGCCGCTATGGTGTCCGCTCCCCAGTATCATCGCAATAAACTGAAGTTCATTCAATTATCGAGGGTGGATGTAAATCAGATACTGGCAGTGATCGTGGTAGAAGGTAACGTGATCAAAAATTCCATGCTTATGGTACGGGAAGAACTCAGCGATGAAACGCTCCTGAAATTAAATATTCTGCTGAACACGCATTTGAACGGACTTTCCCTGGATGAGATCAACCTTGGAATGATATCGGCGATGAAGCAGCAGGCGGGTATCCACAGTGAGATTGTGGCCGATGTTATTGATGCGGTGGCGGATGCCATCAAGGCGGACGAAGATTTGGAGATCTACACCAGCGGCACGAAGAACTTTTTCAAATATCCGGAACTGGCGGACCACGAGCGGGCAAGCGAACTGATTACCACTTTCGAGGAGAAGCAGCTTCTCAGCGAACTGGTACAGGATAATCTGGCAGATGAAAATAATACCGGCATACAGGTTTACATCGGCAACGAGACGCCGGTACAGGGCATGAAGGACTGCAGTATTGTGACTGCAACCTATGAATTGGACGAAGGCATGAAGGGCACCATCGGAATTATCGGCCCCAAGAGAATGGACTATGAGAAAGTTGTCAAGAATCTGAAACTGCTCAAGAACCAGCTGGATGATCTGTATAGAAGATAATAGATAAAAAAAGACAATAAAGCTATGATACAGAAAGGAATGGGAAGCGTGGCAGAGGAAAAAGATAAACTGCAGGAAGAAAACCTGACAAATGAGACAACAACGGGAACAGAGGAGAGTGCGGAGACAGCACAGGAGACGGAGAGCCGGGAAACTGCTCAGGACGTGACAGGAGAGGGCACGAAGGATTCCAGGGAGCAGAGTAAAGAAGAGAAAAAGGATAAGAAGAGAAAAGAAAAGGCTGATAAGAAGCAGGATGCCCTGAAAGAAAAGATCGAGGAACTGGAAGACCGGGTAAAGCGCCAGATGGCGGAATTCGAGAATTTCCGCAAGCGTACCGAGAAGGAAAAAACGGCCATGTTTGAGACAGGAGCCAAGAGCGTGATCGAGAAGATTCTTCCGGTGGTTGACAATTTCGAGAGAGGGCTGGCGGCAGTGCCTGAGGATGAAAAAGGCGGCGGATTTGCCCAGGGCATGGAGATGATCTACAAGCAGCTTATGACGGAACTTGAGAACATGGGTGTAAAGCCGATTGCGGCAGTAGGGGAAGAATTTAACCCTGATTTCCATAATGCGGTGATGCAGGTAGACAGTGAAGAGTTTGAATCCGGCATAATCGCACAGGAACTGCTGAAAGGTTATACCTACAGAGACAGCGTGGTGCGGCACAGCATGGTGGCCGTGGTGAGCTGAGCATAAGGTTTGGGGATTTTGGCGCCAACGGAATGCCTTTTCAGAGAAAAACGGTAACTAATAAAATTTATATAGAAAGATATATGTCATAACAGGAGGAAGAGATTATGAGTAAAATTATCGGAATCGATTTGGGAACAACCAATAGTTGCGTGGCGGTTATGGAAGGCGGTAAGCCTACGGTTATCGCCAATACGGAAGGCGCTAGAACAACACCGTCGGTAGTGGCATTTACCAAGACAGGCGAGAGGCTTGTGGGTGAGCCGGCAAAACGTCAGGCAGTGACTAATGCCGACAAGACTATTGCATCTATCAAAAGAGATATGGGTACGGACAGAGGACGTACCATTGATGACAAGAAGTACTCCCCGCAGCAGATTTCTGCTATGATCCTGCAAAAGTTAAAAGGTGATGCGGAAAGCTATCTGGGTGAAAATGTGACAGAGGCGGTTATCACTGTTCCTGCATATTTCAATGATGCACAGAGACAGGCAACCAAGGATGCGGGCAAGATTGCCGGACTGGATGTAAAACGTATCATCAACGAGCCTACGGCGGCGGCTCTGGCTTACGGACTTGACAATGAGAAAGAGCAGAAGATCATGGTATACGATCTGGGCGGCGGTACCTTTGACGTATCTATCATTGAGATCGGTGACGGTGTTATCGAAGTACTGTCCACAAACGGCGACACCCGTCTGGGCGGCGATGACTTTGACCAGAAAGTGATCGACTGGATGCTGGCCGAGTTTAAGGCACAGGAAGGCGTGGATCTGTCTAATGACAAGATGGCGCTGCAGAGATTAAAGGAAGCGGCAGAGAAGGCAAAGAAAGAACTTTCTTCCGCAACAACAACAAATATTAATCTTCCGTTTATCACAGCGACGGCGGAAGGCCCCAAGCACTTTGACATGAACCTTACCAGAGCAAAGTTTGACGAACTGACACACGACCTGGTAGAGAGAACGGCGATCCCGGTACAGAATGCCATGAAGGATGCAGGACTGACTAACTCAGATCTGGGTCAGGTACTTCTGGTAGGCGGTTCCACCCGTATTCCGGCAGTACAGGAAAAAGTAAAAATGCTCACAGGAAAAGAGCCCAGCAAGTCTCTGAATCCTGATGAGTGTGTGGCGCTGGGCGCTTCCATTCAGGGCGGCAAGCTGGCAGGTGATGCAGGTGCAGGCGAGATCCTGCTGCTGGATGTTACACCCTTGTCCTTGTCGATTGAGACCATGGGCGGTGTTGCAACCAGACTGATCGAGAGAAATACTACGATTCCTACCAAGAAGAGCCAGGTATTCTCCACGGCGGCTGATAATCAGACTGCAGTAGACATCAACGTAGTACAGGGTGAGAGACAGTTTGCAAAAGACAATAAGTCACTGGGACAGTTCAGACTGGATGGTATCCCGCCGGCAATGCGCGGTGTTCCGCAGATAGAGGTTACATTTGATATCGATGCAAATGGTATTGTAAACGTATCCGCAAAAGATCTGGGCACCGGTAAAGAGCAGCATATCACGATCACGGCCGGTTCCAACATGTCTGACGATGAGATTGATAAGGCAGTGAAGGAAGCAGCCGAGTATGAAGCTCAGGATAAGAAGAGAAAAGAAGCCATCGACACGAGAAATGAGGCGGATTCCTTTGTATTCCAGACAGAAAAGGCACTCAATGAAGTAGGTGATAAGATAGACGCATCCGAGAAATCCGGTGTAGAGGCAGATCTGCAGGCAGTGAAGGACATTTTGGAGAAAACAAAGGATCAGGAGATGTCCGACAGCCAGATCGATGAGCTGAAAGCAGCGAAAGAGAAACTGACCAATTCCGCACAGGCGCTGTTTACAAAGATGTATGAGAATATGCAGCAGGCACAGCAGGCTCAGGGCGGCCCCGATATGGGCGGCGCGGCACAGGAGAGCACACAGTCCGACGCGGCAGACGATGTAGTGGACGGAGATTACAGAGAGGTATAGGAGAAGAGCTATTGCAGTATCCGTCATTTTAGTTTAAGATCATATTTTGCATAAAAGAATGAATGGACAGTAAAATGTATGTTCACCAGATGATATTCAGGTGTCATCTGGTGAAACAGTTCCGGCGGACGGAGATTCGGGCGGTAGAATATGTGGATTATCAAGACAGATACTGAGAGCAGGCTTGGAGGAGCATAAGTATGGCAGAACAGAAACGAGATTATTATGAGGTGCTCGGCATTGAGAAGAATGCAGACGACGCCGCAATTAAAAAAGCATACAGAGTTCTTGCTAAGAAATATCATCCCGATATGAATCCCGGCGATGCGGAGGCCGAGAAGAAATTCAAGGAGGCTTCCGAAGCCTATGCGATCTTAAGTGACCCTGAAAAGAGACGGCAGTATGACCAATATGGTCATGCTGCTTTCGATGGTGCAGGAGGCGCAGGCGGATTTGGTGGTTTTGATTTCAGCAGCGCCGATTTTACCGACATTTTTGGAGATATCTTCGGAGATCTTTTCGGCGGCGGGCGCCGCGGCGGCAGGAATAACGGGCCGATGAAGGGTGCCAATATCCGTACCAGTGTGCGTATTACCTTTGAAGAAGCGGTCTTCGGCGTGGATAAGGAGATTGAACTAACTCTGAAAGACGAATGTACGGCCTGTCACGGTACAGGGGCAAAACCCGGCACGAGTCCGGAAACCTGTGCAAAGTGCGGTGGAAAAGGCCAGGTGGTATTTACACAACAGTCCTTTTTCGGCACTGTCAGAAATGTGCAGACCTGCCCTGACTGCCACGGCACCGGAAAAGTCATTAAAGATAAATGCCCTGACTGTCGGGGAACAGGCTACATTGCAAACAAGAAGAAGATACAGGTATCCATTCCTGCGGGTATTGATAACGGGCAGTGTGTCCGCATCCGGGATAAGGGTGAGCCGGGAAGCAACGGCGGCCCCAGAGGCGATCTGCTGGTAGAGGTAGTGGTGGGAAGACATCCTATTTTCCAGAGACAGGATGAGAATATTTATTCCACTGTACCAATGTCCTTTGCCGTTGCTGCACTGGGCGGCGAGATCGTGATCGATACAGTGGACGGTAGGGTGATTTATGATGTGAAGGCAGGAACCCAGACTGACACGAAAGTACGTCTGAAAGGAAAAGGGGTTCCGTCCCTGCGCAACAAGAGTATCCGCGGAGACCATTATGTGACGCTGGTCGTACAGGTGCCTGATAAGCTTTCCCATGAGGCAAAGGATCTTTTGAAAAAGTTCGACGAGCATACAGGCGATACATTGAATTCAGCCAAAAATATCACGTCCGGACGGGCGGAAGAACCGGCGGGAAAGAGCAAGAAGAAATTCCGCAAGTAAGATGCATAGAAAGAGAAAACACACTTTCTGTATTCCTTAAAAATGAGTTTTTAGGGAACGGGGAAGTGTGTTTTGTTGTATTGGGTTTTTGCAGTAGAAGATTGTGATATGATTATGACGCATACAAAAAGTTATGGGAAACGGTTGTAATGGCGCGGCTTCCTGTGCTAATCTTAAAGGCAGAACAACTCAAATGAGTTTTCATGGGCTGTTTTTTAAATGAAAGATAAAGCTGAAGAAAGGCATGGTCATAAAGATGAAAGCAAAGAAACTTAACAGGATAATTCTGTCATTTGCTCTTTCGGCGGCACTGCTGGCAGAACCGTTGGCAGCAATGCCTGCGGTATATGCGAAAGAAATGCAGGCGGCGGAAGAGACGATCGGGACAAATGAGAAAAAAGAAAACAGACAGGGTACAGATGGAGTATCTGTGGGCGGATCAACGAAGGAGAATCTGAAAGAGGGAGTTCAGGAGGGCACAGCCGGAACGGATTCGGTAAAAGAAGGCCGAGAGGATGCAGCCGTAGAGGATTCCATAGAGGAAGGCCGTGACGACGCGACCGTAGAAGACTCGAAAGAAGATGATTCAGAAGGCACAACAGGGGGCAACGTGGACGAGTCAACGGGAGAAAATCCGAAAGAAGAGCCGGACGACACAACCGGAGGAGGCACAGCCGGGGAAGAGCCGGATAACACAACCGGAGGAAACCCGGACGGGGAAGGGCCAGACGACACAACCGGAGGAAACCCGGAGGGGGAAGGGCCAGACGACACAGCCGAAGGAAACCCGGATGGGGAAGAGCCGGATGACACAGCCGGAGGAAATACGGGCGAGGAAGATCCTGACGGCACAACCGGGGGAGATTTAGACGAGGAAGAGCCGGACGACACAACCGGAGAAGACCAGGAGGAGGAATTGGAAGGTACGACCGGGGAAGACGAAACGGAAGAAATAGAGAATTTGGAAGAGAACGGGGAAGGAACAGAAGATTCAGAAGGTTTTTCCGATATGCCCGCAGACTATAGATTAACCTCTTTCCAGAAGGAGCAGAAAGCGGAACTGGCGAAAGAACTGCGTAAGCTTGATGAAAGCGAAGAGGGTGAAACCTATGTGGAACGGGAAGTGATTACTTTTGCGGAAAGCAGCGAAGAGGCGGAGCAGATTGCACAAGGTTACCGCGCGGAAATCGTGTCCTTCGAGATGGGAGTACTGACTTTAAGAATCAGCGAGGGAAAGTCGGTCAAGTCTGCGCTTCGTGCGGCGGCAGATATGAACAATAACCTTCCGGCAGTGTGGCCGAACTATTACCGTTTTTTGTATTGGGAGACAGAGCCGGAAGCCTCTGGCCTGGAAGTTACAGAAGAGGAATATTTTGTTTCTGAAGACGGTGAGCCGGGCGGAAATGAGACGAACACCGGCGAAGAGATAACTCTGGAAGCATATGAGCAGGCATTTGATGCGTGGGAAGACTATGACCCTTATTTGAATCCGGCAGAGACAAGCTATCAATGGTTTCATACTACCATCGGATCCACGTATGCCTGGGATGAGGGTTACATGGGTGAAGGCGTCAAAGTTGGAGTTATTGACAGCGGCGTTGATTCCAATGAGGATCTGAGTGGTAATGTGTTCGGTGCAATGGATTTTTGTGACGGGACAGCGGATGCAGCAGATGCGATCGGCCACGGAACCCATGTGGCAGGAACCATTGCTGCGCTTCAAAACGGCAGCTATGGTATGGGTGTGGCGCCCCGGGCTCAGATTTTTAATGCAAGAGTTTTTGGTAAGGACGCAAGTAAGAGCGGCGCTGATGCCACCATCATAAAAGCGATCGGATATCTGATCAGTGAAGACGGCAATTTGAGCAATCCGGAGATTAATGATAACCAGCCGAGAGTGGATATTATCAATATGAGCCTTGGCGGCCCCGGCGAGAGCGGCGCATTTCAGAATGTTCTGAATAAGGCATACAAGAAGGGTGTCATCGTGTTTGCTGCTACGGGCAACGACGGCGGTGTGCAGGAGATGTTTCCAGCGGGGTATGATCATGTCATTGGTGTGTCCGCAACGGACAATAATAACCAGCGCGCATATTTTTCCAATTACGGAACGGCCACGGATTTGTCGGCTCCGGGTGTAGATATTTATGCCACATACGGCTCAGGCTACAGATCGATGAAGGGAACATCCATGGCATGTCCCGTAGCAGCAGGAACAGCGGCGGTTATTCTGTCCGGAAGAGACAGTCTGTCGTCACTGAAAACACAAAACGGATATAAGACAGGTTCTGCCAGAGTAGACGCGGTGGAATCGATTATGAAAAACAATACTATCAATGCAGGTTCCGATATGGGAAAAGGCATCACAAGCCTGCCCAAAGTGTTCAAACTGTCCACTGCGGCGGCAAAACCGAACGCGCCAGACATCAGTATTACGCCTTCCGAAGACAGGCAGAGCGTGACGGTAACGATTCAGGCACAGGCGGGAATGAAGATATGTTATACCACCAACGGTAAAAATCCTGTGTACCAAAGCGGGATGCCGGAAAATGAAATGTCAGATAACGGCACGACTTTGACAGGCGGCAATACGGTAACCTTCACGATCGACTGTTCGAAGGCAGCAAAAGGTACGATCAAGGCTTTTGCACTGAATGAAAGCGGCATGGCCGGTGCCGTAAAATCCAAAACCTATACCCTTTCGCCTTATGTGTCCGTCATTACCGTTTCCGGGCCGGCGAAGGTCGAGAGAGGAAAGAACATACAATTAACAGCCACAGTCCTGCCTTCCTATGCAAGTAATAAAGGAGTCACATGGACATTACGGACCTTAGCCGGTGATGATGTGGATCCCGCTAAGGTTAAGATTGATGCGAAGGGAAAAGTCACAGCCACGAAGGAGGCGGATCCCGGACGATATCAGGTGATCGTGCAGGCTAAAGATCAGGGTAAAGCAACGGCGGAGCCTTTTGAAATAGAGGTAACAAAAGAGGGGACATCGCTGCAGAGCCTTTCTTTTGATAAAAAAATGAATAAGCAGCTATGGCTTGTGCAAGGCGATGAGAGTCCTGTATTGGATCTGAGAGACGGATTGATCGCCAGAGAAAAAAATGCCGAAGGGATATTGACTCAGCTTGGCAAGGATGCGTTGGACGGCCGTGTGCTCTGGACCAGCAGCAAGCCGGCAGTCGCCACAGTAGACCGGTCGGGTAAAGTGACAGCGATAGCGGTCGGAACAACTACCATCACGGCGATGGCCAATGACAGCAGTAAGAAGAAGGCAACCGTTGCCATCACTGTAAAACAGGCCGTAACGGGCATCACCATCACCACCGCAAAAGGCGGTACACAAGCCGGGCAGTTTAGCGTGGCGGCAGGTAAGAGTATGGCGCTTAAGGCGGCCGTCTCTCCGGCGAAACCCGCTAATAAGAAAGTAGTGTGGAGCATTGATTCCGGCACTTCAGATGTGACCATTAATCCGTCCACCGGCAGGATCACGGTGAAATCCGGTGCGGCATCGGCAGTCTATACAGTCACGGCGACCGCTGCCGACAATAAAGGCGCTATGGCGACACAGCAGATCAAGGTGTACGGCGGCGCCATTGGAACGATAGAACTGGATGTTACAAAAGTTTCCTTGTATACCACAGCGGTGGATGCAGATAAAACCAATACAAAGACGATTATGGCAACCCTCAAAGGAGCAAACGGCAGGGAGGATTTCGATCCGAACGCTTATGCGGTCACCAGCAGCAATGAGGCGGTGGTGAAGGCTTCTGCCGTAACTGCGGAGGACGGCAGAATAGCGATTACGCTAACTGCTGCCGGCGAAAAGTACGGGAAAGCCAATGTGGTGATCGCCGCCACTGACGGCAGCAACAAAAAGAAAACATGCGCCGTCACAGTCAGCGGCGGTATTACCAGAGTGGCATTGCAGGATGAGAAACAGAAAAACGTCAGCAAACTGAACCTGTTTCGGGACGGAACTATTTCATCCGCACCTGCTGCGGCCAGATTATATGCTGTGATCCAGGGATCGGAAGGAGCTAATAAATCGGCCTACGATGTGACCAGCAGCAATCCTTCCCTTGTAAAAGTGCAACTGGATCGTCAGACGGGAGAGATTACGCTGACTGCAGGCAGAAAGGGCACCGGTAAAGCCACGATTACACTGTCGACATCAGATGGCAGCAGAAAAAAAGCGGTGTGTACTGTAACTGTCAGCAATCCGCCTTCCAGGATCAACGTGGCGCCGAAGAACGGAATTGCGGCCTATCTTTCACCGGGTAAAAGCATACAGCTGACAGCGACCATGGAGACAGAGTACGGAGCGGTGTCAGACCGGAAAGTAACATGGAGCCTTGAAGATAAATATGCGGCCATGGGCATTACCATAAACCCATCCACGGGTAAAGTGTCGATTCCTGCCGAGATGAAAGTTTCCAAGCCGGGATATTTTGAAGTGAAGGCGGCCGCGGCCAACGGCAGCGGTGTCAGCGGGATCGGAAAGGTCTATCTGGTACCGCCTACGACCCATATTACGGTTACAAAAGATGACTGGAAACATGGTCTGGTATATTTTAAATCCGATTGCGCGGCGCCCATGACATGTACATCCTCGGCACCTGAGGTTGCATCTGCCCAGCTGGTGTACACACAGTACAATCCCGGTACCGGGAAAGGCGGGGAAGGATATATCTATTTTGTACCTACGGGAGACAGAGGACTTGTTACTTTTACTGTTAAGGCGATGGACGGAACAAACATTACATGGAGATATACGATAAAGGTGGTTTAGGCGTGGGATATACAGGGGATGTGTCAGATTTTTGACATATCTCCTTTCTTAATCTATGGTGATTTTTCATCTCAATGCCGTATATATGAGTCTATATGAACGAGTAATGCACAGACGGGAGATTTAATGGATAAGTTTGTTTGATTTAGACATTCTCCAAGTCTTCTTTTTATTCAAATTGATGCTAACAAATAACTAATAAATATGATATAATCCCGTTTTTGACAGTTGATAAAGTGCAAAAATCCTGTAGCCAGCGTAAATACGCCGTTTGCAGGATTTTCTTCCTTTAAAAGTATGTAGCTATTTTTGGTTCCTTTTAGTAAGGTTTAAAATTTTTCTCATATTTTTGGGAGATGTTATCTGATAGTCTGTCCTGAAACCAAAAGTATCGTGCAGGGCATCTGTCAGGTCCGTCCGGGTATATGCCGGTATATAGCCTTCGCCGGAAACAATCATCATATCCATTGGCCGTAGTGTACTTATGATATCTTCACAGGTAAATGCCCCGTTTAGTTTTTTTTCAAGTATCCGGTAAATAACGAGTGCCATGAAGCATGTGGTAAAGTGTGCGGTAATTCTGTCTTTTCTGGACAAATATACCGGACGGGCTTTAAACTCGCTTTTCATGATCCTGAAACATTCTTCAATTTTCCATCTTTTTTGATTGATCTTTATAATGTCAGAAGCGGGGTATTCAAGGTTTGTACAAACAGCGTAAAGTCCATCATATTTAGCCTCTTCATCTATCTGGGTCTGATCGAGGGAAGTAATCGTTGTGGCTGCTGCTTCACCGTCACAAGTGCAATGTTCCTGAACCACAAATCTTTTTGGGTCATTGGCTTTTTTCTTATTGAGCGAGGACGGGGATCCGACATACTTCCTGGCTCTTTCGATCTGTCTTTCCCTGACTGACTGCTGATATTTATGGTACTTAATTGAATAAGTAACAACCAGATGCTGTTCAAGGCCGTCTTCATTTATCCACCGGTCTTTGAAAAACACTTTTTCAAGATCCTCTTTTTCATCAAGTTCACTGAGTTTGTAGGATCTCCCGTCTTCAGGGAGGTGCCATCCGTCATCCGAAAGACAGAACTCCTGTAGAAATCCCTTTAACTTTTTGATGGATTGCGCTGTTACGAAACCACGTCCCTGGATGCTGTTGAATTTCCGGTTGGCGGCAGAGGAAAGTCCCGCATCGGTACATACAATAAAGTCTGAAGCATCAAAGTCCCTGATGATCTTGTGCTCCAAAGGGGTCATGGAAGGCTGTTCATTTTCATTTCCGCTAAAAACAGAAAAAGAAAGCGGAATGCCGTCGGCATCCATAAATAATCCCATCTGTACGATTGGGTTTGGACGGTGTTCTTTTGACCCTCCGTACTTCCTGAAACCGTCTTCATCTTCGATTTCAAAGTAATAGTTGGTGCAGTCGTAATAGAGGACCTCTTTTTTCCGGTCTGCAACAAGCAGGGAATTTTTATACAGTTCAGACTGAAAAAAGTCATTTTCCCTGGATATGACTTCCAGGGCCCTGTAAATCTGATGCAGGTCACATGCAGGCTGCTCCAGAAAGGTCTGTGAATCATTAAGGGAGGAGCGCTTGGATCCGGGTATAAGGACCCTTGAGAAAACAAGCATGGAAAGAATGCTGTTCAAGTCGTATCCGAACCTGTATCTGCCTGATATTTCGGAGCAGATCTTATCAAGGCCAAGAGAATAGTAGATATCCTGCAGAAAAAGATATCCGACATTACAGGAACGGCGGACGTTCTTGTCGATCAGCATGGAAGCCGAATATTTGATAAGGATTCCGGATTTTGATTCTTTTTCGGCAAGTGTAAGTTTTTTTGTGTATTCTTTTGCCCATTCAATGGGGTCGGCATCTCCGCAGCGGGCTTTTATTTCGTCAATGCTGCCTAAACGTTCCACGGTCTTTGTTGTAGTCCTGCTTCCAATACGGATAGATTTTTGTACATAATAAGTTGGTGAATTTTTTGATCCCGAACATGTAAGTTTCATAAAGCGCCACCTCCTGTATGCTATTATATCATAAATAGATACAAATAGCCACATAAAATGAAATAAAATTTGACAAAAAAACACAGGCATTTCAATGCCTGCAGAGATTTCTTACTTATTCAACTGTCAAACTCCCGGTTTGTTTGATTTAGACATTCTCCAAGTCTTCTTTTTATTCAAATTGATGCTAACAAATAACTAATAAATATGATATAATGTTTTTCGTACAAGTAGGACAATATGTGCAAGAAGGGGGATTTGATGAAAAGAAGAATGCTGACGGCAGTCTTAATAGTTGTGGTATTGGCGGCACTGGTATTTGCAGGATGGTATGTTATGTTTATGTATTTTGGAATAGGGCCTGCGTTTCCATTCATTAAGGCGCAGAAACTTGACTTGGAAAGCATGGATCAGGCAACGATAGCGGACAACTCTTTGATGGCGGCTGCAGAAACTGAAGAAGAAGCAAAGGAGATTGCGGAACAGTACGGGATTGAGTTCGTATCTTTTGAGAATGGAATTGCGTTATTTTATACGGAGGAAAGTCCATTTGAAGTGATTGCCAGAGGACAGGAGAATGGATATGCACAATTATCAATTAATTTTGTCAGAGTAGGATACGATACAGATGAAGTACAGTAGAAGCACAGGAGAACAAATAACAGGAAATGGAGGAAAATGATGAGAAGAAGAAAATGGAAGGGAAGCAAGGCGGTTTTACCTTTGTTGCTTTCCGCATTAATGGTTGTGGAGCCGCTCGGAACGGCAGCTACAGTTTACGCTGAAGAGATAACACCGCCGCCTATAGTGGAAGAAGCTGAACAGGAAGAGAATATAAGTGTAGAAGAGAATCTTCCTGATGATGAAGAAATAAAAGATGAGAATGACAATCAGGAAGAAAATGATACAGAGCAAGATGGCAGCAACCAGGAAACAGAGCCAGGCTCTGAGAACAGAACAGAGGAAGAAAACGAAAATATTGAGACTGATGATATAGATCAGAAGGAGGAACCTTCTGATGAGTCTTCGGATTCTGAAAATTCTGAAACGGATGAAACTGTTCTCCCGGAAGAAAATAACGGTTCAGAAGACGAGCCGGAAGAAGAAGCACCCGGAAATGAATCAGAGGAAGAGACCGTATCCGGAAACGATCTGGAGGATGAAAGCGTATCTGGAAATGATTTGGAAGAAGCTGAACAGGGCATTGATACGGAACAGGAACAGTTTACCGATATGCCTGAAAAATATCAGCTTACTGCTTCACAGCGAATGGAAAAGGAAGTGCTGGCAGGTGAAGTGGGAAACATCAATGAAGAAGATGAAGGTGTGCTGTACGCTAAAGGCCAGGTTATGGTGGCAGCAAATTCGCAGGATGAAGCTGAAATGATCGCTGAGGCATATAATGCTGAGATTATAGGTTTTGATAACGGATTGCTGTTATTAAAACTGCAGGAAGGCAGTACGGTAGCCAGTGCGGTTAAGGCGGCAGCATCTGCAAGGAACAGATTACCTGCAGTATGGCCGAATTATTATCGTTATCCACATGTAGAAGCAGTAGCTTTAAAGGATAATATTGAAACGATTCAGATTGAAGAGACAGAGTATGAAATAGAAGCGGATGTTGCTACAGGACATGTTGAACAGGTAGAGAATCTGACTTTAGATGCATACGAGAAGGCGGCTGCTTCTTATAATGATCCGTATCTTTTATCGGATAGCAGCCAGTATCAATGGCAGCATGTTGCAGTGGGATCACCATATGCATGGGCGGAAGGATATACCGGTGCAGGAGTAAAAGTGGCAATTCTTGATACGGGTGTAATGGGGACGCATAGTGAATTGACACTTGCAGGAGAAGCAAATGCAACAGGATCATCAGTCGTGACAGGATCTGGCACTGCAGCTGATAATGGCGGTCACGGTACACACGTGGCAGGTATTATCGGAGCAAAAGCAAATAATGCCGCCGGTGGAGCCGGTATTGCACCGGATGCAACGTTATATGCTGTTAATGTATTAAATGGTGGTGTAAATGCGGGTTCGGACTGGGCGATTACGCAAGGTATCGAGCAGGCGATAAAGTGGGATGTGGATATCATCAATATGAGCCTTGGCGGCCCTGGCTACAATGATTTAAGCCAGAAAACGGTAACAAAGGCGTATAATCAGGGAATTGCCATATTTGTATCAGCTGGTAATGACGGAGCGAACTGCATTAATTATCCGGCTCATTATGATAATATTATCTGCGTGGCAGCGACGGATCAGGATAACAGCAGAGCGGACTTTTCTACATATGGTTCATGGGTGGATTTAAGTGCTCCCGGCGTAGCTATCTGGTCTACTTATAATGATGGCGGTTATACAATTATGGATGGTACATCCATGGCATGTCCTGTTGCGGCGGGAGAAGCGGCGGTAATCCTGAGTGGAGACGAATCTCTGAAAGCAATGGGAAAAAATGGTGATAAGGTAGATGCTCTGGAACAGAAGATGAAAGGCAATGCAATTAAAGCTTCTGGCAGCGGAATGGGTTCGGGAGTGACAAGCCTGACGAAAGTATTTAAGCTTACCACAGCTGCTGCTAAACCGCTGGCTCCGAGCATTGATATTGTGCCGGATGATACAGCAAAGGCACAAGAAGTTACGGTTACGATCACAACACAGGGCGGCATGACAATCTACTATACGGATAATGGTAAGAATCCGGTATATAAGAATGGTGTTGCTGATGCAAATACTAAGCTGTATACAAAGCCTTTTAAGATAAAAAACAGTGCTAAAGGAACAGTTAAGGCAATCGCAGTCAATGAAAGCGGTGTGGCCAGTCCGGTGAAAGCGGCCAAATATACTTTAATGCCCTATGTGAAAGAGGTTATAATCGACGGAGTAGAACAGGTTGCGGCAGGTAAGAGCATCCAGCTTACGGCCGAAGTACTTCCAGCATATGCAACAAACAAGAAACTGGATTGGAAGCTGTATACCAAAGATGGTGTAGAAGCTACGGCGGCGAAAGATAATATCAGCATTAGTCCATCCGGGAAAATCACAGCCAAGAGTGGTGCAGAGGTAGGTGCAACATTTAAAGTTCGCGCGACAGCACAGGACGGTTCTGATCAATATGGTGAGTATACAATAACTGTCATTGCAAATACGAAGATGAAGAGCGCTAAGTTTGATCCAAAGAGCATAACATTGTATGTTCCAAAGGATGAGAATTATAATCTGGCATCGGTTTTTGTGGCGGAATTAAATGATGGAACAGCAGCAACAGTGGCTGATTTTAAATGGAGCAGCAGCAATAAGACGATTGCTACAGTAAATAATAACGGTGTTGTGCAGCCTCATAAGGCAGGCAAGGCAACAATTACTGCGATGGCTAATGATTCCAGCGGAAAGAAGGCAACATGTACGGTTGTTGTCAAGCAGCTTGCAACGAAAATTCATATAACAGGTTCATCTTCGGTAGCTGCCGGCAAAGGTGTTACATATAAAGCAACAATTCTTCCGTCGGATGTATCAGTTAAGAAAGTGAGTTGGAGCGTAATAGATGATGCTACCGGTAAAGAGCCGGATGTAAACAGCGGTGTAAAGATTAATCAGAACAGTGGAAAACTGACTACAAAATCCACGTCCAAAGGAAGCTACACGGTAAAGGCTTCGGCAACAGATGACAGTGGAGAAGAAGCGACTAAAAAGATTGTTATATGTGATGGTGCAATTAAGAACATTACTTTTAGCAATGCATCTGATAAGAAAGTGACAATTTTCAGACGCAAAATTAATGACTCTACAAAGACTTCAGCTGAGATTCAGCTTCAGATTGAAGGAACAACAGCACAGGCTGATTTGGATGCTTATGAAGTAAGCAGCAGTAATCCGGGCATTGCAACTGCTTCATCCAGCCGGACAGGTAATGTGATTACACTTAATATCAATGCAACAGGGCGCTCGGCAGGTAAAACCAATATTATACTTGCAGCTACTGATGGTTCTGGAAAGAAAGTGTCTTGTGCCGTAACTGTTAATAATCCGGTTACAAAGGTTAATATCTCATCGGCTACAAAAACCATGTCTGCAAGAATGAGTGACGATCTCTTTGTAGATATGTTGGTAGTTAAAGGTAAAAGTATCCAATTGAAAGCAACACTGGAAAGCGAGTATGGTGCAATTTCGAACAAGAAAGTGAACTGGAGTATTAATGCACCGGCAGCAAGCGGCATTACAATCAGTAAATCAGGTAAGGTTTCTGCTAAAGGTGATGCGGATGATACGTATATTTATCGGGTAACGGCAGAAGCAGCTGATGGAAGTGGGGCAAAGGCTACTTATAATGTGGCTGCTACAGATCCGGCAACTATAGTAGCTGTACCGGCTTTAGTACCCAGACCGGGATATATAAATGCACTGAATCCGATGCCGTTGGATGAAGACGGTAATCAACAAATTTTACAATTGCCAATCGTAACAGATGTATCTGGCGGGTATGTGGAAGCTATATCTTCTAATCCGAAAGCGCTGGAAGTAACCGTCTATTATAGGGATGGGTACAGACTGCTTATGACGGCACATGATGTAACGAAGGATACAATGGTTAAAATTACCGTTAGGGTTACAGATGGAAGTGGAAAGAAAGCGACGTATCCAATCCTTATAACAAATCAGAGGCTGTAAATTAAGGCAGGATATGAGTTAAGCGGATGGGCAGTGAATGTTTATGAGCCAAAGTACTAAGAAATGGCTTAAATATTCGGATAAATCTGCAACGATTTAAAATGCAATATTAAAGAAGTGTGGCATGATTCTGAATGGGATGCTTTGTCACACTTCTTTTTAATTCATCATTGTAAAGCAATAATATCCGCCGCATTTCTTAGCATTTCCTTAGTTTTCCGATTCCAAGTATACAGAATTCCATTTTTCGGTTATAATAAAAATGTTTATTTCTGCGAACAATGAATCAGACAGACAAGATATCAAGATGTAGAGTTTTTTTGATATCCTGGAGTCTGCTTTGAGAGTCAGCTGTAAACATGTAACCAAAGAATATACAGTGTAGAAAAGAGGTAAAAATGTTTCGAAAGAGAATGGCGTTACTTGCGGCGGGTTTATACATGACGGCCTGTTTATCCGGCTGTGGAGAAGAGAAAGAACCGTTGCCGGAACTGATTCCGATCCCCATCGAGGTAGAGGAACCTGAACCGGAACCGGTAGAAGAGCCGGAAGAGGTTGTTGAGGAACCTTTGACAGCTTATCCGGTGATCGAAGAGAGAACTGTCGTAAACGGTGAGACACAGAGTTACCTGACTGGTGAGTGGATCAGTACGGATCAGGCGAACAGAAGACCGATTGCTGTTATGATTCCCAATAATGCACCTGCATTGCCACAGTATGGGCTGTCGAAGGCAGGCATTATTTATGAAGCTCCGGTGGAAGGCCGTATCACAAGACTTATGGCCGTGTTTGAGGATTTTGACGATTTGGAGAGGATAGGGCCGGTGCGAAGCAGCCGGGATTATTTTATATATGTGGCCATGGGGTATGAGGCAATTTATTGTAACTGGGGACTGGCAAGACCCTATGTGGAGGAACTGATCAACAGACCCAATTATTATAATGTCAGTGCGGCGGTGGGAGGCATCCATAATCCCGCAGATGAGGCTTTTTACAGAGTAAGCCGTTCAGGATATGCCAAGGAGTTTACGGGATATCTTAAGATGGAAGGGCTGTTTAAGGCGGTAGATCGTCTTGGATACGACTGGAATTATGATGAAAATTATGTTCCCCCGTTTTTGTTTGCGGCTGATGATGTGCGGGCTGACTATGCGGATCAGGACACGGCTTTTGTCATTTATCCGGGTGGAAAGACAGGGAATAACTCTGGCGGATACGGTGCGTATAATCCCAGCTTTGAGTATCATGAGGATGATCATTTGTACTATCGCTATCAGGACGGCAGGAAGCAGATTGATGAACTAAACAATGAACAGCTTGCCGTGAGCAATGTGGTCTTCCAGTACTGCCATGGTGAAGTGCGTGATGCTCATGATT
This sequence comes from uncultured Lachnospiraceae bacterium, assembly GCA_910586615.1. Classification (GTDB taxonomy): domain Bacteria; phylum Bacillota; class Clostridia; order Lachnospirales; family Lachnospiraceae; genus UBA3282. The sequence continues at coordinate 104,055 of CAJUJP010000004.1, forward strand.
ATCTTGCATTTGGTGTTCATGGGGAAGGCGATGCACTGGTATTCACCAACGGCAAGGCAATCAAGGGAAAATGGATGCGCTATGATGGAGATTTCACTCCTGCAAAGTATTATGACGAGGATGGAGAAGAGATCATATTTAATCAGGGCAAGACGTGGATCTGTAATATCTGGCAGGAGTATGGTGAATGCGTAGAGTACGGCCAGGATGATAACAGTCTTGTAAAGCCGGATATGCCTTCTGTAAAGGCTTCTCAGCAGTAACAGGGGAATTTAGTATCAAGTGGTATTAATGAAATATTTAATGGCGCTGATTATAACAGTGAGAAAGGTGATTTACAGCTATGGCAGCAGGTAAATCGCCTTTTTATGTTATAAATATTTGACGCTTTTTCGTAAGAGAGGGTATAATAGGATTATATGCCGTATTTGGGCATTTTGTTAGTGCATTTGCTCCTGTGTGACTTTAATGTGTGAGAGGGGTAAGCAAATTGCATGTATAGAGACAGATGATACACATTAATTGTGCAAAATGGAAGGAGCTATGAAATGTTGAAACGAAACCTGCTTAAACGGGTACTGCCAATTGCGCTGAGTTTTGCGATGGCATTCCAGTCAGTGCCGATGACGGCTTTGGCATCAGAAATTCCGTCTGCAAATTTTGATGCAGAATCCACTGTGGTAAGTGTGGAAGATCATGAAGGCGGAACAGACATGAATCCGCCAGCCGGAACAGAAGACGGAACGGACACAAATGTGCCAGCCGGAGGAGAAGGCGGAACAGGCACGAATCCGTCAGTTGGAGGAGAAGACGGAACAGACACGAATGCATCAGTCGGAGCAGAAGCCGATACGGACACGAATCCGCCAGCCGGAACAGATGATGGAACGGACACAGATTCTGTTACCGGAACAGAAAACGGAACAGAAGCAGGTTCGAACAACGGAACCAATACAGATACTGATACAGAACCAGCCACTGGTACGAATACGGATACCGGAGCGGAATCAGAACCAGCCGCCGGCACGGAAGCGGACACCGCTGAGCCGGGTCAGGATACACAGATTTCGGCTATACCCACGAAGATTATTGTGGATCCTTCCAATCTGTATCTTCCGGAGGGTTTCAGGCGCGAGAGCGGCGAAAACAGACTTACATACAGCATAATGTACGGTGAAATCGATGAATATGGCGATACAATAGATTTTAGAGATGTGATAGATTCTGTAAAATATGCGGCGGCGATTGAAATAGACGGTACAGGCAAGCCGGCGCTTAAGGATGATTATCTCATTCTGGAATGGAAAGAAGTACAGAAAGCCGGGGATGGTACAGAGATTTTGACGGCTATGACAGAAGTGCCCCGGCATGTGGGAAGTTATGCGCTTCATTTGCAGACAAGGGAGACGGAAGGCATCTGCGGTGTGGCGGAGTACAATGTATACTTTAACATTACGCCCAGAAAACTAGAGCTTGCGCTTGGAGGAAGCGCGGAGGAGGAAACAGAACTTCTGACTGTGAAAGCAGGCAGCAGGATTGTGGATTTCAAAAAAGCAGTTGAAGATGCCTGTGTGCTGACGGACGGAACTGACGAATTTAACGGGCTGCAGTATCATATCACAGTCAAAGTATACAAGGACGGTGATGCAGATGCGTCGGCTGAGACGACAGATATCTTTTTTAATAGGGATGGTGACTATAGAGTCGGGATTGAAGTGACGCTTGATGACGTTTCCAATGGCAGTTACGAGGTCAGCGGCAGGGAATGTCTGATTCATTTTGACGGACTTTTGAGGACGAGGGTCGATGTCGAGATCAGGAATCCCGGCAGTGAAATCGTCAAGACCTATGAGAAAAATAAAACCTATAAAACTTCGGAAATCGCGGAAGAGTTTGGCTTGAGTTTTGAGGTGAAGGCTGAGAGCAAAGATAATCAGGGAAGCACAATTTACGTGCCGCTTGGTGACGATGTGGCTGATGCCGACAGGCAGGCAATTCCGAAATGGTATAAGAAGGAACTTAATAAGGATTCAAACGGGAATCCGATTATTTCTGATTTTCCGACGCAGGCCGAAGTTGACGGAATCACCCGGTTTTATCAGGGGAATGCTTTGTATACGCTTATGGAAGAAGAAAGCCTGGGAGAAGTCGGTGAATACTATCTTGTATACGTATTTGAAGGAGTAAACGGCCGGTATGAGAAGAGCCACAGCGATCCGGTGAAGGTTACCATCGATCCGGTTGAAGTGATACTTGTGCCGACGAAGGTGGCTGAATTGAACACCGGTATGACAAACCTTGCGCTTAAGAAAGCGCTGGCAGAGGTGGAATCGGAGCTTCGCAAGCCGGATGCGGCAGATGCTGCACTGGCAGGCGCTGAAAAAAGTGATGCGCCGTTTACGGATAAAGATTTCTACGGGGTATCTTACGAAGACACAACGGTAACACAGTACTACAGTCCTGTGTTTGAGCTTGTGCGGCAGAAGAGAACCAGACTGCCGGAGGCACAGTGGCCGGCCAACGCCACGGAGGAACAGAAGTGGTCCGCGTGGGTATTTGAAAAGGTTGAAACGGGTAAGGATGCTGATGCGGCAGACCTGAAACTCAGTGATGATACGGCAGAGTATAAGTACTATATCAGATTTACAGGGCAGAAGGCTGTATATGCGGCGAACGGTTCTAAGACAAGTGAGAGACCTGTCACGGAAGCCACCGATGCCGCAAACTGTAATTATAAGGTTAAGACGGACAGCTATACCCTGGATCATGAAAAGAACATGCTTGAGGTATCACCCGGCAAAGCCGCAGAGACTTCCATCGATGTAAGCGCTATTATTGCGTCGTTTAACAAAACACATGGAAAAGGCGGCAGCGGTCTTACAGCGGATGATCCGGCATGGATGATTTATGATGCGGATGCTGCATTGTTTGCAGACAAAGCTGCTTATAAAAAGGCGGTTGTTACGGGTACTGACATCAAGGATACCCATAAGGATCTTACTTATACCTGGCAGAGTTCAGGAGAAGTGGATTTGTACGATCAGATTATCCACATGGAAAAGAACGAAGACGAAACGGATGAGGCGTTTGCCGCCCGGAAAGAAGAGGCGGTGAAGGAACTTGAGAGTACGTTTCGCTCTAATGTGATCAGTCCCATACCGCAGGATGCAGGTTTATACCGCCTGCATATCACATATCAGGACAACGCCCTTGTTCCGGTGAACGGGCCGGCAGCCGGTGATGCGTATTTCCTGATTAAGAAGCAGGAACTTATGCTTGTGGCGGATATGCAGTATGCTAAATATGGCGATGACGTGCGGGAATTTACGAAAAACGGATACAGAATGTTTGCACTTCCCGATAATGATGAGAGCAGGCTTGACCTGGCAGCGGCTGAGCCGCTGAACTGGTTGGTTTCAGATCCGGATGACCTGGAATGGCAGGCTGTGAATCTGAAAAAGAATGCCGATGGTTCGGACACTGCTGAATGGGAGAGATCATCGGGCATATTTGTAAAAAATGACACGCATCCTTATGTGTATAAGGCGGCAGTCTGGTTTGATGATTGGTACGCTGATGATTACAATGGCGATATTTTAGACACAAACGGTAATAAAGTAACAAACAAAGCCGGAAAACAATTGCGCTGGGGCAATTATACCACCCGGAATAGGGCATCTTGGGATGCAGAGAACGGTGAATACAGGCATCACATGAAAGTCGGAGAGGGATTTGGCGACATCAGGTTTGATGCGGCTGAGATTGAGGTTGTTGTCGACAGAAGCAAGCTCTTTACCGGTAAGATTTACGATGGAAAACCGATTGCAGACAGGCTCCCGGAAGGCTTCATCAAGCTGACAGACAAGGCTTCCGGCGAAGAGATTCCGGCAACGGAACTCAAAGTCAACGGAGAGCCTCAGGACGGCGTGGACACCGTAAGAGTTGAGTGGGTTTGGACGGATACATATTATGGAAATATTGTGCCCACGGGAGAGATAAAATACGGAGGCACCTATAGGCTTGCCGCAAATTTTGAGGGAAATGATACATATGGTCCCATTGCAGATCGCGGCAATAGCTGGGTGGAACTTGCAGACAAGGCAGGCCAGGTGTTCGAGTTTGAAATTAAACCGTTGGAAGTGGAGATTACACCTGTTTTGAAGGACGAAGTGACAGCGGGCGAGCCTGCCTCAGAAATGCTGGAAAACTGGCATGTTAAAGCCAGAGCCACTGATCCGGCCAGAAAAATTCCGGATGGCACAGACGGCAGCAGTGATGACAGATGGCTGTTTGCACGCGGCAGTGGCAGCAGATGGAATGCAATAGCCGGTTATGAGCAATCCTATACGGACAGTTATCCGATTCTGGGAAATGGAGATGGCGTAGCAGGTGAAGAGTTTGAAGCGGTTTACTATGAGGATACCAGCCGCATCAGCGCGTATACGAAAATAAGATACGGCAGAGAGTATAAAGTAATGTTCGGCAATGGGGATGATTTATACGCGCAGTATGAGTTATCCTATAAGCTTACCCATAAAGCAGCATCACTGGCAGATGTGATCCGTGGAGATGCGAAGGCAGAGGCGACTCCGTTTTTTAAGAATACAATAGACAACAACACAAAAGACGGCTCTGTTTCTGTCCATACGGAAAAGGATGCAGACGGTACACACATGATTATACCGCGGGAAGGCATTCCGTTTGTTTATGACGGTTATGAGTTTCAGGGATGGGTTTTGCGAGACAACAGCACACACAGCCTGCGGGAGTGGAAAACCGTCAAAAAGGATCTGATCACTGGTGAGGAGATTCCGCTCAACAAGAACTATATTGCGGTAAATATCATTTCACCGAGTGAGTTTGACAGAGAATTTGACAAGGATTACGATTTTGCAACGAACAATTTTGTATACGGAAACAGTATAAAGTCTGCAGGCGGATATGTGCTTACAACGTTTGGAAACTATCTTGACGGGGTCAACAGATACTTCATCACAGTCCTTTTTCCCGTAGAACTGGACCAGGACGGCAAGGTTATTGATCCGGAAAAGAAATTCAGCGTTACATGGGAAAAAGGCTACACGGAGAACTTCAATCTTAACCTGACAAATGCGAAGGTGGAAGCCAATCTTAAGGAAGCGTCAGCGCCGAAAGCTCTTGCTTTCAACGGCGTGCAGCCTAAAATGGCGGTGGGCGAGGAGCAGCAGCTTGACGTTAAGATTACCAAGCAGCATCTGGGCGATGTGGTATGGATCAGATATCGTCTTGCAGGCGGTGCGACAAGCAATGAATATGCAAGCATCAACCCTGAGACGGGGCGGATCACCGCACTTGCAACCAATAACGGGAAACCGGCGGCGGTGAATGTGGAGGCATACCCGGTGCGCCTTGGGGCGGATGGAAAAACCTTTGTAGAGATTACAGGCAAAGGCGTGAAAGTCGCTAAAGCGAAGGTAACAGTCACGGAGGTAACGGCGCCTGTCATTAAGAAGGTGATTCCGACGGATGTGTCTGCGGAAGTGCAGTTTACCAGAGTTGACAACGGATACCGGGGAGAACTTTATGTTGTAAAGCTTGAGAATAAGAAGGATGCAAATAAATGGAAGGCGACAGATTTCGAGACGGCCATCGGGAAAATGAAGAACGGACAGTGGCAGGGAACATTTGCGGTCAGCCCCATGTATTTTGCAGGAACGAGAGGCTACAGTGAGACGCTTAAGATTTGCAGACAGAAGATCACGAGTCTGGAAAGCGGTGCCTATGTAGTGTATGTCAGAAATGTGAGTGCAGTGAGAACACTGGCGGATGGTTCCAAAGTGACAGAGTCAGCCGCCGGAACGGTCAAGACGTTTGAAACCACCAGGCTGCAGGTGAAAGGACTGACACCTTATTTTGAGGTGGAAGCGGAGAAGACCAAACAGAATCCGGTCAGATATTATAATGGAAAAGATGCTTCCGACGGCTATATGGTAGAACTCGGGGATAAGTCCGCCCAGCTCATGGTGAACGGCTGGTTTCCGGCGAAGCCGCTGGATGCCGCTGCGGATCTTACCGAGCGCACACAGCTTCCGCTCTCTCTGAAAACAGCAGAGAAAATATTGGGAATAAAACTGACAGACAAATATCTGGATCCGAAGCTGTCCTATTACGTTACGGATGACGGGAGCCTGAGTCTGGACGGGAAGAATAAGCTTATAAACCCGTCAAAATACGCTGTCATCAGCAATAAGGGAAAACTTACCTTTAAGGGTGTGGACCGGGACGGTGCAGTGACGGTATATGTATGGGTACGGGCAGATAACGGGATACTAAGTCAATGCAGACTGACAATTACTGCAAGACCCGATACGCTTACAACAAAGAAAGTAAAGACCATGAAGGTCGGTGATGGCATCAGACTGGCGGATTACCTTGAGTACAGACAGGGCAAGGCAAAGATTCCGTATTACTGGTCCTCAAATATTGAGATTACCAACCGGGAGGAACTGGAAAAGGCAGGCTTCAGGATTTATCAGGCCGCGGACAGCGGTGAGAGTCATCCGTCTGTAGAGGGCAGACTCCGTGCGGGTGAGTATATCATTATTGCCGTGAAGGACGGCGGAAAATGCGATCTGAAGTTCAAAGACCAGCTGTGGAAGACCGGTTTAGACGAAAAAGTACAGACAGAGGAAAAGGCTCTCAGCCTTACGACAGCGAAGCTTGATCCGGTTAAGGGACTGAAAGCGGTTTATACGGATGATAAGCACATTACATTGAACTTTACTCATGGGGGACATCCGGAAGCCTTTGACATAGAGGTAAAGGATGCAAGAGGCGGCATTGTCTATAAGAGACTGGCGTACAGAGAACAGGCGATGAAGAATACAGTTTACGCAAGTGCAGAAGCATGGCTGCAGAATCAGCAGCGTGCAATCCTGAGCCAGTTCAAATATTTTGAAAAAACTAAGACATATGCTTATACCATTTATACGGAAAAACTGATGCGGCTTTCCTCTTATACCATATCCGTGACACCGGTATATGAGGGAGAGAGTGCGGTTAAACCGGCATCTGCCAAGGCAAAGACAACGGATATTCCGGCGTCCTACGGCAATGGCGATATCACGAATCCGGATTATAATTATTCTGGAATCAGCATCGGCAGCCTGACTACATATCTGACATCGGGCAATACCTATACATTGACGGCTGATGGTGTACAGAATCTTGCCAAAATAAGAGGAACGGATACACTGACATGGAAGAGCAGCAATACAAAAGTTGCTTCCGTTAAGCCCAATCAGGGAACGTATTCCGCAACATTGAAGGCTGTTCAACAGGGACGGACGACGATCACGGTGACTTCTAAGGTTACGAAGAAAACGATCGCAAGATATCACGTGGCAGTCAAGGCTGTAGGTAATGGCAGCGGCTATGGCGGTGATTATGAGAACGGCGGCGGTTATCAGGAATTCTATGACAGCTTTATCAAGACGGTGGACCCTTATTATGCGGGAAGGATTGAAGTGCTGACCGTATCTAATCCTGTGGAGGTTACAGAAGAAGATCTGCTGATGCGCGATAATGACTGGAAAAACAGTGAGAGGACGTGGGTACAGTTCACAGCGCCGTCTTACGGCGAGTATACGTTTGACTGCGTCAATGCCAGCGGTACTTTCAGCCATCTGTATAACATTTATTACAGTAACGCGGCGGAAACGGACAGTTCCGGCAGATTTAGCGGTACCAGAACACTCCGGCTTGAGGAGGGGCAGAAGATATACTTCAAGGTTGCAGATACCTTTAAACTGTATGTAAAAAATTATACCGATTTCACAAAGCTTACGGTTTCCTGTACAAAGGATAGGCCGTTGAAGGTCGGGGCAAAGGCGGTATGGGTTTCCTTTACCGCACCGGAAGAAAATTATTATACCTTCCATGGCAGTATTGAGCAGTATGAACAGGATGGCAGGCAGATTTATCCTGTGGACAACAGTCTGGGAATGAAGGCGGGAGAGACGGTCTTTCTTAAGGTGCGTGCAGGCAGTGAACTGTATGTGACAAGGAGAGAGGCGGCCGGGACGCTGACAACAGGCGGAGACGGCGTAAACATGACGTTTCACAAGGACAATGCGGAGGATACGCAGTATGTAAGCTTCAGGGCGGACGTTACAGGCGACTACAGCTTTACTTACAGCCCGTCTGACAGGATCGGTGTAGAGTTCCTTGCGGTGGATGGCGATACGAAATATGCTGACGGAGGCGCTGTTCTGGCGCGGAGAAGTGTGATGGAGGATCCGGCGGAACCGGAAGCGCCGGCAGAGCCTGCAAAACAAACGGTCAGACTGTTCATCGAGGGAGGCGAGACGGTAATGATCGCTGTCCGGGCACTGAATCCGGAAGAGATTACCGACGATGCGAAAAAGATCGTTGCGACCATCAAAGTGGTTTCATCGGAAGTGAAAGCACTGGAAGGCAGACAGACGGTGGAAAAAGGCACCAGCCAGACATTTGAATTCACCATACCGGATGATACGACAGCCGCAAACTACGCAGTAGGGGCAACGGATGGCGCTGCGGTGGCGTGGTACTACAGTAAAACAAAGAAAGAAACAGGAAATAGCTGGGAGAGCGATACGGAGCTGGCTGAAATCAGTGGGATCGCCGCAAATGGCCATTCCTTTACGGTAGAAAAGGGTAAAGTGACAGAACCTGTTCTTACCGGAAAGAAGAGCCTTATTGCAGGCGACAGGATTTATATTAAAGTTACGGCAGATGTGGCGGCGGACTCTGTGGTTACTCTGACAAGGACTGTTGGCAATAAAACATTTGATGGATCCAATCCTGCAGACATAGAACTGGAAACAGGAGACGGTGCGGCGCAGTGGTATACATTTACAGCCGAAAAAGACGGATATTATAAGTTTTACGCGAAAGTGACCACAACACCGGCAGAATCAGCCGCGGATGCGCAGAGCGTGATGATTGAGCATGTGGATAAAGTTTTCAGCGATGATGTCAGCTACGATCCGTATATCGGTTTGTATGGAGGGAACGGAGTAATGACTTCCGCAGTGAGGAAACTGACGGCAGGCTCTTATGTGTTCAGAGTTGCTGCCACATCAGCAGCGGCGGAAAATGTTAAGACGACGGTGGCTCTCTCTGTAAAAGAGATCGTGCCCACAGCAATTGTCAAAGGTGATACACCTGTGGCGATGGCCGCAGATGAAGAAAAGTACTATTCGTTTCAGGCGGCAACAAATGACAGGTATTTGATTCAATGGGTGCCGGATGCAGAGAGCGGTGCTGCAGTGGCATACTATACAACAGGCGGTCTGGATCATGAATTTGACGGAATGTTTGATGAGGCGACTCCTGTAACGGTAGATTCCCCGACGGATACCTGCTTCATCAAGATAGTATCCACCGGTGACAGAGCCGTAAGCGGTAAGCTGCAGGTAACCGTGGACGAAAAGCGGTTTCTGATCAGCGGCAAAGTGGAAAACTTTGAATTTAAGGAGGATGGTTCGGCAGAGTACATCTTTACCATACCGGAGGACAACAGGCTTGGCTATGTGGTCACAGTTGAGAATACCTCTGAGGTGAATGAGGAACAGGAACTGAACGGACAAAAACCTTACATATCGGTGCAGACGGATCTTGGTGCAGACATTGTAGTGAATCTGACAGACAGGATATCTTCGGAAATGATCAACTGGACAACGGCACACCGGAGCATAAGACTTACAATCAGTGCGACGAATACGACACCTGCGGATCCGGCGACATCACAGCCTGGCATCAGTGCAACTGGCAGTATCCTGATCAGACCTGTGATCGTGCAGGAATTTGTCGAGGCGGCGGGTAAGATCAATCGGGGTGATGCGCCTGAGTGGTACGCCTGCACCATACCGGAGGATGGCAGATATGTGTTTGATTATACAGTCGGCACAGATCAGGACAAGAGCGGTGTGGAGGTGAACTGGTACAGGAAATCAGCTAATGGAGCAAGAGGAGCGCAGGTTTACACAGAGGATTATCTGACCAAAGGACAGGAACTTTATGTCATTGTAAAACCGAAAAGGTCAATTGCCGAAGAGGGCGTGGACGTGACGCTTAAGACACCGGCGCTGATTCCGGCCACTGCCCTGACACTCACCGACGGGAAAGCCGAGGTGGAAGTGACAGAGGAAATGCTTGCCCAGGGTGTTGTATACTACACACTTACAGCGCCTGCATATGCCAGATACATTCTGGAAGGTTATGGGGAAATCAAGAGGTATGTTCCAGTAAAGGATCAGTACGGAAACTTGTCAGACAAATGGAATAACAGAGAAACACTTGAAAAGGATGAGCAGATTCTGATCAAAGTAAAGAAGGCAGGTAAGCTTACCATAACGTCCGATTTCATTACAAAGCTGACACTGGATCAGATGTCGGAGGAAATCACCATCGGGAAGAATGAAACGGCGATGTTTTCACTGAATATTTTCGAAAGTGGATACTATGATTTCAAAATAAGTGATGCAAATGGACTTAGAACGGATATTAACAGTGAGGAGAAGTTGTATGAAGATACTTCGGGCAGATGTTATTCCGTAGCGTATATAGATAAAGAAAAATGTAAAGGCTGCTTTATTTTCACGGTATCTAATCCCGGTGAGGAAGCAGCAGTACTTGCAGTAACGGCCGGCAAGCTGGAACCTGTCAGTCTGAAGCTGGGGACAACAGATCTTCCGGTTTCAAAAGACAGGATCACAGTGACGGAATTTCATGTGCCGGAGGATTACTGGTATACCTTCGAATGCAGTGAGGGAAGCAGGCTGTCCCGGGGGCAATATTTAATCGGAAGCCCGGTGTTCTGGGAGAAGAGCGCAGAAGGAGACAGGGGAGTAGCAAATGCAATGGAATATACTGGCGCCGAGATGACGGATACGGCACAGATAACTATCTCGAAGCTGGAAGTCGAGCCTGTAAGCGGAGATACCATCCCGCTGTCTCTTGAGTCCGGCGAACAGAAATGGTATGCCTACAGCACTACGGTAACAGGCCGCTATACTTTTACAGCACCGGACAAGGTGAGTCTGTGGTTTTGCAGGAGCCTGAGCAAAAAAAGCGGATCTGATGATACTTCTCCGGGAGTGAAAGCCGATACAGTTCTGTATATCAGGGCGTCTAACGGTTCGGCGCAGAAGCTTGAAGGAGATGGAGCCAATATTACGATTACCTGCGAGGAAGCAGAAGAACTGCAGGTGGATGTACCTTTCAGTGTTGCACAGGGAACGGAGAAATATTTAACGTTTAAAGCCCCTGAAGATGGCTTCTATTCGATTGATTCCGTCAATGATTCTGCAAATGCAGACTGCCTTTTCTATGGCAGGAATGACTGGAATGGAGGTTATCAATCCGGCAGTGGACCATATTTCATGGCGAAAGGCGTTGTTGTATATTTCAAGGTATCCGGAAGCGTCGGGGATGCAGAAATGAAGATCAGCAAGACGCAGGAGGCGGAGGCTGTCGGGTATGTGGCTGCAGATGCCGGTTATCAGTGGCTTACGTTTACGGCGCCGGCTGACGGAGCATATACCTTTGCTTCTACGAATCAGTCTGGCGATCCAAAAGCGTGGTTTTTTAGAAACATGGACGTAGGTGACGATGCGAATGAAAGTACTTTAGATAGAATTTCGAGGGCGAACGGATATGGATATGATGATAACAGCGGCGAACCTGCTCGTAATTTTTTGAAAGCAATCAATCTGACGGCCGGCGAGACAGTATATATTGCTGTCGGGCATTGTTATCTTAGTACCCCGGTTTCGTGTGATGTATACGTTATATATGAATAGCGTCAGGCCGGCAGGATCAGTTCTGCGTTTTGGTGACTGACAGGGAGAAAGCGCAGGATATAAAACAGCAGTAAAACAATACAGACAGAGCGGCGGAATATTTTTCTGCGGCTCTGTCTTTTTTGGGGTATGGGACTGGTTGTGATTTCATAACGAATACCGGAATTTGAAGTGTTTGACACAAAGCTGGATGAAACGTATAATGAAACAAGCATAATTCGGGGCAGTACAGAAACGGAGAAAATCATGAAGTGGACAAAATTCAGAATTAAGACGATCACAGATGCAGAAGACATTATTATCAGCACGCTCTATGACATTGGTTTGGAGGGTGCGCAGATTGAAGATAAGATACCTCTTACGGCGCTTGAGAAAGAGCAGATGTTTGTGGATATCCTGCCGGACGGGCCGGAGGATGACGGAATCGCTTATCTCAGCTTTTTTGTGGAGCAGAAAGAGGACGGCAGTCTGGAAGTGAACGGCGTGACTGTGAGTCAGGAGACGATTGTTGCACAGATCACACAGGAACTGGACGAACTGCGCTTTTTCATGGAGATTGGTGAAGGCAGTATCACAGTGACGGAAACAGAGGACATTGACTGGATCAATAACTGGAAGCAGTATTTTCATCAGTTTTACATAGATGATCTTCTGGTCATTCCCTCCTGGGAAGAGGTGCGGGAGGAGGACCGGGACAAGAAGATACTGCACATTGATCCCGGAACTGCGTTCGGGACAGGAATGCATGAGACGACCCAGCTATGTATCCGTCAGATCAAAAAGTATCTTACGGCTGAGACGGAACTGCTGGATGTCGGCACGGGCAGCGGCATACTGGCGATTCTTGCGCTGATGTACGGGGCGAAGCACGCGGTGGGGACAGACCTGGATCCTTGTGCGGTGGAAGCGGTGGCCCAGAATATGGAGGCCAACGACATTGCAAAAGAGTCTTTCGACATGATGATCGGAAATATCATCACAGACAAGGAAGTACAGGACCGGGTGGGATATGAGTGCTATGATATTGTAGTGGCCAATATTCTGGCTGACGTGCTAGTACCGCTTACTCCGGTGATCACACACCAGTTGAAAAAGGGCGGCATCTACATCACTTCCGGTATTATCGACACGAAGGAAGAAACTGTGCGTCAGGCTGTGGAAGAGGCCGGGCTGGCCATCGTGGAAGTGACGCACCAGGGCGAGTGGGTGTCGGTCACGGCACGGAAATAGCATAAAAGTACAGCGGTAAACGCACGGGAAACAATATACGTGCACAGGCAGTACGGGTAGTGCATAAAAGTGCAGGAAGCGCACGGACAGAAACCAGCGTACAGACAATAATAACAAAGAAACAATAATCGACACGGACAGGGAAGATGAACAAATTAATCAGGAATGAAAAAGCGGGAAAATGGAGCAGTGCTGCGGGATTTCTTGCCATACTCTGGATGGGTGTGATTTTCTTTTTTTCTGCACAGGCAGATGAAGAATCCACTGCGGTGAGCGGAGGTGTCAGTTACCGTCTTGTAGGCATTACAAGGTTGTTTTTGCGCCTTAATATTGATGAAGAACAGATCAGAGAGATTGTGAATGCTATTGAAGGATTTGTCAGAAAGAGTGCACATATGGCGGAGTTTGCTGTTCTGGCAGTGCTGCTTTATCTCTGGATCGACAGATGGAAGGTCGTTCGTGCGCAGCGGGCATGTGCGGCAGTGATTTTTGCGGCGCTTTATGCATGCAGCGATGAGATCCATCAGTTGTTTGTACCGGGTAGAGCAGGACGGATTTTTGATGTAATGCTGGACAGTCTTGGAGCACTGACGGGCATGGTACTGTTTCTTCTGCTGGAACAGATCGTGATGCTGATCCGCCGTAGAAAACATAAGGCTGACCGGCCTGCGGATGCATCGGAGGCTGACCGGGATTGACAGAGAAGGACAGAGGCGGCAGAGCCACAGGGAAGCAAAGGGGATAAGAAGGAAAAAGAACGGATCAGTCCGGGCGGTAACGACATCGCACAACATGAAGAAAGGTACAGGTACACGAGAATGTATCAGTTTTTTGTGGAACCGTCACAGATACAGGATAAAAGGATCGTGATTACAGGCAGTGATGTGAACCATATTAAAAACGTGCTGCGCATGAAAATCGGGGAAGAAATTGCGGTCAGCAACGGAGTTGACAACCGGGAATACCGCTGCGGTATAGAAGAATTTACAGAGGGGGAAGTGATCTGCAGCCTTCGTTTTATCAAGGAAGAAGGTATGGAACTGCCCTCCCGGATCTATCTTTTTCAAGGGCTTCCGAAGGCAGACAAAATGGAACTGATCGTGCAGAAAGCGGTGGAACTTGGCGTATATGAGGTGATACCTGTGGCGGCGAAGCGGTGTGTGGTGAAGCTGGATGAGAAAAAGGCAGCAGCGAAGACCGGCAGATGGCGGGGTATTGCGGAAGCAGCGGCAAAGCAGAGTAAAAGAGGTGTGATTCCGAAGGTACATTCTGTCATGACCATGAAGGAGGCAGCTGCATATGCGCAGAGTATGGATGTGCGGTTGATTCCCTATGAACTTGCACAGGATATGAAGCACACAAAGGAGTTGATTGGCGGGGTAAAGCCGGGACAGAGTGTGGCAGTCTTTATCGGGCCGGAGGGTGGCTTTGAGGAAAGTGAAGTACAGGCGGCTTTGGAGGCAGGCATAGAACCTGTCACGCTGGGACGGCGGATTCTGCGGACAGAGACGGCCGGGCTTACTGTCCTGTCATGGCTGATGTATCAATTAGAATCTTAGCAACATATGATAAGATATGAAGCAGCAGTTTCGTTTATGTATATATGCTTTGTCTGTTATGTGAAACACCGTAACGGGAAGCATGAAAAATGATTGAAAGTATTGGGAAACAAGGAAAATTTGTTTTGCTGCAGGCGATAAGCGACAGAAAGGAATAACCATCATGGAAGCGTATTTAGACAATTCCGCGACAACCCGATGTTTTGATGAAGTTGTCCGGTTGATGCACCAGATTATGTGTGAGGATTACGGGAATCCTTCCAGCATGCATCACAAAGGAGTAGTGGCTGAACAATACGTGAGAAACGCCAGAGAGACACTGGCCAGACTATTGAAAGTAAATGAAAAGGAGATCCTGTTTACTTCCGGCGGTACGGAAGCAGATAACATTGCACTGATCGGTACGGCCATGGCCAATCACAGGAGAGGCAGGCATCTGATCACCACTAGAATCGAACATCCGGCGGTTTTACAGCCGATGGCATATCTGGAAAACCAGGGATTTCAAGTGACTTATCTTCCGGTAGACCGGGAGGGGCGTATATCTCTGACGGATCTGGAACGTGCAATCAGACCGGACACGATTCTTGTGTCCATTATGCATACGAATAACGAGATCGGCAGTGTAGAACCGATCGCGGAAGCGGGGGCGCTGATCAAGCGCGTGAACCCGCAGACTCTTTTTCATGTGGATGCGGTGCAGGGATTCGGGAAGTTCCGGATCTATCCGGCCAAAATGCAGGTGGATATGCTTTCCGTTAGCGGCCATAAGATTCATGGGCCAAAGGGAATCGGTTTCCTTTATATCAGAGAGGGAGCGAAGGTCAATCCGATCACATACGGCGGCGGACAGCAGAAAGGAATGCGGTCAGGCACGGAAAATGTTCCCGGAATCGCGGGTCTTGCCAGAGCGGCAGAACTTGTTTATGCTGATCTGGATCAGGATATGGAAAGAATGTACGGCTTGCGGGAAATGTTGATTCAGGGTGTCAGCAGTATCGAAGATGTGCGTGTCAACGGCTGCCCGGGAAGAGAAGGAGCGGCGCATATTGTGAGCCTTTCGGTGAGGGGCGTCAGGAGTCAGGTTCTTTTGCAGGCGCTGGAAGAACAGGGCATTTATGTATCTGCCGGCAGTGCATGTTCTTCCAATAAGCCTCAGACTTCCGCTACCCTGAAAGCCATCGGGCTGGAACGGGATTTTCTGGAGTCTACGATCCGCTTCAGTTTTTCCGTCTTTACAACGGAGGAAGAAATCCAGTATACTATACAGGCGTTGTGTGAGGTGATCCCGGCGCTCAGGCGGTATACAAGAAGATAGAGAAAAGAGAAACGTGAGGGTGCGGCAGACTTTCACCAAAGAATTGTGAAGACGGTCTTACAGCCTGAAATGTGAGGATACCGCAGGATGATATCACAGGAGGAATACAAATGTTTACAGCTTTTCTGATAAAATATGCTGAGATCGGCGTGAAGGGTAAGAACCGGTATTTGTTTGAAAATGCGCTGGTACAGCAGATTAAGTACGCATTAAAGAAATGTGACGGTGAGTTTGCCGTGCGCAAGACGGACGGACGCATTTATGTGGATGCGGTTTCGGAATTTGATTATGAGGAAACAGTGGCGGCACTGCAGAAGGTGTTCGGCATATCGGGAATCTGCCCGATGGTCTATGTGGAGGACGAAGGCTTCGAGAAGCTGGGAAAGACGGTAGTCGATTATATCGGCAAAGTGTATCCCGACAGACACAAAACCTTTAAGGTGGCGGCAAGACGCGCAAGAAAGAACTATCCGCTGAATTCCATGGAGATGAATATGGAACTGGGGGGACTGATCCTCGATGCTTATCCGGAGATGCGCGTAGATGTGCACAAGCCGGATATTATGCTCAACGTGGAAGTACGCGATAAGATTTATATTTATTCAGAGATCATTCCCGGGCCGGGCGGTATGCCGGTGGGCACGGGCGGAAAAGCCATGCTGCTTTTGTCCGGCGGCATTGATTCGCCGGTTGCCGGATGGATGATCGCCAAGCGGGGCGTTAAGATCGACGCGGTATATTTCCACGCACCGCCCTATACCAGCGAGCGGGCGAAGCAGAAAGTGGTGGATCTGGCAAAAAAGGTGGCTGCATACACAGGGCCGATCTATCTGCATGTGATCAACTTTACGGATATACAGCTTTACATCTATGACAAATGTCCTCACGATGAACTGACTATCATCATGCGTCGTTATATGATGCGTATTGCAGAACATATCGCCAGGGAAACGGAATGTCTGGGACTGATTACGGGAGAGAGCATCGGACAGGTGGCATCCCAGACGATGCACAGCCTGATGGCTACCAACGAAGTATGTGAAATGCCGGTTTACAGGCCGCTGATTGGATTTGATAAGATGGAGATTGTGGATATTTCCGAGCGGATCGACACCTATGAGACCTCCATTCAGCCTTACGAAGACTGCTGTACCATTTTTGTGGCAAAGCATCCGGTGACCAAACCCAATCTGAATATTATCAGAAAACATGAGCATAATCTTGAGGAAAAGATCGAAGAACTGGTGCAGAAAGCATTGGATGAGGATGAAGTGATTATTGTGAGATAAAAAAAGTAATTTGCTTCGCAAATAACTTTACGAGATTCGCTTCGCGAACTCGAATAAGCGTAGGAATTTCCTATGTCGGTTAGCGTGTCAAAAGGTGCTTACGAAAGGCTGAGAGGGCAGATTACACAAAATATTCGTTTGTGTCGGCTCTGTCGAATGGATTTTCTAAATATTCCGGCAAGGTAATGGCAAGCGGACGCAACCGCCCTTTACTCGCCATCCAGGCTCGGGACGGGCTTTTGCGGGCATCCATGCCCGCAAATTGCTACATGCTGAACGGAATATTAAGAAAATCTCAATCTCCTGAGCAAGACAGCTTCACGAACATATTTGTGCAATCTGCCTATGCAAAGTTGACAGAGTACCTTTTGACACTCTAACCGGTATAGGAAATTCCCTCACTTATCCGAGTTCGCGAAGCGGATCTCGCAAAGTAAATTTGCAAAGCAAATTTACTTTTTTGCAACTATTACACAACTTGGCCGAAATTCGGACACAACACTCGTGCAGGATAGAGATATCCCGTATGAGTGTTTTTTATGGTATAGAGTTAGCGTGTTAAAAGGTGCTTACGAAAGGCTGAGAGGGCAGATTACACAAAATATTCGTTTGTGTCGGCTCTGTCGAATGGATTTTCTAAATATTCCGGCAAGGTAATGGCAAGCGGACGCAACCGCCCTTTACTCGCCATCCAGGCTCGGGACGGGCTTTTGCGGGCATCCATGCCCGCAAATTGCTACATGCTGAACGGAATATTAAGAAAATCTCAATCTCCTGAGCAAGACAGCTTCACGAACATATTTGTGCAATCTGCCTATGCAAAGTTGACAGAGTACCTTTTGACACCCTAACCAGTATAGGAAATTTCTACGCTTTTCCGAGTCCGCGAAGCGGATAGGAATCCGAAAAGGAGGAGATAACAATGGATACAATTAAAGATGTAACGAGTGTTATTTTATATATTGCAGTCCTTGGAATGGTGGGATGCCTGGCTGCTGCGGGCCTGGCGGGGTGTGCCGGGGGACAGATCAGCACGGGAAGCGCCGAAGTTACGGCCGTCCGGGAAAGTTTACGGGGTTTATCATAAATGTAAAGAGCAGACGTATGATAAAACAGAAAGCAGTAAAATGTATATATCTGTAAAAGTGAAGGCAGAACTTTGCCAGGGCATTTACCATAAGTATCCGCGAAGTGGAATGAAGCCCGTGGCAGAACAATGATAAGTGAGGGAAATGATGGAAAACATTGACAGAAAAATCAGAAAGAACAGAAAGCAGCCCTACCGACAGAGACAGCGGTTAAAAAGACAGATTTGTTTTGCCCTGTGTGCGCTTTTCATGGCGTTGGTCATATTGCAGATCAGGGATATAGACAGGCAGCTCAAACAGATACAGATGGTGTTGAAGCGGATCGAGCTTCCGCAGTATGAGTCAGAGCATGAACCGGAAATCTTCGACAGAGGAGAGAATACCTCACCGGAAGCGGATTACGTCAGCAGCATTGGCGTGCTGAATGTGGAACGCCCCATGCAGCGCACCTGGACAGAAACGCTCGGACGGCTGGACACTCTGGGGCAGGCTGATCCGGTTATAGCCAGAATCAGCGAGGAGAGTTCCCTTTACCCGGAGAAGATGCTGACGGCGCTGGCGAATAATCCTGAGATGGCCGATTATGTGGCGGGATATCTGAGCGGGAACGGGACCGACAGCACATCCGCCGGCCTCAGTGAACTTGAAAAAAGGCAGCCTTTTCCTCTTTTCCTGCAGTGGGATCCCCGATGGGGATATGAGTCTTACGGCAGTGACAGTTTTATCGGTGTATCCGGGTGCGGTCCGACCTGCCTTTCGATGGTACTGTATTATCTCACCGGGGATGAATCACTCACTCCGGACAGAATCGCGGATTATGCCATTGAAAACGGCTATTATGTGGAGGGGACGGGTACAGCATGGGCACTGATCAAAGATTTTCCGCGTTTTTACGGCATCAGGGTGACGGAACCGGAAAAATCAGAGCAGGCGTTCCGGTCAGAATTAGATCAGGGAAACATGCTGGTCTGTGCCATGGGAAAAGGAGATTTCACGACGGCGGGACATTTCATTGTGATTTACGGGTATGATGATGCGGGCTTTAAGGTCAACGATCCCAACTGCGTGGCTAGAAGCAGGAAGAGATGGGACTTTGAAGCCATCGGGGGACAGATCAAGAATGTGTGGTCAATGAGTGGCAGCGGTGTCACGGAAAAAAAAGATACGGTTTACATAAAACTATAAATTTTGGCTGATATCGTACTGTACGATAACTTTTTTTCCCAGCAGCGTGATGGCCTGCCGGGGGCATTTGTTGACGCAGCGGTAGCACATGGTGCACTGGCCTTTCGCGGCGGCAGTACCGTTTTCCATGGAAATGTTGTGCATAGGGCATAAGGAGACACAGAGTCCGCAGCCAATGCATTTTTCATGGTCGATCTTTAACTTGTCGGTATAGTTTTTGGTTTTTTGTGAAAAGTATAATCTCTGGCTAAAGAATCCTGCCATGCGGGAGAGGATGCCAAGGCCCTCCTGCGGGGGATTTTCCTGTTTTATTTTCCGGACGGCTTTACATATTTTTCTTCCGGTTTTTTCTATTAACTGTACATTTTTCTCCGGGCTGTGTTTCAAAACCTTTTCATCACAAATACAGTCCGGCATCTGCAGGTGCAGGCCGCCTGTGATCACGGCACCGTATTTTTGAAGCAGCCGGGCAAGTATTCCGGCACCGTCACCGCTGAACAGTCCCATTGTGGCGATTACAAAAATCTTTTTCCCTTGCCAGAGACTGCCGTTTCTTATGACATAATCCCGAAGAATTTTAGGAATATTGCTGAAGTATACCGGATAACTTATGACGATTTCATCGCTGTCTTTGATGTGTGCCAGAGCATCCTCATCTTCTATGGAAAAGATTTGTATGCCGGTGCCATATTCTTTCATGAATCTCTCTATACAGTATTTCGAGTTTCCCGTTCCGCTGAAATATATACCGACCATATGATTCCTCCATGTATCACTATATAAATATTTCATTTTTCTTATAACCGCTGCAGGCTTTTTTCAATTTCATACTGCTGGCGGCAAGGAGCGCTTTGCTGACCGTTCTTGCCTGGTGAGGGCAGATGGCGATACAGCGCATACAGGAGATACATTTTTTGATATCTGTCCCGGAAGGATTGTCAGCCGGTATTGCGCCTACAGGGCATTCTTTTGCACACAGACCGCATTGCCGGCAGGACTTTCCGGCCTGGGGTTTCAGGGGGACACCGCCATATTCTTTGTAGGGACGGTTTCCGGGCAGCTTCAATTGGGTGGCGGCCGCGCCGGATTCTATCTTAGACCGGATTGCTTCTGCAAAACCGGCAAGTTCCTTTGCGTCTTCGTCATCGGGCCGTCCGGCGGCGAACTGGCGCATGATGGAATGTTCTGCAATGGCAGCAACACCGGCTGTACAGCTAAAGCCTGCATCGGTCAGGGTGTCCTGCAGTTCTGCGAAGGTATCCTCGTAAGCCCGGTTGCCGTATACAACGATCAGAATGGCAGCCGCCTTGTTTCCACGCATTTTATGGAGTCTTTCTATGGCAGCGGCGGGAACGCGTCCGCCGTAGGACGGGACGGAGACTATGCAGATGTCTTCCGCATGGAAAGAAAATAAGGAGAAATCTGTACTTTGGCTGCACAGATCGATGCATATACTTTCCGGGCAGAACGAATTTACAAAAAGGTCAGCGGCTTTTTTTGTGCCGCCGGTAGGGCTGAAGATAATGTTATATACGGACATGTTACGGCTCCTTTCTGGAATTGCTTCATGAAATATACAGGTAATATGCAGATCGTGTGATCAGGATGCGGCAGAGAGCCGGACTGCTGCCGGAGTACTCTGCACAGCAGCTGGTGCTGCATGGCATCAACTGTGGTTATTGTATCATGCTGAAAGGAATGAGGGCAAGATTCAAAATATCTGTCTTTAAAATTCCGGAACTAAGACTTTTGTATGTATATAGCGTTATTACATAAACTAAAATACGTTGATACATACAAATGCCGGGACAGGCAAGGGATGTCAATAAAGACTGTAAACAATAACGGCACATGAACGGCAGGAAAGGATCCCTGTGCCGCCGTTCAGGACAACTGGAATGCAGGACAGCCAGACACACATTTATTGTATATTCAGAAAAAATATGTTAAAATCAGTACGGTTTCAAAGCCGCAGTGCGTCAGTACAGCGGCCGGGAACCTGAAGTACTGCACCAGGCGGTACGCACAGGAGAATATACTTAATATTACAATTACCGGAGGCAGAAAAGGTGAAGAAGACATTATGGAAACGGGGCGCCTGTGCTGTCGCAGTAACTGCGGCTTTAACCGGCTGCTCCTCTACAGCGGTCAATGAACAGGCTCAGAGCATTCAGATTCAGGAACCGGAGCAAACGGAATCCGGCACGGTTTCTTTAACGGTCTGGGCGGAGGAAGACGATTTTGATATGTTGAACGGGATGATCACTACTTTTAAAGAATATTATTCCGGGCAGGCGGAGTTTGAGGTTAATCTGGTGCCACAGCCGGATTCCAGTGCCAGCGATATGATTCTGGGTGACATTCACAGTGCGGGGGATGTTTTTTCATTTCCCGATGATCAGTTTTCGAGGCTGATGGCGGCGGGAGTTCTGGCGCCTGTGGATCATGCGGATGAGGTTTCGGCTGCAAATGTGGCGGAATCCATAGCAGCCGCATCTTATCAGGATATTCTCTATGCATTCCCGTATACGGCAGATAACGGATATTTTCTGTATTACGATAAAAATTATTTTACGCCGGAGGATGTGACGACTCTGGACGGGATTCTTGCCGTGGCAGAGGCGGCGGGCAGGCAGATTTCCATGGAGCTTACTTCCGGCTGGTATCTGTATGCGTTTTTTGGTCAGACCGGTCTGGAATTCGGTGTCAATGAAGATGGTATTACCAATTACTGTAACTGGAATTCCACGGAAGGCGCGGTAAAAGGGGTAGATGTTGCGCAGGCCATTCTGGATGTTACGAAAAGTCCGGCCTTTTCATGCAATGCGGACGGAGATTTTATTGCCAAGGTGCAGGACGGCAGTGTGATTGCCGGGGTCAGCGGCACCTGGAATGCCACTCAGATCAAAGAAGCCTGGGGCGAGGATTATGGCGCGGTCAAGCTGCCTACCTTTACCTGTGCAGGACAACAGATCCAGATGTCCTCTTTTACAGGCTATAAGATGATGGGAGTAAATGCCTATTCTGAAAACAGGGAATGGGCAATGAAGCTGGCGGACTGGCTGACCAATGAACAGAACCAGACGCTGCGTTTTGTTCAAAAAAATCAGGTGCCTTCCAATAACAAAGCGGCTGCTTCGGACGCTGCGGCTCAGATTCCTGCCGTTCAGGCCATTTTGGATCAGTCTCATTACGGCAATCTGCAGCGTGTGGGGAACAAATACTGGAACTCATGTACGGAGTTTGCCAATACGATGATCGCCGGCAACCCGAACAATATCGACCTGCAGGAGCTGATGGATAATCTTGCGGCGGGTATCACTGCTTCAACGGCGGAGTAGATGAAAGGAAAGAAAAGAATGGAGAATTGACATGGCAGATAGAAAAAAGCAAACAAGAAAAAACAATTTTCGTATCAGCATTAAACTTTTGACACTTATTCCGATTTTTGTACTCAGTTTTGTCTGTATTTTTTCTAATATAATAGCGGTTCGCAACATACAGAACGTAAACAGTACAGCATCCATGATTGCAGATGACTATATGACGGGTATTTCTGATCTGAGCAACATACAGCGGGAAACCCAGAAGCTGCATTCGATGGTGCTTTCCCATATCATAGCCACGAATCTGGATACCATGATCGCGCTGGTGGATTCTGTCCGTGAAGAGGAGGAATTGCTGGATCAGCTGCTGAAAGATTACGGCAGTACGGTTTCCGCGGAAGATGCCGCAAATTATGAGCAGATCGTTTCAGATTACGAGAATCTGAAGTATGCGATCGTCACGTTGTTTGGATACAGTGCTGCCGGAAACAATAAGGCCGCCTTTGAACTGGCTAACGGAGAGATCGCGCAGTACTCCAACAGCATTCAGGAAGCCGTTTCCGCCATGAACGATCATGCAAAAAGCGGATCCGAGACTGCCAGAGCGGATCTGCGCAAGGAATATTACAGTGCGATTCTTATTAACAGTGTGATCGCAGTGATCAGCCTTTTTGCGCTGATCATCGCATTGGGCGTTGTACTCAGGCGCGTTGTCAGACCTGTGGCCAGTGCCAAAAATGAGATCGGCTCTATCATTACCGGACTGGATCAGGGAAAAGGAGACCTGACCCGGCGGATCACCATCCGGACGAATGATGAGATTGCGGATCTGGGGCGCGGAATTAATACTTTTATCGGTAAACTTCAGGAGATCCTGAAAATGATTATCGTGAATACACGGCAGATGGAAAATGTTGTCCAGGGGGTGCAGGAAAGTGTGCGCCATTCCAATGACAGTGCTGCTGATCTGTCAGCCGTGACAGAAGAACTGGCGGCGACCATGAATGAAGTAGGCGTTTCTGCCGGCATCATCAACGAGAATGCAGAGGCGGTACGGACCGAGGTGGATGAGATTGCCCTGAAGTCAAACAGCATCAACGATTACACAAAACAGATGCGTGCCAATGCCGCAAGAATGGAATCACGGGCTAAGAACTATATGGAAGAGAGCGGCGTCCGGGTATCGGAGATTCTGTCGGTTTTGAACGCATCCATTGAAGACAGTAAAAATGTAGATCAGGTCAACAGCCTTACCAATGATATTCTGAGCATTTCAGGAAAGACCAATCTGCTGGCCTTGAATGCATCTATTGAGGCGGCCAGAGCCGGGGAAGCAGGTAAGGGCTTTGGTGTCGTTGCGGAAGAAATCCGTCAACTGGCAGATTCCAGTAAAGAGGCGGCTAACAGAATCCAGGATACAAATGAGATCGTGACCAATGCGGTATACAATCTGGCGGACAATGCCAATAATCTGATCGCATTCCTGAAAGAGTCCATTTTACCTGAACTTGAGACTTTTGTACAAAGCGGGGCACAATACAGGGAGAGCGCTTCTTACATAGAAAGTGTTATGAACGAATTTACGGATAAGACGGACGGCCTGAAAAAGACGGTGGATGAGATTGCGTCTTCCATCGGATCTATAACACTTGCTATTGGAGAAGGAGCCAAGGGTGTCAGCGGCGCGGCGGCAAGCACGCAGGTTCTGGTGCGCGATATGGAAACAATCAGCAGCCGGATGCAGGAAAACCAGAGAATTGCAGATACACTGCAGACGGGAACTTCTATTTTTGAGACGTTTTAATCTGTCTTCTTGACAACAGAAAGGATACTTTAGGCGATATGGCACCTGTAAATCCAAATGCGACACATAATGCGGCAAGGCTGTTACAGTATTTAACTGATATCGGAGGACATGGGATCGTTACGGGACAGCATACTCAGACGATGGCAATGGAGGAGATCAGCGAGATCAGGCGTGTCACAGGCAGAGAACCGGCACTGTGCGGTTTTGAACTTCTGGCTTATTCGCCAAACATACGTTATGAAACAGGAGACGAACATTGCAGGACGGAGATCGATGAGAACCGTGATACGTTGAATCATGCGCTGGCATTCGGCCGCAGAGGTGGTATTGTGACTTTTACCTGGCACTGGTTTTCACCTCTGGGAGGACATGACAAGAGTTTTTATACGGAAAAGACGGATTTTGATCCATCCAGGGTGTTGGAAGAAGGGACGGCGGAGCGGTCTGCCTTTTATCATGATATGGATGTGATGGCAGCGCGGCTGCAGCCTTTTATGCAGGAGGATATTCCGGTTTTGTGGCGTCCTTTTCATGAGTCAGAGGGCAGCTGGTTCTGGTGGGGCAGTAAGGGGCCTGCCGTGGCGGCAGGTCTGTATCGATTGATGTATGAGCATTTTGTGAATGTGCATCATCTGGATAACCTGATCTGGGTATGGAACTGTCCGCTGAAAGAAGGCTATCCGGGAGACGATGTGGTGGATGTTTTGTCCAGAGACCTGTATGTGGACAAGGGGACGAAGACAGATTACAACAGGGAATACGAGGAACTGGCGGCTGTCACCGGGGCAAATAAACCGATGGCTCTGGCGGAGACCGGTATTCTGCCGGATATCCATATGCTGGAAAAAAGCCGCGTACCGTGGTGCTATTACATGACGTGGAGCAAAGGATTCGTGCTGACTCAAGACTTTAACAGCCATGAGGCGCTGAAGGATATTTACGGAAGTAAGTATGGGGTGGTGTATCCGGCAAATTACGGATGTTATCGTGATTCCTGTAAAACATAAGCACTCAGGGAAAGGAGATGCATATGAGAGCGATTATAAACGGTTTATTTATTGCTTTTACTGCGAATTCCGGCATTCCTGTGCCGGAAGCAGAGTGGAATAAGAAAAATATGCAGTATGCGGTCTGCTTTTTTCCCTTTATAGGTATTGTGACCGGGGTGCTATTGTGGGGGTGGCACCGGGTCTGTGATCTGGGCGGTTTTGGGCAGGCGTGTTTTTCGTTGGCGGGTCCTGTGATTCCAGTATTTATAACGGGCGGTATTTATCTGGGCGGTTTCATGAATACAGCCGCTGCACTACCTACCAGAGATCGGAAATGCGGGAAAGACATGAAGAAGAACGGCACAAAGGGGCGCGCTTTCAATGATGCCGTGATTGCAGCAGTCTGTTATTTTATGCTCTCCGGTGCAGGCATGACACTGATCTGGAAGGAAGAGCAGCTGGTGCTTTTAAGCCTTACTTATATCATTTCCGGGACACTTTATGGAATGAGTCTGATGTGGTTTGCAACAAGGGACAAAGAGGGGACTTCGTATATGTTTTCCTCCACCGCGCGTGTCGTTGTTGTACGGGCTGTTCTGGTTACAGTTTTGGCATTGGAATTTTTAAGTGCAGTGCTTGTACAGCCTGTGACCGGTGCAGTTGTGGCGCTGGCGGCGATGTGGGTCTGGACATACTACTATTATATGACGAAAAAGCGGTTTGGAGGCATAACGGATGATACAGCCGGGTATTTTGTGTGTCTGTGTGAACTGGTATGTGTATTAATGATCGGGATAATTGGAAGAGTTATGTAAACTATGGCGGTGAATTTGAATAAGGCTTTTCAATTTATGGACAAACAGGTATGCATAAGTGGTGTATATAGTATTCGACTTGAGCAGATTAAGGATTCTTTCTGCTAAGGTTTTTATCAAACTAACGGACTGGAGGTTCTTAAAATGTTAGAAAGTCAGAATATAGAATATAAGGAGTCTTGGCGGACGGAATACTTGAAATGGGTGTGTGGCTTTGCAAATGCTCAGGGCGGGACAATCTATATCGGGATAGACGATGCCGGAAAGGTTGTCGGTGTGAAACAGATAAAGAAGTTAATGGATGATATTCCAAATCAGATTCAGTCGGGACTTGGTATTATCGCCGATGTCAATAAACGGACACAAGATGGGGTGGATTATATTGAAATCAAAGTAAATCCTAGTACCTATCCAGTCAACTATCATGGTGAATACCACTATCGAAGCGGCAGTACGAAGCAGCAGATTCAAGGTGCTGCCTTAACGGAATTTATTAGAGAAAAGACAGGTTATTTATGGGATGCGATTCCTGTTGATAACATAGGTGTGAACGACCTTGATCTAAATAGTATTAATATATTTCGCAGAGAAGCTGTACGAAAGAAAAGGATGGAAAAAGAGGATTTGGATATTTCGAATGAGGAACTTCTTGACCATCTTGACCTTCTGGCAGATGGAAAATTGAAACGTGCGGCAGTTATGCTTTTTTATCACAGACCGGGACGAATTATAACAGGATGCTATGTAAAAATTGGAAAGTTTGGTGAGGGATCGGACCTGCAATATCAGGATACTGTGGAAGGATCTTTGTTCAGTATTGCTGACAAAGTGATTGATTTGATTTACACGAAATATTTAAAAGCAGCAATTACCTATGAGCATGATGTACGGGTGGAGACATATCCATTTCCACGTGAAGGTGTGAGGGAGGCAATCTACAATGCTTTGGGACATAATAACTATGCAGCCAGTATCCCAATCCAAATCCGGATCGAAGATGATGCAATGTACATTAGCAATAATTGCATTTTGCCAAAAAACTGGACAGTGGAGACGCTGATGAAGCCTCATAAATCAGAGCCATTTAATCCATCCATTGCTAATGCATTTTATCGTGCCGGATATATTGAAGCGTGGGGACGTGGGATCCAGAAGATTTGTGAAGCCTGTAGGGAACTTGGTACATCGGATCCGGAATATACAGTGCTGGGCGATGATCTTACAGTGAAGTTTACTGCTCTTGAAAGCGCTAAAGTATCAGACATTAAAATTCCAAAGTATCAATCTGATCCTTTGGGTGATACTTTGGGCGAAAAAATTGTTGTTTTGTTGAAAGAAAAACCGACTATTACACAAAGCGAGATAGCAATGTATTTTGGTATATCAGTTCCGTCAATAAAGCGAACTATGAAGAAACTTCTTGAAAGCGGACATATTGTTCGTAAAGGAGGCAGGCGATACGGACACTGGGAAGTAAAATAATTATGATAAATGGTTGAACGAGTATAGTACAAGGAGATAATTTTTCATGGGTGGGCAGAAACCAAAAACAGAAAAAAAGAATATGTGTGTCGGTCTGTTGGCTCATGTGGATGCCGGAAAGACCACTCTGGCAGAAAGCATACTATACTTAAGCGGTGCGATCCGCAGGCTGGGACGGGTGGATCACAGGGACGCGTTTCTGGATACGGACGATCAGGAGCGGGACCGGGGAATCACAATTTTTTCCAAGCAGGCGAAGCTTCAGTGGAAGGACAAGGATATCACGCTGCTGGATACACCGGGACACGTGGATTTTTCGGCGGAGATGGAACGCACGCTGCAGGTGCTGGACTATGCGGTGCTGGTGGTCAGCGGAGCGGACGGAGTACAGGGCCATGTGTTGACGTTGTGGCGGCTGTTGGAACGGTATCAGGTGCCGGTATTTCTTTTTATAAATAAAATGGATCAGCCCGGGACGGACAGGGAGGTGCTGCTTAAGGAGGTACGGGACAGGCTGGATGAGCGGTGTGTGGCGTTCGGGGAACAGGACCAGGCTTTTTACGAGAATATTGCAGTCTGTGATGAAAAGCTGCTGGAGCGGTATCTGGAAGGGGAAAGTATACAGCTGATAGAGAAAGAGACTATCGCGGATCTGATTGCAGAGCGAAAGGTTTTTCCATGCTTCTTCGGTTCTGCGCTTAAGGTGAAAGGAGTCACGGAGCTTTTGGACGGACTTGCCGGGTATGCCAGGATGCCGTTTTACGGGGAAGCATTCGGTGCGCGGGTTTATAAGATTTCAAGGGACCCGCAGGGAAACCGTCTGACTCATGTGAAGATCACGGGCGGATCTCTGAAAGTCAAGCAGACCTTTTCCACCCATGAGGGTCACAAGGAGGAAAAAGTCGATCAGATCCGTGTTTACTCAGGTACAAAATATACGGTGGAACAGGAGGCGGCAGCAGGAACGATCTGTGCATTGACAGGGCCTGCTGCGACCTTTTGCGGAGAAGGTCTGGGTGCGGAAGGGGAGAGTGTGCTGCCCGTGTTGGAACCGGTCATGACATACCGTATTGTTCTGCCGGCGGGGTGTGATGTGCACCAGATGTATACTAAGTTATGTCAACTTGAAGAGGAGGAGCCTCAGCTTCACATCACATGGAAAGAACAGGCGGCGGAGATTCAGATCCAGCTGATGGGTGAAGTGCAGATCGAGATTCTGCGGAACCAGATCAGGGAGAGATTCGGCGAGGATGTTTCTTTTGATGAGGGAAGCATCGTCTACAAGGAAACGATAATGAATACCGTGGAGGGAGTGGGCCATTATGAACCGCTCAGGCATTACGCGGAAGTACATCTGCTGCTGGAACCGGGTGAGCCGGGCAGCGGCCTGCAGTTTGGCACGAGATGCAGCGAGGACGTGCTGGACCGGAACTGGCAGAGACTTGTCATGACGCATTTAGAGGAAAAAGAGCATCCCGGCGTGCTGACGGGTTCTCCGGTCACGGATATGCAGATCACGCTTATGACCGGGCGCGCCCATTTAAAGCATACCGAGGGCGGTGATTTCAGGCAGGCTACCTACCGTGCCGTCAGACAGGGACTTTGCAAGGCACAGAGCGTCCTTCTTGAGCCGGTCTATGCTTTTCGGCTGGAACTGCCGGCGGATATGATCGGCCGCGGGATGACGGATCTGCAAGGAAAAGCCGCAAAGTTTGATGCCCCTGAGACGGACGGGGAATATGCCGTGCTCACAGGAACTGTGCCTGTGTCGGAGATGGCGGGCTATCAGGCGCAGGTTCTGGCATATTCCGGCGGGCGAGGACGGCTTTTTACAGAATTAAAAGGCTATATGCCTTGTCATAATGCGGAGGCGGTGATCGAAAAGACCGGATATGACGCTCTGAGGGATATTGAGAATCCCTGTAGCTCGGTATTTTGTGCCCATGGAGCCGGATTTGTGGTAGAATGGGATCAGGTGGAAGAATACATGCATCTGGAAAGCGTTTTGAAGGATCGAACTGCAGGTCAGTCCGGGGCGATAGGACAAGGTATACCGGATGGCGGCAGCAGACGGGGAAGCAGTGTTATGTCGGACGTAATCGGCCAGGACGAGATCGAGGAGATCATGAACCGTACTTACGGCGTAAAGGAACGGAAGAAACAGGGCTGGGCCAGGACAATCCGGGCAGGACAGGCAGAAAAAGGACAGAATTCCGGTAAGACTGCACAGATGCAAACAGACGGGAAGCAGTCCGGCGGCATGGCCGGGGCAGAGAAGCAGCAGGAGGATTATCTGCTGGTGGACGGTTATAACATCATCTTTGCATGGGATATATTAAAGGATCTGGCCCAGGTCAGTCTGGACAGTGCGAGAGGAAAGCTTATGGACATTCTCAGCAATTTTCAGGGATACCGGGAGATGCGGCTGATCCTCGTATTTGATGCCTACAAGGTCAAAGGCAGCCCCGGAAGTACGGTGCGCTATCACAACATTGACGTGGTGTATACGAAAGAGGCGGAGACTGCGGACCAGTATATTGAAAAGGTGACCCATCAGATCGGCAGAAAACATCGTGTGCGGGTGGCCACTTCGGACGGACTGGAACAGCTTATTATCATGGGCGCAGGCGCGATCCGGGTGTCCGCAAGGGAACTGCTGGAGGAGGTTATGGCGGCAGGAGAAGAACTTCGGCAGATGTTTCTTGCAGGCGGTACAAAACGGCCGGCGGGAGAACGGAACTATCTGCTGGACGGCGCCCCGGAAGAGGTGGAGGATTACATGGAGCGTGTGAAACAGGGAAAATGAACGTGACCTGATGGGTACATACCGCCTGCCGGACAGTGCAGGACGGGACGGTGACAAGGCGGACACAGCGCGAAAAGCAAAGGGCATACAAGTTACATGGAAAAAGAAAAAATAACAGATCATAACAAAGTTACAGATCATGAAAAAGTGGCAGACATGGAAAAACCGGCAGCCGGTGAGAAGATAACAGCCAGTGAAAAAATAACGGATGATATACCGGAGATTGTCTGGAACACTTATCTTCAGGCATTTCTGGAATTCAAACCGAAGCAGCAGCCCAAACTGATCAAAAGCTGTGAAAGGCAGATCAGTCAGTTTGAGCGGCGTATTGCGCGAAAGAAAGGACAGGAAAACCACCAGATCCTGGCGGATATGAAGGATCTGCACAGACGGGCGGCGGTGATCGGGTATACGGTTGCACACAGAGACACGCGGCTGGATAAAAAGTATCGTCATGCTCTGCGGATGCTGGCGCGTCTGGACATGAGCTTTCTTCAGAGGATGACGGGCGGGGCCAATCCCGAAGACGTCATGCACATGGAGACAACAGCGGGACTTTTGCGCACGAAATCTCTCTATGAGATCTACAAAGACGAGTACATGCAGTATCTGGTGGGACAGCGGATCGAGGAACTGATGGAGGCGGAGCCGGAGAAACAGTATCCTGAGGCGAGAGGTATGAAGCGCCACTTTATCTTGCACATCGGGCCAACCAACAGCGGCAAGACCTATCAGGCGCTGCAGAGGCTGAAACAGGCGTATCACGGTATTTATCTGGGGCCTTTGAGGCTGCTGGCGCTGGAAGTCTATGACCGGATGATGGCGGCGGGTATTCCCTGTAATATGATCACCGGTGAGGAGGCTATCCGCACGCCGGGCAGCTTTGTACAGGCATCCACGGTGGAGATTCTGGATATCCGGGAGGTGTATGATGTCGCCGTGATCGACGAGGCGCAGATGATGGCGGATGAGAACCGGGGCAGCTTCTGGACGAGAGCCATACTTGGCATCCGTGCGGAAGAGATCCATGTATGCTGTTCCGGAACGGCGGAGAATCTTTTGATCAGAATGATCAGGCGATGCGGGGATACTTATGACGTGGTGTATCACGAGCGTAACACGAAGCTGGAATTTGTCCCCAGGCGTTATGACATGAGCAAGGATGTGGAGCCGGGGGATGCGTTGATCGCTTTTTCCAAGAAAAATGTGCTTGCCATAGCGGCAACACTGGAAGGAAAAGGCATTAAGGCAAGCGTGATCTACGGCAATCTGCCGCCCCAGACAAGACAGGAGCAGGTACGTCTTTTTACGGAAGGGATCAATCAGGTTGTGGTGGCCACTGATGCCATCGGCATGGGAATCAATCTGCCCATCCGCCGGATCGTCTTCATGAATACCATGAAGTTTGACGGAACCGAAAAGCGCAGGCTGGAAGCGGAGGAGATCCGGCAGATCGCGGGCCGCGCAGGCAGATACGGCTACTATGATGTGGGATATGTGCAGACGGCCATGGAAGTGGATTATGTGGGCAAAAAACTGGAAGAGCCGCTGTATCCCCTGAAGCGGGCCAGAATAGGCTTTCCTGAGGTACTTTTGGACATCGACATGGAACTGGATGAGATCATCGAAGCCTGGGAGAAGACAAAGAATCTTCCTATGTACGATAAGATCTCCATGGACGAAAGTGTGAAAAAATACCGGTATCTGAAAAATTCCCGTAAGAAACTGTCCTATATGGATGACCGGAAGTTCGTACTGTCGTTGATTACTTGTCCTTTTGATGTGAAAGACAGGGAGGTGCTCGGACTATGGCTCAGATATTGTGAGAAACCGACGCAGGAGCATAACTGTCCCATGCTGCCCTATGACTTTTCACTGGAAGGATTGGAGTCTTACTATAAACAACTGGATCTGTATACACAGTTTTCCGGCCGGATGAACTGGGAGGTTGACCGGGAAGAGGTGGCGGTCAACAGAGAGTGGGCCCAGCATGAGATCGGAGAGCTTTTGAAAGAAGACAAAGGGCAGTTTGAGAAAAAATGCCGCGGCTGTGGAGTCGTGCTTCCCTGGGATTATGCCTGGCCGATCTGTCAGGACTGCTATCACAGCGGCGGGGAGGACGATGACCGGGTGCGCCGTTCCATGCGGCGATATCCCCATGATCATTACAGGCGGTGATCTAAGGTTGAGTAAATTCGTTGATGAGCAATTTAGTTCAACAAACTGAACAAGTTCAGTTGGAATTTGTGCCGAAGTGTCACAAATTCTACTGATCATAGAGCAGAATCTGAAATTCTGCTCGCGTTCTTAGCGTAAAACACTCCGGAATGGAGATTTCTATGCATGTACGTATGGGTCAGAGATTAGGAAAGATGAGGCGGCCATGATCTACACATACTATATAGACGTGACACAATTCGAGAATGAGGAGCTTTTTCAGGAGAAACTTAATCTGTTGTCCCCGTACAGGCAGCAGAAGATTGCTCTTTTGAAACATGAAAAGGATAAAAACCGGAGCCTGGGTGCGGGCATTGCACTGGATCATGCGCTGATGACATACGGACTGCGGGAGCGCGGGATCGAGTATGAGTTCGGGGAATGGGGCAAGCCTGCCCTGAAATATCATCCGAATATCCATTTTTCCATATCCCATTCAGGCGATTATGCCATATGCAGCATCGGGGATAAACCGATGGGAAATGATATCGAACTGATCAAGCCCGGACGGCTTAAGGTTGCCGACCGCTTTTTTGCCAGAGAAGAACTGGAGTGGATGTATGCGGTGCAGGACGAGGAAGAGGTCACCCGGCGAATGTTCAGGATCTGGACGATGAAGGAAAGCTTTCTGAAGGTAACAGGCAAAGGAATATCTCTGCCGCTGGGGGATTTTGCCGTGGTGATGGATGAGGAGCAGGACAGGATCCGGATAAAACATACTTTTAACGCCAGGTATTATCATGTAAAAGAATATCAGGACATAACCGGCTACCGGGTGGCAGTGTGCTGTGAGGAGAGCCGGGACGTGGCGTACAGCATGATGCCGGTGACAGATTCAGATTAAATATCATTTTTAAAGTATACATTACAGAAAAAACAATCATACTATCTCTGAGAAAGCACATGGATTTGCAAAAGAATATGTGGTTTCGCGATGCAGATCCGGTGCACGGAATGCTTTGAAGGTATCAGGCTACGTGCCGGACTGTCATGGAAAAGGAGATAGCAGAATGTTAGGAAAACAGAGTCTTCAGTTTGTAAATAAACCGTATCTGATCAGCAGCGGGTCCATTGTGGGAAGCAAAGAGGCCGAGGGTCCCATGGGACAGTTGTTCGATAAGGTGTGTTATGATGATAAATTCGGTGCAGATACCTGGGAGGATGCGGAGAGCAGCCTGCAGAAAGAGGCTCTTGCCATTGCGCTGCAGAAAGGCGGCCTGCAGAAACAGGATATTGAAATGGTGTATGCGGGAGATCTTCTGGGGCAGTCCATCGCCAGCAGTTTCGGTCTTGCCGGATATCAGGTGCCCCATGTCGGTCTGTACGGGGCATGTTCCACCTGCGGTCTGTCGCTGGCCGTGGGAGCCATGACGGTGGAGGGATCCTTTGCACAGAAGACGGCCTGTATCACATCCAGCCATTTTGCCAGCGCAGAAAAGGAGTTCCGCTTTCCGTTAGCGTATGGCAAC
Source organism: uncultured Lachnospiraceae bacterium (assembly GCA_910586615.1). GTDB lineage: Bacteria > Bacillota > Clostridia > Lachnospirales > Lachnospiraceae > UBA3282. The sequence goes on from CAJUJP010000004.1 coordinate 138,460, forward strand.
CAGCGTCCGAAATCTGCCACATGGACCGTGACGGGCAGCGGTGCGTTCATTCTCTCGGCACAGCCCGGCAGACAGGTGCGGGCGAGAATAACGGGCGTTACATTTGGGAAAATCGTAGATTATGGTATAAAGGACTCCATGAATATGGGAGCCTGTATGGCCCCCGCGGCGGCGGACACCATAAGGCAGAATCTGGAAGATTTCGGAAGGACGCCGGGAGATTACGACCGGATCATCACGGGCGATCTGGGTACGGTAGGGCAGAAGCTGCTCTTCGATCTGTTAGCCGAGAAACAGATTGACATTACGAAACAGCATATGGACTGTGGCATAGAGATCTATGACAGTGAGAAGCAGGATACCAATGCGGGCGGATCGGGCTGCGGGTGCAGTGCTGTGGTGCTGTCGGCATATATCCTGAAGAAGATAGAAGAGGGTATATGGAAACGTGTGTTATTTGTTCCCACAGGCGCACTTCTCAGCAAGACAAGCTTCAATGAAGGTCAGACAATTCCGGGAATTGCCCACGGGGTAGTGCTGGAACACTATGAGGGATAGCAGTTGAAGCTGCCGGTGATCTGTCAGGGTTCAGGAATTATATGTTTGAAAAATTTACTCCTTCCCGGCAAGAATTAAGACAGGACAATTCTTGCCGGGAAGGAGTTTTTTATGGCACAAGATTAATGACAGAGCTATCGTTACATAACTGTTCTCAGGCATGAGTCAGATTCGTGCCGCGTATGTCGCCTATAATTGCTGTGATGTGGGCTAGTTGATAATCTGTTAATCCGTTGATCTCTATATATTTTCTTTGATCTAATCCCAAAAGATAATCTGTAGAAACAGAGAAAAAACGTGCCAGACGAATGAGCATATCAATGGAGGGTTGAATATTGTTATTTTCCCAATTGGAAATGCTTTGTTTGGTTACGCCCAATGCGCTTGCCAGATCGACTTGCGAAAGATTTCTGGACTGGCGTAGCTGCTTGATATTTTCATTTAATGTCATGCGCTTTTCCCCTTATATAGGTCAAATATTTATTTACTATTATAAAGTTAAAATTGACTTTATAAAAATACTATAGTATATTAATTATGGACGAAAAGAATATATTAAAAGCAGTTGTTTAAAGAATTATTATTTAAAAAGCAGTTTTATTGTTATGGATCAGCTAAGTATAGTGAAGTCAAAGGCTAAAATGACATGAGAAATCAGATATATACTTAGCCGGATATTTGAATTGGCAGGAGGGACGGCAATGCGAAGAAGAATATTATGTATGTTTCTTGTAATTACAATGGTTTTCACAGGAACTGATTTTATGGTAATTGCGGCAGGAGAAGATAATACTGCAGAGATAGAGATGAATACTGAGGAAAACAGAGAAAGGTCGGAACAGGAAAATGCAGATCCGCAGGATTTGGAGAAAACAGATGATCGGCAGAACGAGGAAGAAAATGCAGGCGGGCCTTCTGAGGATACGGTAATGGATGAATCGGAGAAAACCGATGGTCAAGAGGAATCTGAGGTTCAGGGGGTAGAGGAGTCAGAGGAAGGTAATGACGATCAAGAATTCGATTTATCAGACGAGGGAGAAAGATCGGAAGAAATTCCAGAGGATAGTGATGAAAATGTGGGAGCAGAGGAGGAGAGCGAAACAGAAGAAGAGAAAGAAGAAATTATAGGAATGGAAGATGAACTGGATGAAAAGAATCTGTCTGAAGATGAAATTGAACTGGATGAAAAAAGTGTGCAGACAGATTCAAATGCAATGGAAGTGTATGCGGCGCGTTCTTCGGATTCAGTTAATTCTGCGGTTAAGGATTATATTTATTCATTCCAGAGTACTTATCCGGAGGGTTCAGTCTGGAGTTCTTCGTATGACGGTGGAAAGCAGTGTTTTGGATTTGCGATGTTAATTGCGGATAAGGTGTTCGGCAGCCATCCGAAGAATACATCTATACGAAAGGCAGCCAATGGTACTGTTTCAAATGGATGGACATGTTATTATGTCAATGCTGATAATTGTAACAGCCTGCCGGTGGAACCGGGAGATATTATTGATTCTCCTACGAAGGCAACTTCTTCGCATACGGCGATGGTGTTATCTGTCTCTGGAAGTAGTATTACTTGTGTACAGTGTAACTTAAGCGGAAACTGCAAGATATATTGGAAACAGAATTTTAATTATAATTCTAAAAATGCTTCGCTGGCGCAGATATATTCTCGGTTTGGCGGATATGGGACAATTCGGTTGTGGAAACCCGGTGAAGCATTGAAAAATGCGATTGCAGGAAGGACTCCGGTGGCTGATACGGAAGCACCACAGGTGGGAAATGTGACAGTAAGTAATAATAATACTGGCGGAGGAGTTACAATTGGTGCGGTGTTGGATTTTGCCTGTACTGCGACAGACAATGTCGGAGTGACGAAAGCATGGGCCATTGTGACAGGGCAGAGCGAAAATGAAAGATTTGAGGCTTCTGTTTCGGGAAATTACATCAGTGGGGAATGGTCCACTCGTGCTTTTTACAAGGAGAAAGTGATTTCCTTGACTGTTTATGCTCAGGATGCCGCAGGAAATACCGGGAGCAGTTCTATGACTATAGAGGTGGATGTAAAAGCATGGGTGAATCCCGAGAAAATGATTCTTGAGGTAGGTGAACAGGGAACGGCAAATGCAGTGGTTAATAGCTTGTATAAATTCGATCCTTCTAAACAACGTTTTGGGATTTGGTCTGGGAATCGGGAGGAGGCTGTAAAAAATCCTGTGTCTATGGGTAAAAATCTTTGTTGATATGAATCA
>CAJUJP010000005.1 GCA_910586615.1 uncultured Lachnospiraceae bacterium
GCAAAGATATTCGTCGATTGCCTTCGCCGCGGTTTTGCCGGCACCCATTGCAAGAATCACGGTAGCCGCTCCCGTCACCGCATCGCCGCCTGCGTAGACACCCTCTTTCGTCGTCCTGCCAAATTCTTCTTCCGCTACGATGCACTGATATTTGTTTACTTCCAGTCCTTTTGTCGTGGAAGAAATCAAAGGATTCGGGGAAGTGCCAAGGGACATGATGACCGTATCTACTTCCATGGTAAACTCTGAGCCCTCAATCACCACCGGACGTCTTCTGCCGGAAGCATCTGGCTCGCCAAGCTCCATCCGCACACACTTGATACCGCATACCCAGCCGTTCTCATCCTCAAGAATCTCCGTCGGGTTGGTCAGCAGGTCAAAAATGATACCTTCTTCTTTGGCATGATGCACTTCCTCCACACGGGCCGGAAGTTCCTCCTCACTTCTGCGGTATACAATATGTACCTCCGCACCGAGACGCAGCGCCGTTCTGGCCGCATCCATAGCCACGTTGCCGCCGCCCACTACCGCTACCTTCTTTCCTCTCATAATGGGAGTGTTGGAAGTTTCGTCAAAGGCTTTCATCAGATTGCTTCTGGTCAGATACTCATTGGCAGAGAACACACCGTTAGCCTGCTCTCCGGGAATACCCATGAATTTGGGAAGTCCCGCACCGGAACCGATAAAAACAGCATCGAACCCTTCTTCTTCCAGCAGCTGGTCTATGGTGACGGATTTTCCAACCACCACGTTTGTCTCGATCGTAACACCCAGCGCCTGCACGTTCTCGATTTCTTTGGCAACCACATCCTGTTTGGGAAGACGGAACTCAGGAATGCCGTATACAAGCACTCCGCCCGGTTCATGCAGCGCCTCGAAGATCGTCACTTCATATCCCATTTTTGCCAAGTCGCCGGCACAGGTAAGGCCGGATGGACCGGAACCGATCACTGCCACCTTCTTGCCCTTCTTCTCTCTGGCGCCTTCCGGCTTCACATTGTTCTCTCTCGCCCAGTCAGCCACAAAACGTTCCAGCTTGCCGATGGAAACCGGTTCCCCTTTGATTCCACGGATACATTTGCCTTCGCACTGGCTCTCCTGAGGGCAGACCCGTCCGCACACCGCGGGAAGGGCCGATGCCTCGCTGATAACCTGATAGGCCGCCGCGATATCGCCTTCTTTCACCTTTTCTATAAATCCCGGAATATTGATGGCCACAGGACATCCCTTGATACACTGCGCATTCTTGCAGTTGATACAGCGGGTCGCCTCGCACATAGCCTCCTCTTTGTCATATCCCAGACATACTTCATCAAAATTTGCTGCACGTACTTTCGCATCCTGTTCACGGACAGGCACTTTCTTTAATACATCTGCTTCCATTATTTCCTCCATTCCGATTAAAAAATATAGTTATCAGACTTATTTTTTAATCTTCCTCTCCTCCGCAATTTCCGCATCCGCCATGATGGGTATTTCCCTCCTGCGCCTTTAAGAATGCTCTTCCTTCGCTCGTCTTATACATCTGCTGACGCTTCATCGCCTGGTCAAAATCTACTTTATGCCCGTCAAATTCCGGTCCGTCCACACAGGCAAATTTCACCTGTCCGTCCACTGTAAGACGGCAGGCACCGCACATACCCGTACCGTCAACCATAATCGGGTTCATGCTGACCACTGTGGGCAGATCATATTTCTTCGTTGTCAGACAGACAAATTTCATCATGATCATAGGACCTATGGCAACACACACATCATAAGCCTTGCCCTCTTCAGTAAGCAGATCGTCAATCACCTTCGTTACCATGCCGCTTCTTCCGTACGAACCGTCATCCGTTGTTATGTAAAGATTGCCAGCCACCGCCTTCATTTCTTCTTCCATAATCAGAAGTTCTTTCGTCTTGGCACCGACAATCACATCCGCCTCCACGCCGTGCTCATGCAGCCATTTCACCTGTGGATAGACCGGTGCAGTACCAAGTCCGCCCGCAACAAAAAGTATCTTTTTGCCACGCAGGCTTTCAAGATCCTCATTGACAAATTCCGAAGGACATCCCAGAGGTCCCACGAAATCATGAAAACTGTCGCCGGCCTTCAAATTACGCATCATTTCCGTCGCCGCACCGACAACCTGAAAAACGATCGTGACTGTACCGGCATTTCTGTCATAATCGCATATGGTCAGTGGAATCCGCTCCCCCTCTTCATCCATACGAACGATTACAAACTGTCCCGGCTGACAGGAACCGGCAACACGCGGTGCCTCAACGTCCATAAGATAAATGTTCGTTGTAAGTTCTTCAGCTTTAAGTATCTTATACATTCCTACTTATCCTCCTAATCATCTGCATGCTGCATAAACAGCAGATCTCATTTATCTATACTATCTGAATACGCATCTTATTAATCATATAAGAACTTTTGTTTTTTTGCAACTCCTTTTATATGGAAACAGCCATAAACTCGCCATTTTCATCATATCCCAGCTGCGCCGAATCCCCCGTGTAGATCTGTACCAGAAATACTTTATCCGTCCGGCTTAAGATCCCCGTCCCGTCATCGTAATACTCATAGATCGTATAGTAATCATCCATCTCACCGATCCGAAGCACAGAACTGAACTGATAACTAAGTGTACCGCTCTGCCGCTTATTGTGTCCCTGGGCATCTTCCAGATAACCTGTTTCTATCAGGCGGTTGACCAGCCTGGATACCGCATGTGAGGTTGTTATGGCATCCCGCAGACTAAGGGTATAGGTTCTCAGCGTCACCTCACTGGATACACCTTCCTCACTGATATTGACAAACTTAAACAAAGTCTTTCCAAGAGGCATCGGAATAGGGCCCGTATATGGCACGCTGTCTTCCGTAGGATCGGATCCGTCTGTGGTGTAAAAAATTCTGCAGCCTTCCAGCCCTTCCACGGAAATCATCATCGGTTCCGTATATTCTCCGCTGTACAATTCTACTTCCGGTGCATTGGGCACCGCCAGATTAATGATATAAGTCTTGCTGACAACCTCGCTCTCAATCCCGTAATCATTTACAAAAAAAGCGCTGACCGTATATTCCCCGGTCTCAAGAAAAAGCGGCGCCGTATAAATCATGCTGTTCTTCGTAGGCATCGAACCGTCCATTGTATAGTAGATGGTTCCGGCCGTATTGGAACTAAGCTTCAGCGGAATCACTTCCGCATAGCTTCCCTCCACATAACTGAATTCCGGCTCCATGGCAAGATAACTCTGAAACATGCTGACAATTCCGCTTTCCGGACAATTACGCAGCAGTTCGTTGATCTGACCGTACAGCCCCTGGTTGGCCAGAATTGTTATCACCTTATTATATGCGGCCTCAAGATCCTCATAGAGGAAGCCTTCCCCTTCAATAATGCGGTATAACACACGAATGGCCGAATCATTGTCCTGCTGAAGATAATAATAATCCGCTTCCAGAAAAAGAAGCTGCGCCACATCGGGATGCTTTTCATAAGCTGCTTCCAGACAGGCAATGGCCTCCTTATAAGACTGTTTTGCCGCATATTCTTTTGCTTTGCTGATCTGATACTCCACTGTTCTGATATGATATGCATATGCACCGCAGGAAATAAGCGCCACGACAAACAGAAGGATCAGACTTGCCATGATCCATATTTTCCTGCCGTCCGCCGCGATCTCATCCGTTTCCGGTTCACTTTCCTCCTCTATCATTTCATCCGCCTGCTGCTCCTGCCCGTCTTCCCCTTCCTGTAATGCCGCAAGCGTGGATAGCGTCTCTGTTATGCTGTTTTCTATTTCCGGTTCAAAGTCAGGCACGATCCGAATCTCTTCGCCGCATTTCTCACAGATCAGATGTCCTTCCTTCAACTCGTTACCACAATGAGGGCATTTCATAAGCACTTCCTTTTCTCTGCCGCTCCCGGCAGTTCATCGTACCGTACCCGCCTCCACGCAGTTGTGCATCAGCATGGCTATGGTCATAGGACCAACGCCTCCCGGTACAGGAGTGATAGCGCTGCAGACCGGAGCCACATCCTCATAGTCCACATCGCCGCACAGTTTATTGTTCTCATTGCGGTGGATCCCCACATCAATCACCACCGCGCCCTCTTTTACATACTCCCTTGTAATCATTTTAGGCCGTCCCACTGCCACAACCAGAATATCTGCCCGCCTGGTCACTTCCTTCAGGTCTTTTGTCCTGGAATGGGCAACCGTCACCGTTCCGTTCTCCCGAAGAAGCAGCAGCGCCATAGGTTTTCCGACAATATTACTTCTGCCGATCACCACACACTCTTTACCGGATATTTCCACCCCGGAACGTTTCAGAAGCTGGATAATGCCCGCCGGCGTACAGGACACAAAGCCGGGCTGTCCGATACAGAGCGCCCCTACACTCTGTGGGTGAAAACCGTCCACATCTTTTGCCGGATCAATAGCCCGTATCACGGCATCCTCATCAATATGCTCCGGCAGTGGAAGCTGCACCAATATACCGTTTACTTCCTTCTTTTCGTTCAATTCACCGATCAACGCAAGCAGTTCTGTCTGAGTAGTCTCCTCTGGCAGTTCATAAGCCAGAGAATCTATTCCAATGTAAGCGCAGGCTTTCTTCTTATTGCCCACATATACGCCGGATGCCGGGTCATTTCCCACCTGGATCACTGCCAGACAGATCTTGATCCCCTCTTCTTTCATTTTTTCAACTTTTACCTTTAATTCCTCTTTAATCTCAGCGGAAATCGCTTTACCATCTATGATCTGCGGCATTCTGTTCTCTCCTTCCATGGCTTTCCACAGCCTGCATCCGTTTCACATTTTCCATCTTTGTCTGTTATCATGAAGCCTCATACCTGCCATGTATTCCGGCAGACAGCCTGGATCAGAAAAGTCCCGTTATTTTACCGTCTTCCTTCACATCGATCTGATATGCTGCCGGCTTCTTCGGCAATCCGGGCATGGTCATAACGGTGCCTGTCAATACTACTACAAAACCTGCGCCCGCCGATACATAGACCTCTCTCACATTCATATTAAATCCTACCGGCCTGCCCAAAAGAGAGGGATCATCGGACAGTGAATACTGTGTCTTTGCCATACACACCGGCAGATTGCCAAATCCCATCTCCTGCAGCTTCTGAAGCTGACGCTCAGCCGCTGTGGTATAAGACACACCGCCTGCACCGTAGATCTCGGAAGCCACTGTCTCAATCTTCTCTTTCAGGGAAAGATTGTCATCATACAGTACTTTGAAACGGCTTTCCTTTTTCTCCAGTGTTTCCAGAACCTTATTTGCAAGCTCTACACCGCCAGTACCGCCCTTTTCCCACACTTCAGAAACAGCAAATTCACATCCTCTGTCCTCACAGAATCTGCGCACAAAACTGATCTCCGCCTCAGTATCCGTCACGAAAGAATTCAACGTTACCACGATGGGCACACCGTATTTATGCAGATTTTCAATGTGTTTCTCCAGATTCACGATGCCTGCCTGCAGTGCCGGAAGATTCTCCACCGACAAATCTGCTTTCGCAACGCCGCCGTTATATTTGAGCGCCCGGACCGTTGCCACAAGCACCACTGCATCAGGCTTCAACCCGGCCATCCGGCATTTGATATCAAAAAATTTCTCTGCACCCAGATCTGCGCCAAAGCCTGCTTCCGTTACTACGTAGTCCGCAAGCTTTAAGGCTGTCTTTGTGGCACGGACTGAATTGCATCCATGGGCAATATTCGCAAAAGGCCCGCCATGCACCAGTGCAGGTGTATGCTCCAATGTCTGGATCAGATTCGGCTTCATGGCATCCTTTAAAAGCGCCGCCATGGCGCCTACGGCGTTCAGATCGGAAGCCGTCACCGGCTGTCCCTGATAATTATATGCAGCAATGATCCTGCCAAGCCGCTCTTTTAAATCTGCCAGATCAGAGGCCAGACAAAGAATGGCCATGATTTCAGATGCCACCGTAATGACAAAATGATCCTCCCGAACCACGCCGTCCATCTTACCGCCGAGTCCCACCACCACATTGCGGAGAGCCCTGTCATTCATGTCAAGACAACGTTTCCACACGATCTGCCTGGGATCGATCCCCAGCTCGTTACCCTGCTGTATATGGTTGTCGAGAATCGCGGCAAGCAGATTATTAGCCGATGTGATTGCATGAAAATCTCCGGTAAAATGCAGATTCAGATCTTCCATCGGTACTACCTGTGCATAACCGCCGCCCGCAGCACCGCCTTTGATTCCGAAACAGGGTCCCAGTGACGGCTCCCTGAGTGCAATCACTGCCTTCTTTCCAAGCACAGCAAAAGCCTGACCTAATCCTACGCTTGTAGTCGTCTTTCCCTCTCCCGCAGGCGTAGGGTTGATGGCCGTCACAAGAATCAGTTTTCCGTCTGGATTCTTCTGAATGCGTTCCATATAATCGTCTGTGATCTTTGCCTTGTACTTACCGTACATCTCCAGATCATCCGGCTCAAGTCCGATTCTGCCGGCCACATCCGCAATGTTTTCCAGGACTGCCTCCTGCGCAATTTCAATATCTGTTTTCAAGCACGTTACCTGCCTTTCTGTCCGTTTCTTCCGGGATCCGTGTTCTCATACAACTCATTATATGTATCTATATTTTATATTGTTTCTTCCACAAACTGTTCGAACTCCTCCGCCGTCATCAAGACCTTCCTGGGCTTCGTCCCCTCTTCTTCACCTACAACGCCTGCCTCGCACAGCTGGTCCATGATCCGCGCCGCCCGGTTAAAACCGATTTTGAAAACTCTCTGCAGCATACCGATAGAAGCCTTGTCCTTGTCAATGATAAATCTGCCCGCTTCCGCAAAATACTGATCGTACTCGGAACCGCCCTCACCGCCGGATGATGTACCGCCGCCTGAACCGCTTCCCATACTCTTGATCTGGTTCTCCACATCGTCACTGTACACGTTGCCGATGGCTTGATTTTTCAGGAAATCCACCACATCCGCCACTTCATTATCCGACACAAAGGCACCCTGGATCCGGGCAGGCTTGGGATATCCCTGAGGATAAAAAAGCATGTCTCCCTTACCCAGCAGCTTCTCCGCACCCACCATGTCAAGAATGGTACGGGAGTCCACGCCGCTGGACACGGCAAATGCCACACGGCTCGGCATATTAGCCTTGATCAGTCCCGTGATGACATCTACGGAAGGTCTCTGCGTCGCTATGATCAGATGGATACCGCAGGCTCTTGCAAGCTGTGCCAGACGGCAGATAGACTCTTCCACCTCTCCCGGCGAAACCATCATCAGATCCGCCAGCTCGTCCACAATAATCAGGATCTGCGGCAGCTTTGCCGGAGCATCCGGATCACCGGCCTCTTTCATGCCCTCTACCTTCTTATTATATCCCTTCAGGTCACGTACATTAAAATCCGCAAACTTCTTATAGCGGTCCGTCATCTCCGCCACACCCCAGTGCAGAGCGCCTGCAGCTTTCTTCGGATCGGTGACCACCGGGATGAGCAGATGAGGAATGCCGTTATAGACACTGAGCTCCACCACCTTCGGATCCACCATGATCATCTTCACATCTTCCGGCTTTGCCTTGTAGAGAATACCCATGATAATCGTATTGATACAGACGGATTTACCGGAACCCGTTGCCCCGGCGATGAGCATATGGGGCATTTTGGCAATATCCGCCACCACAATCTTGCCGCCGATGTCTTTGCCTACCGCAAAGGCAAGATTGGAATTAAACTCCTTAAATTCCCTGGATTCCACCAGATCTCTGAACGCCACAGCGCTGTTTTCCTTATTGGGAACCTCTATGCCCACCGCTGCCTTGCCCGGAATCGGAGCCTCTATACGAATATCCGTAGCTGCAAGATTCAGTTTAATATCATCAGCAAGTCCAACAATCTTACTGACCTTCACACCCTGCTCCGGCTGCAGTTCATAACGCGTCACGGAAGGCCCCTGGCTGATATCGGTTACGGTCACTCTTACGCCAAATGTACTCAGCGTCTGCTGCAGCCGCATGGCCGTCTCTTTCAGTTCCCTTGCCGAATCACCGTTGTTCTTGCCGCTGCCCTTAGTCAAAAGATTGATCGGCGGAAATTTGTAGGGCTTTGCAGGTTTCTGCTCTTTGTCCGGCGGCTGTGATCCGCTTTCCCTGTCCTTTGGCTCTCCTGATCCGGCATCCGCACCTCTTATTGCATTATCACCGACATCCCGCATATTGTCTGAAGACGGACGGTGATATGCCGCTACCCTCTCCCTTCCGGGATTCGGCGCCATCACATTGCCGGCAGGTTCCTGCCCGTAAGAAAAGGTCATGCCCTCCTTATGTATCGCAGTCTCTTCTTCAAAATCCTCTGCACCCTTCTGTACCTCAGGATCATCTGCCGCCCCGGTGATACGGATCTCGTCCAGTTCATCGGAATCATTTTCTATATAATGATAAGAATGGGGCTCCCGTACTGCCACGGGTTCTTCCCGTTCTTCCGGCTCTCCATCCGGCATATGTAATGTGATCTCGTGAATATCATCCCTGATTCTCTCAAGTTCTTCTTTTTCTTTCTCCTCTTTCTCCCGTTCCAGCGCCGTGTCCATCATAACGCCGGTGACTTTCTTATCCATACGCAGGATTTTCTCGTTTTCCAGTTCTTCTTCCCGCTGGCGACGACGCTCTTCCTCTCTGGCCCGCTTCTCTTCCATGGCAAGGCGGCGTTCCATGGCACGCTCTCTGCGGTAAGCCGCATCCTCTCTGGAACGCTCATACACCTTGCGGCCCTGTCTGGTCACACCGCCGATAAAAGACTTCTCCGTTACAATCACCATACTGATGATGCCAAACACGAGAATGGCCAGAACCGTGCCGACTCTTCCAAGAAAATTATAAGATGCATAGGCAAGAGAACCTGCAATGATGCCGCCGCCGCTGCGGTGTTCACTGCATCGCTTGAAGATCTCCGCCGCCTCATAACTTTCTGTCGCCGACAGATCCGTGGCAAAAAGTTCGCACAGCATACCGATCAATAAAAAACATATAACGCCCGCCGCCAGCTTTCTGGCGGCAATATAATTCCCGGTGTTGGACATTCCGAACGCGATTCCCAGAAAAATGATCACCGGCGCAATATAAGCCAGCAATCCGAAGATGCCGAACATCACGCCGCTGACCGCATTACCAATCCTGCCGATCACTCCGAAGTTACACAAAAACAGGATGATCGCAAGCGCAAGAAACACGATCAGTAAAATCTCGTTGCGTATTGCGGCATCCATAGGCTGTGCCTGTGCTGCTTTGCTGCCTGTACTGCGTTTTCTTGTCTGCGGCTGTCTGCCTCTGCCTGTATTTCTATTTGAATTTGTGTTTTTTTTCTTTGCGGAAGAACGGGTTCCTCCCTGGTTTGCTGCCATACAACGCCTCCTGAGCATATTCCCATATGAAAATATGGCACAATATAGTATAGCATTTTCATTTTCGCTTGTCATCCCTTATTTTGTATCCGCTTTTTTCTTCTCTACCATATCGTGGAGCTTGGCTACTGCATCCTTAATTCCGCCGGTTTCGCAGATGATCCCTTCCTCCACGGCCTCGCTTCCCACCAGAATTGTTCCCACATCCTTTGTCAGCACGCCGGTCTCCATCATCAGCTCTTCAAGCCTTGCTTTGGATATTTTACAATGCTCGCATACAAATCCCGTAATGCGGTTCTGAATCTGCCTGAAATAATCAAAAGTCTGCTGCACACCGATGACCATACCGTTTAAGCGGACCGGATGAATGACCATTGTTCCTGTTGGCACGATAAAAGAATAATCTGTACTGACAGCGATCGGCACACCGATGGAATGACTTCCGCCCAGCACAAGGGAAACTGTAGGCTTGCTCAAAGACGCGATCATCTCCGCAATGGCAAGTCCTGCTTCCACATCCCCGCCCATTGTATTCAGGAGGATCAGCACCCCGTCTATTTCCTTACTGTCCTCAATAGCCGCAAGCTGGGGCAGCACATGCTCATACTTTGTCGTTTTAGAGGAACTGCCCAGATTATCATGCCCTTCTATCTCTCCAATGATGGTGATCAGATGGATCTTATGATTCGCCTCGTTTTCGTCCAGCGTTACCTGTCCGACTTCTTCGATCCGCTCGTCCCTGTGTTTTTCCTTGTCCTGCTGTTTCTCCTGCTCCTCGCGCTTATTCTCTTTCCCGTTCCTGTTTTCCCGATCCTCTTTATGATCCTTATGATGATCTCTGTTGTCCTTACCGTTGTTCTTATTTCCCATATGAATGATCCTGCCTTTCCATAGCCTGCGAATCTGAGTCGCAGACAAAAATTTGCGTATAAATAAGGTCAAAAGAAAAAGGAAACCACTACGATCTCTCATGGTGATTCCCTCTTATTTTGCGTTATCCGCAAATATTTATACATAAATCATGTTTTGGCAGACTAATGATACGGCCGTTACAAAAGATCAAAATCATCAGTCTCTGAAACGTCCACATCATACTTCATATCCTTCTCCTCCACCAGATACTGATAATCCATCTCTTTCTTCACATGTTTCTTCGGAAGCGGCAGCGGATTCTCTATGTAACGGGGCTTGATGATTTGTTCAGGTATCTTCTCCGGCTCCCCTTCTTCTTTCTCGTTTTGTTCGACTGTCGAATTGATCTCCTCGATCACCGCCTTCATAACTTTAGCGCTGCCTCCGAAAATACAGTTCTGCAGTCCGAGTCCCGCCAGAACAGCCCAGATGTACATAGAAATAATCCCGAAAGGCTGCACGCCGACAGAAGCCAGCGGTGTAGGCGCTGTAACAATACAAACCAAAAGCCACAGCATATAATTCTGCTCTTTCCCGCTGCGGAAAAATTCAAAAACGAGAAAAGCGGCAAAAATAACCAGAATACCTATGATATAAATATCCAGCCAGTAAGGAAATCCCGACCCGAATCCGAAGGCATGTGTGTTTCCGATCTGCAGATCTGCCCAGGCTGCCAGATCCGCAAGCGGATTCCCTCCTCTGCTCAGGGATACAATCCCCGACAGTCCAAAAAGACCCAGCCCGCCGGATAAAACTGTAGTAAAGATAACCGCTCCATTCATGCCCGGCGAAGTACAGCCCGGCTTTCCCTCCTGTCGCTGTTTTCTGCCGGCGGCGGCCGCGGTCACAAAAAGCAGAATCGTCACTGCCGCCAGATCCAGATAGATCAGTATGCCGATGGCCAGACCTGTTCCGAATGCACCAAGCAGCGCTGTTATTTTTGAAAAACGTTCCGCACAATACGCTTTCACAAAACTGACAAGAATCAGCATCCCGATCAGATAAAGATCGAAAAAAAGGCACTCCGGGCCAAGCAGTCCGAGCAATGTCTGATACCCCGCCGAAAAAGCCAGATAAATAAGCACGATACATGCCGGCAGACGTCCGGCGGCTTTCCTTGTCACCGTATAAGCCAGAAGCAATCCGACAATCTGGAGAAAAACCTGCACCGCCAGGGCGGACGCCAGCTTATTTCCCAGAAAAGACAACGCCGCAGACAAACACAATACATACAAATGGGCGGCGCCGTAAGCCAAAGGCGTTACGGATCCGCTCTCTCTTATTACTGCCATATCGTAATATTCCAGACCGCTCACATAAGGAACTGCAAGACCGCTCTCAGCGTTTCTTAAAAGAAATCCTGTCCAGTCGACACGAAGGAACACACCTGCTCCTATTGTAACCAGAACGACGGCCCATTCCAGCAGTCCCGTGGTGCGCTCCTTAAACATACATCTTTTTCTGATCTGTCCAGCAGCCACTCTGACCGCCCAGTACACTCCCGCCGCCACAGGAATCAGAAGCAGCCCGATCAGAAACAAAATATGATCAGGCAGACCTTTCAGCGGCTGAAAAGTGCCGGCCTGAAAGCCTTTTGCATAAGGGATTCCCGCAAAATAGGATACCCACACATTTCCTGCAAACGCAAGCAGCACTACGCACAGAATGGTATACAGGATCCAAAGAACGCAGCTGAACCACGTTTTCCGATAAGTCATAATCTGCTATCCTTCTTTTTTATATTTTGGCCAGTGCCTGTTCCAGATCTGCTATGATGTCGTCTATATGCTCGATTCCGACGGAAAACCTGATCATATCAGGTGCAACGCCGGCTTCCTTCAGCTGTTCCTCATTCATCTGTCTGTGAGTATGGCTCGCCGGATGAAGCACGCTTGTTCTCGCGTCCGCAACATGAGTCACGATGGCTGCCAGTTCCAGATAATCCATCAGTCTGGCTGCCGCCTCGCGCCCGCCTTTTAAGCCAAAGGAAATAACCCCGCAGGTTCCGTTGGGCATATATTTCTGTGCCCTCTCGTAATATTTGTTTCCCTTCAGGCCGGGATAATTCACCCATGCCACCTTCTCATGCGCTTCCAGATATTCCGCTGTCTTCTGAGCGTTATAGCAATGCCTTTCCATACGCAGTGAAAGCGTTTCCAGACCTATGTTTAACAGAAATGCATTCTGAGGCGACTGCATGGATCCCAGGTCTCTCATCAGCTGGGTTGTGGCTTTGGTAATATAAGCCGCCTTTCCGAATTTCTCCGTATATGTGATTCCGTGGTAGGACTCGTCCGGCGTACATAATCCCGGAAATTTATCCGGATATGCGTTCCAGTCAAAATTACCCGAATCTACAATACATCCGCCCAGCGAAACAGCGTGTCCATCCATGTATTTCGTCGTGGAGTGGATCACAATATCCGCCCCCCATTTGAATGGATTACAGTTAACGGGTGTGGCAAATGTATTATCCACGATCAGCGGCACCTGATGCTCATGAGCCGCCTTCGCAAATTTCTCAATATCCAGCACTACAAGAGCCGGGTTTGCAATGGTTTCCGCAAAAACACACCTGGTATTGGGCTGAAAAGCTCTGGCCAGTTCTTCCTCCGGTGCATCGGGATCCACAACCGTACATTCGATACCCATTTTCTTCATGGTGCATGTGATCAGATTAAAAGTACCTCCGTACACGGTGGAAGACAGTACCACATGGTCCCCCGCTTCGCAAATATTGAATACCGCATAATAGCAGGCCGCCTGTCCGGAAGCAGTCAGCATGGCCGCCACGCCGCCTTCCAGTTCACAGATCTTGGCCGCCACGCAATCATTTGTGGGATTCTGCAGCCTGCTGTAAAAATATCCGCTCTCTTCCAGATCAAACAGTCTCCCCATCTGCTCTGAGGATTCATATTTAAAGGTGGTACTCTGATAGACCGGCAGCACACGCGGTTCCCCGTTCTTCGGCTGCCATCCTGACTGGATGCATATAGTCTCTTTCTGATATTGTCTGCTCATGTTCTTTGCCATTTCTCCTGTATCATGTTTTATGCAATACTGTTCTCAATCCTACTCGTCCCAGTTGTGATAAACTGCCTGTACATCGTCATCATCTTCCAGAAGATCCAATGTCTTCTGTAAATTCCTGACGGCAGTCTCATCCGTCAGTTCTACCCAGTTCTGCGGGATCATGGTGACTTCTGAGGACACGGGTACAATGCCCGCTTCCTTAAGGGCACCGTCCACCACGCTCCACTGATCGGGATCGGTATAGACTTCGTAACAGTCCTCCTCCTCGGAAAAATCCTCCGCACCGGCATCCAGCGCCAGCATCATCAGATCATCCGCCTCCATATCACATTCTTCCTTATCAATAATAATCAGACCTTTCTTATCGAACATAAAAGAAACACAACCCGGCGTGCCTACGTTCCCCTGTCCTTTCGTGAATGCGCTTCTCACGTTGGCAGCCGTTCTGTTCTGGTTGTCCGTCAACGCATCCACAATAATGGCGATGCCGTTAGGACCGTATCCCTCATATGTCACATATTTGTAATTGACATTGCCGCCCTCGCCGGCCGCCTTCTTGATTCCTCTGTCAATGGTATCGTTCGGCATGTTGTTGGCCTTGGCCTTGGCAATGACCTGTGCAAGCTTAAAGTTATTGGCCGGATCCGGGCCGCCTTCCTTGACCGCTACAGCGATCTCTCTTCCGATGATCGTAAAGATTTTTCCCTTGGCGGCATCGTTCTTCTCTTTTTTATGTTTAATGTTTGCAAATTTTGAATGTCCTGACATATCATGATCTCCTTCGTCTTTTATAAAATTTTCCAGTTATTAATCATATCATTTTTTTGCCGCCGGTTCAACCTCGTCCTTCGAAAGTTCACTGCTGTCCGCTTCCTTCCTGCTCGCCAGCACGCTCTGGATCATTCTGTCCTTCACTTCCAGTATGCGGAAGACATAACCTTCGTACTCGAATTCAAAATCCTCACCTTCCTCTGGAATATGTTCCAGTCTGGCGATCACAAAACCGTTGACGGTATCAAAAGGCTCCTCCTCGAAGCTGATCTTTAACTGCTCCTCCAGCTCTTCCAGCGGCATTTTTCCCTGAATCACATACCCGTCGGAACCACTCCTGCTGATGTAGCTCGCCTCTTCATCATACTCGTCTTCTATATTGCCGACGATCTCCTCAAGAATATCTTCCAGTGCCACCAGACCCGCTGTCTGCCCGTACTCGTCTATGACAATGACCATCTGGATCTTCTCCGTCTGCATCACCCGGAACAGATCGTCGATCTTACGTTTTTCCGTGATAAATCTCGGTTCTCTGAGAAGTCCTCTGATTTTGCCTATAGGCTTATTCTTCATCTTATCGTTCATCTGCATACGCATCACGTCTTTCAAATGCAGAATACCGACAATATGGTCTATGGTACCGTCATACACCGGAAACCGGCTGTTATGTGCGTCCACAATAAAAGCTGCCGCTTCCTGCAGCGTCATGGTACATTCGATTCCGATCATATTATTGCGGTTGATCATAATATCTTTCGCTTCTTTGTCCCCGTACTCGAAAATATTGTTGATCATCTCCGCTTCATTGGCCTGTAAAATTCCCTGTTCGTGACCTACGCTGACCATAGACAGGATCTCTTCCTCGGTGACATCGGATTTATTTCCCGAAACCTTGATTCCGAAAATAAGCAGGATCCCCTTGGCAGTCATGGAAATCAATGCGGCAAATGGCGCCGTGATCCGCACATAATAATAAAAAGGCGTGACAAAGCGCCAGAGCCATCTTTCCGGATTGCGCGCCGCTGCTTTCCTGGGAATCGATATGCCGAAAGTTACGATTATGTACAATAATACCAGGGTGACCAGCACTGCCGTAATAACGGCAAACACTGTAATATGCCAGTCAAACAGATTGTTTATATTGTGAACTGCCGTCCGGTACACAATATGTCCGGCATAACTGTTCAGCCGGTACAGATACAAGGCTCCCATCAGCATGTTGACAGTCACCGCCCCCAGCTGGATCGCATCTGTATACTGTGCATTGTGTTCTGTCAGATAAGCCAGCCTGAGCTGTTTCCTGCCCGCGCCTCCGGCCGCTTCTTTATCCGGCTCTTCCTTATCCAAGGCTTTCATATTCTGAAGCGCAGAGTCAAACCCGTAAAACATCATTTCCAGCAGTAACAATATGACAAACCATATGATACTGCCCGCGACACCATCGTCCATAACATCAATTCCTTCCTTCATTTCCAAAAAATTTTCTGTTCTTATAAATATAGCAAGGAATGGGTTGAGTGTCAAATTCCGGTCAGTCTTATGTATTTAATTCGAGGCTGACCATCAGTCCGTCATTGACCACCTGCATGATATCCTGGTCAAGATGGCAGATTCTGTCCTTTAAACGTTTCTTATCGATCGTCCTGAGCTGCTCTAACAGGATCACAGAGTCTTTCACCATATCATACTTGCTCGCGTTGAGTTCGATATGGGTGGGCAGCTTCGCTTTGTTCATCTTAGAAGTAATCGCCGCACAGATCACCGTCGGGCTGTGTTTGTTCCCGACATCGTTCTGTATGATCAATACCGGTCTGATTCCGCCCTGCTCGGAGCCGATCACCGGTCTTAAATCTGCGTAATAAATATCTCCTCTTCTCATTACCATACACTTCCTTATACTTTCCTTATACTAAGATTTCCAACAATAGTATTGCCGGTTTTTCTAAGGGTATACATGATAATTTATTTTATCCGGTGTAACATTCATCCCCGGTTTCACGCAGTTATATAAGCCTGAACGGTAACGCCCCTATCGATCAGCATCATACCAGTCTTTGACCGGTATGATCTGCCCGCCCTTCAGATAGACTCTGGGAATTCTTCGGCCCAGCCCGCAGGCAAACTCATAATTAAATCTGCCCGATATCTCCCCTAACTCTTCCATTGTAATGCAGTACGCACCGTCTTTGCCGATCAGTGTCACCTCATCGCCTTCCGCCGCCTCCGGAATGTCCGCCACGCTGACCATAAACTGATCCATACAGACTCTGCCGAGAATGGGTGCCTTTTTTCCATGTATCAGTACATAACCTTTATTGGACAATCCTCTCGGATAGCCGTCGCCGTATCCCACCGGAATCGTCGCTATGCGCATCTTTTCCGGTGTCACATAGGTACCGCCGTAGCTCACCGGCACGCCGGCCCCCACTTCCTTGATAAAAACGATATGACTCTTTAATGACAATACCGGTTTGATGGATATCCGTTCCCCGGACACTTCCGCAGACGGACACAAACCATACAGCGTGATCCCGGCTCTGACCGCATCCATGGCGGCTTCCGGCATATCCACGATTCCGGCGCTGTTGGAACAATGCTTCAGCGGAATCGAATAATGAAGTTCTTTTTCCACCCGTTCCATAAAAGTACGGATCTGTGAAAGCTGTTTCATGGCCGATGTTTTATCCGCCTCATCCGCCCGTGCAAAATGAGTGAACATTCCTTCCAGTTCCACTCCCTTTGTATGGAGAACCTGCTCCACAAAAGCCAGGCCGCTCTCATCCGGCCTGATTCCGATTCTGGTCATACCAGTATCAACCTTTACATGCACCCTGACATTCCTGCCCAGCCTGGATGCACAGGCCGAAAGTTCATCCAGCATATCCTGCCTGAACACCGTAGGGCGTATCTCGTTTTGGATCAGTTCCTCATAGCTGCCGGGAAATGTATATCCCAGGATCAGAATCGGCTTTTTCAGTCCCGCACGGCGCAGGATCACAGCCTCCTCGGCGGTTGCCACAGCATAGCCGAAGACATAATCCATCTTTTCCAGTTCCCGGCCGATGGGTACCGCACCATGGCCGTATCCGTCCGTCTTGATCACACCGATCATCCGGGTCCCCGAAGGCAGATTTCCGTGCATCTGCTCCATATTATGGCAGACCGCATCCAGATCCACCTCCGCGCAGACTCTTTGGTAGTCTTCCCTCATGCTTCTCTCTCCAATCCTTTTTCCGTCCGATCCTGCAAAAGAACTGCAGTTCCGATCCGTTCTATGATGTCCGACGCCGTCATGGCCGTCTCAGACCACTGTGCCGCCGCCAGATCGCCGGCGGTTCCGTGCAGATAAACTCCCGCGGCCGACGCTTCCTCTCCCTTCATACCCTGTGCCAGCAGCCCGGCAATCATACCGGCCAGCACATCGCCCGATCCCGCCGTGGCCATGCCGCTGTTCCCTGTCACATTCAGATAACCGCCTGCCTGCCCCGGCCAGACCACAATGGTACGGGCATCCTTGCATACAATGACGCAGTGCAGTCTTCGGCTAAGTTCCCCGGGATACTCGGTGATATGTTCTTTCAACTGCTGTACCGTGCAGCCGTACAATCTGGCAAACTCACCAGGATGCGGTGTAAGGATCACTGTCCTGCCCCAGATGCCCTGATCAGCCAGGATCTCCTGCAGTTCCTGATCCTGGGCGAGAAGAGTGAGGGCATCTGCATCAAGCACCAGTGGCAGCCTGCTCTCTGTCAGAGCAAACCGGAGCAGTGCCTGCGCCTGCAGTCCCATCCCCATGCCCGGCCCCGCAAGAATACAGTCAGCCCACTGCTCCGCCTCCCTAAGCGCCTGTCTGCTCTTCTCCCCGGTAACTCCGCTGTTATCATAAGTCAGCACCATGGCTTCCGGCACATACTGCTGCAGAACGATTCTGTTCTCTGCGGCCGTCACCGTCTTCACCATACCTGCACCTGCCCGCAGCGCACTTTTCGCCGCCATCATGGCCGCACCGGCGATTTCCTTACTGCCCGCCATGATCAGGGTCTTTCCGAAAGTACCCTTGTTGCCGTCGGGACATCTGTCCGGCAGAACCCTGTTACAGGAACCGGTATAAGTATACCAGACCGGCGGCTCTCCGAGAAAGCTTCTCTCATCGATTCCCATCTGACAACAGACCGGCTTTCCTGCGTACACGGTTCCGGGATACAGCATATGGCCCAGTTTGTAAAAACCGTATGTAACCGTCAGATCCGCCTGCACTGCACACCCCATGACTTTACCCGTATCCGCATGAATCCCTGAAGGAATATCCACGCTGCACACAAATGCACCGCTGCGGTTAATCCATTCTATGGCTTCTTTGCAGATTCCCTCCACGGGTCTCGACAGACCGATGCCAAAAATCGCATCTATCACTATATCATATTCATGTTCCGGTATTGTGCTAAAAACCGGTGCCTGATATTCTCTCAGGATCACAAGCTGCCTGGCTGTCTCCGGCGTACATTTCTCCTCATCGCCAAGCAGAACACAGGTGACATCATACCCTTGCAGCATCAGCAGCCTTCCCGCTGCAAGACCATCACCGCCATTATTGCCGCATCCGGCAGCCACAAGCACACTGCAAGGACTGTTTCCCCGGTTTTTCTGCAGTTCTTCCACCGTCACCAGTGCCGCCCGCTCCATGAGCAGAAGTGACGGAATCTGATATTTATTGATGGTATTGCTGTCATACCGCTTCATCTCAGAAGCCGTTACAAGATATTGCTTCACCCGATCCTCCGATCCATCCGTCTGCACGGATCTATCTCTCTGTCTGTCCATGATATACAAAGAAGCGCTAAAATCTTATGATTTCAACGCCTTCCTGAAATTCCACCGCTTATCCGAGTCCGCGAAGCGGATCTCGCAATCGAACTTGTTCGATTTGTTATTTTGCGAAGCAAATTACTTTTGGTGTCCGTTTTCTGCAGACTCACTGTTCTGCGGCTGCACACCGCTTCCTGCATTTTCAGCTTTCCCGGCCTGCACGCCGCTCTTTGCAGACTCGCCGCCTTTTATCTGTTCCACGGATTTCCGGTACTTTTCCTCAGGATTATACTTCATATCAAAAATATCAATCACATCAGCTCCGAAAATATCATGCATATACGAATAAAGCTGCTGGATCATTGCCTCCTTTTCCTGCTTGCGGACTACCTTTTTCTTTAATTCTCTCCGAATCCCGCTGATCCAATTCTCTATTTCTTCCAGTTCCTGATTATTTTTCTGCAGCTTCCGATAACACACATCCATCGTGGCCAGCATCAGTCTGTTGTTCAGCTGGCTGATCTCCCTGGGCAGTTCCACCATCTCTTCCTCATAGGCTTCCAGCTTCTCATTGCACTCGTTGACAAGGCGCCTGAGTTCCTCCATCTTCTTTTCCAGCTTTTTCGAAGGCGCTTTCCCCATCTCGTCCGCCAGAACCACAATCTCATCCATGGTCTTCTTCTTTATCTTCTTAAGTTCTTTGCTTTCCACATTGGCCTTGCCCTGGCGTTTGAGCAGTTCGTTCATCTCGCCTTCCATGCGCTTGATTTCCGATGTGTATTCATTTTTGGTAAAAAGCTTATACCATTTGTTATCCAATGTAAGAATGGGGATCTTCTTACCGACCAACGCCGGCTGAAATACTTCTTCTGTCCTCGACATATGTCACCGTTCCTCTCTACATTGCATCTGTATACGCAAAAAACATATCCAGAGCAATCCAACCCGCAGATAATCTAATCTTAATGTAGCTGACACACTGTACATTTACCCGTCATGGGAAGCCAGATTGTAGGACAGCTTCATCAGACTGTCCGAAAGATGTACATTCTCCACCCGGATATGATCCGGTACATGCAGATCCACATGGGCGAAATTCCAGATCCCTCTGATCCCGCACGACACAAGTCTCTCCGCCACCTCCACGGCACCGTTCTTTGGTATGGTTAGTACTGCAATATCAATCCCGTTCTCTCTGACAAACTGCTCCATCTCCTCCATGGGACGCACCTCAATCTCCCTGATGCGGATGCCGTGCAGTTCCTTCTTACTGTCAAATATCCCCCGGAAAATAAATCCTCTCCGCTCAAAATTCATATAGTTGACAAGCGCCTGTCCCAGATGTCCGGCGCCTACTATGATCAGGTTGTGTTCCTTATGAAGCCCCAGAATCTTTCCGATCTCCTCATAGAGATAACCCACATTGTATCCGTATCCCTGCTGGCCGAATCCGCCGAAATTATTCAGATCCTGCCTGATCTGCGATGCTGTCACCCGCATGATATCGCTCAGTTCCTGTGAAGATACTCTTTCGATTCCCTCATCCTTCAATTCACCGAGATACCTGAAATATCTGGGTAAACGGCCAATAACAGCCTGTGAAATTTCCTTTTCTTCCACCCCGCTGTCACCCCCTGCACTTTTCTATCTTAAAATTACTGTCCGCAACCTTCACAGTAACATCATAAGTATACAACTGTGTTAAATAACTGTCAAACAAGTTGACATGTTTCCTTTCTGACGGTAAACTGATGTCATTACGGTTTACGCACAAAAAAAGAAAAAGGAAAGGTTAAGACAATGATACTCTCTGTCAGTAATATCGACAAATCTTTTCATGAAGTTCCCATCCTGCAAAACGTATCTTTTCATATTGAAGATTATGACAAAGCCGCCATCGTAGGCATAAACGGCGCCGGCAAGACTACACTGCTGCGCATTATTATGGGTGAGCTTTCCGCGGATGACGGCATCGTCACCGTCACAAGGGACAAGACCATCGGATATCTCTCTCAGCACGAAGCCGTGTCCGGTGAAAACACAATCTATGACGAACTGCTCGCCGTAAAGCAGGATATCATCGATCTGGAACAGCGGATCCGCTCTGTGGAACTGCAGATGAAGACCGCCTCCGAAGATACTCTGCAGCGCCTGATGGATACTTACTCCAATCTGACCCATGTCTTTGAGTCAGCTAACGGTTATGCATATAAAAGCGAACTTGTAGGCGTCCTAAAAGGGCTTGGATTTACAGAGGAGGAATTCTCCCGCCGTGTCTCCACACTCTCCGGCGGACAGAAAACACGTGTGGCGCTTGGCAAACTGCTTTTGTTAAAGCCTGATCTGATTATTCTGGATGAGCCCACAAACCACCTGGATCTGTCTTCCATCACCTGGCTGGAAACATATCTGCTTAATTATAAAGGTGCTGTGATCATCGTGTCCCATGACCGTTACTTTCTGGACCGGATCGCAAATAAAGTGATCGAACTTGACAACACAAAAGCCACCGTGTTTACCGGTAATTACTCTGACTATGCCCTTAAGAAAGAACAGCTGCGCACTGCCCGGTATCATGCTTATGTGAAACAGCAGCAGGAAATCAGGCATCAGGAAGATGTCATTGAGAAACTGAAATCATTTAACCGTGAAAAATCCATCCGCCGGGCGGAAAGCCGGGAAAAAATGCTCGAAAAGATTGAAGTTATTGAGAAACCTTCCGAAGTACGCGCTGACATGCACCTGAAGCTGGAACCGAAATATGCCAGCGGCAACGATGTGCTCCACGTGGAAAACCTGTCAAAATCCTTCGGATCTCTCACCCTGTTCGAGCAGCTCGGTTTCGATATCAAAAAAGGCGAGCATGTGGCTGTCATCGGTGATAACGGCACGGGCAAGACTACCATTCTCAAAATGATCAACGGCCTGACTCCGCCCGATACCGGTGAAATCCGTCTTGGTTCCAACGTAGCCATCGGTTATTACGACCAGGAGCATCATGTGCTTCATATGGACAAAACACTTTTTGAGGAGATTTCCGACGATTATCCGACCCTCACCAATACGGAGATCCGCAATACACTGGCCGCTTTTCTTTTCACCGGAGACGACGTGTTCAAGCAGATCAAAGCGTTGAGCGGCGGGGAGCGGGGACGTGTTTCCCTCGCCAAGCTTATGCTCTCGGAAGCCAATTTTCTCATTCTGGACGAGCCTACGAACCATCTGGACATCATGTCCAAGGAGATTCTGGAAGACGCGCTGAACGCCTATACAGGCACGGTTCTCTACGTGTCCCATGACCGTTATTTCATCAATAAGACCGCCACCAGAATCCTTGACTTAAACCGCAAGGTGCTGACCGGATACCTTGGCAATTACGATTACTATCTGGAAAAAAAAGATGAACAGCTGGCTCTGATCGACAACGCTGTTAAAAATGTCCACGCTCCCGCACACAGCGGTCAAAACGGGCTGACCGGCAAAACAGCCTCAGGAGAAGCGGCATCATCATCCTCTCCTGCCGCCGACAGTAAACAGGACTGGCTGGCACGAAAGGAACAACAGGCGGCACAGCGCAAAAAAGAAAACGAGTTAAAAAAGTGTGAAGACCGCATCCAGCAGTTGGAAAACCGCAATGAGGAAATCGACACGCTCATGGCTTCGCCTGATGTCTGCACTGACGTGGCAAAACTGCAGGAATTAAGCAAAGAGCGGGAATCTAACGACACCGAATTATCTGATCTGTACGAAAAATGGGAGCTGCTCTCGGAATGAGATCAGCTCCCGCATTTCTACGCCATAGCATCAAATGTTTCTCTGACAGCCTTGATGAAGTTTTCGCTGTTTAGTACCGTAACATTCTGCAGAGAAGTGATCAGCGCCAGATCCTTTGTCATCCGGCCGCTTTCGATCGTCTGGACAGTGGCTTTTTCCAGTCTGTCCGCGAAAGCCGCAAGATCCTGATTTCCATCCAGTTCACCCCTTTTCCGGAGAGCTCCTGTCCATGCAAAAATCGTCGCCACAGAATTGGTAGAGGTCTCCTCACCCTGTAAATGCTTATAATAATGTCTCTGCACAGTCCCGTGAGCCGCCTCGTATTCATAGACACCGCTGGGAGACACAAGCACAGACGTCATCATCGCAAGAGATCCGAAAGCCGAAGATACCATGTCACTCATCACATCACCGTCATAATTCTTGCAGGCCCAGATAAACCCGCCTTTGGCTTTCATGACACGGGCCACCGCATCATCGATCAATGTATAAAAATATTCGATACCGGCCGCTTCAAACTTATCCTTATACTCCGCATCATAGATTTCCTGGAAAATATCCTTGAAATTGTGATCATATTTTTTGGATATCGTATCTTTTGTGGCAAACCAGAGATCCTGCTTCGTATCCAGCGCAAAATTGAAACATGCCTTTGCAAAACTGCTGATGGACTTATCCGTGTTGTGAATGCCCTGCAGAATACCGGCACCGGTAAACTCATGGATCGTCTCCCGGATCTGTGTGCCGTCCCCGGCCGTAAACACCAGTTCCGCCTTGCCTGCGCCGGGTACCTTGATCTCCGTATTTTTATAAACGTCACCGTAGGCATGACGGGCTAAAGTAATCGGTTTCTCCCAGTTTCTGACACAAGGCTCGATTCCCTTTACCACGATAGGCGCCCGGAATACCGTGCCATCCAAAGCCGCACGAATCGTACCATTGGGGCTCTTCCACATTTCCTTCAGATTATACTCCGTCATGCGGGCCGCATTGGGCGTGATGGTGGCACATTTCACCGCCACACCATATTTTTTTGTAGCTTCGGCAGAGTCTATGGTAACCTGATCATCGGTTTCGTTACGATGTTCCAGCCCCAGGTCATAATACTCCGTCTTTAAATCAATATAGGGCAGCAACAGTTCGTCCTTGATCATTTTCCAGAGGATCCTCGTCATCTCATCCCCGTCCATCTCCACCAGGGGCGTTGTCATTCTAATTTTCTCCATGGTAATTTCCTGCCTTTCTGCTTTTTTATTCTCTTTCACTGTACTTTCTGTTATTTTTGATTTTACTGCGTTTATCTTTTTGTCTGTCTGCTCCCGTACCTGTATTTTTACAGTCTCTTCTACGGCTGCTGTACCGCATCTTCCCCGTATATCTCGTTTAATCCGTTTTTCACCATATTGTCGTAGGCGTTCAGCATATGTCGGTTCGCAAGCTGCTCCGCCTTGTCCGCATCCCCCGACTTTATCGCCTCCATGATCTGCCGGTGTTCATCGTTGGATGCACGCCCTCTCGTGTTGGTGGCGAGAGTCTTCTGTCTGACACGCAGCACATACTGGTGGTAATCCCGCAGTGTATGTTCCAGCATTTTGGAATCACAGGCTTCATAAAGAATGTCATGAAAACGGTTGTCCAATTCCGCCATCTGGTCCAGATGCCCCTTGGAAGCATGAAATTCAGCCAGATAGATGTTTTCCTCCATCTCCTCCATCTGTTCTTTCGTGATCTTCTCCGTGGCCAGTCTGGCGCAAAGCCCCTCCAGCAGAGACCGGATCATATAAATGTCCTTCACATCCTTCGCCGTTATGCCGGTAACATAAGCTCCTTTATTGGGCACGATCTGGATCAGCCCTTCCAGTTCCAGCTGTCTGAAAGCCTCTCTGACCGGCGTGCGGCTAACTCCCAGTTCATCTCCGATAGCCACTTCTTTCAGTTCCTCATGCTCCTTATATTTTCCGCTTAAAATGTCCTCCCGCAGTTTCTGAAATACACGTCCCCGCAGGGAATATTTATCATTAACTTCATTTTTCAAATCATAATTAGCCATTTTTTCCCTTACTCTATACTCCTTTTCCGGCTTATCGTTTTCTGTCTTACACTCTTATGGGTCTGCTTTTCCTCTGTACATCTCAGCGCCCGGACTGTCCTGTTCCTCCCGCCGTCAGCATACACCGGGAAGCGAAATTCCCAAATCTGCACAGGTTTTCCCGATCTGCTCCGTCAGTTCCTCATCAGTAAGCACCGTCACGCGTCCGGCGGCATACTCCTCATCTACCCAGACCTTAAGCGCCCGCACCAGATCACAGTTTTTATCCAAATGATTCTCCTCTTTGAGACGGTAATAAGTATTGATCCAGTGAGCGATCCCCGCCAGTCCGGATGTGTTGGATACCGCACAGAGCACCGGTCTGTTCAGGAATTTGTCAGTGTCAAAAATATTATAGATCTCCTCGTTTTTGAGCAGTCCGTCCGCATGGATTCCCGCCCGGGTCACATTGAAATTCTTTCCCACAAAAGGTGTTCTGGGCGGAATCTCATAACCGATCTCTTTCTCATAATATTCTGCCAGTTCCGTGATCACCGTAGTATCCATACCGTTCAGGCCACCCCTGAGCTGCGCATATTCGAACACCATCGCCTCAAGCGGTGTATTGCCTGTCCTTTCTCCGATTCCGAAAAGGGATGTGTTGATACCGGAACAGCCGTACAGCCATGCGGTGGTCGAATTGGACACTGCCTTATAAAAATCGTTATGCCCGTGCCATTCGATCAATTCATGGGGTACACCTGCATGGGTATGTATCGCATAAATAATCCCCTGCACACTTCTGGGAATGACTGCACCGGGATAATTGACACCGTACCCCATCGTATCACAGGCACGCACCTTGATCGGTATCTTATACTCCTCCATGAGCTTCATCAGTTCCATGCAAAAAGGAACGACATATCCGTAAATATCCGCTCTCGTTATATCTTCCAGATGGCATCTCGGACTGATTCCTTCCTCCAGACAGTCTCTGATCACGCTCAGATAATGATCCATTGCCTGTCTTCTTGTCATCTTCAATTTAAGGAAAATATGATAATCCGAGCAGCTTACCAGAATCCCCGTCTCTTTCATGCCGATCTCTTTCACCAGTTTGAAATCGTCCTTGCTGGCACGGATCCAGCTTGTGACTTCCGGGTATTGATACCCGCGCTCCATACATTTATAGACTGCATCACGGTCCTTCTTACTGTACAAAAAGAATTCGCTGGCACGAATCATCCCGTTTGGCCCGCCCAGCCTGTGCAGATAGTCATAGATCGTGACGATCTGCTCTGTCGTATACGGCGCTCTGGACTGTTGCCCGTCTCTGAACGTGGTATCTGTGATCCAGATCTCCCTCGGCATATTGTGGGGTACTGTCCTGTCGTTAAAAGGAATCTTCGGTATCTCCGAATAAGGAAACATATTCCTGAATACATTGGGTTTCTCCACATCATCCAGGATATACATATGCTCTTCTATTTCCAGAAGATTGTTATGATCATTCATAGTCACCGGACGATTTGTAAAATTTCCTGCATCATACATGGCTGTCATGCCCTTTCTTCGTCTATCTGCGGTAATCGGTGTAACGTTACATCGTCACCTGGATGTACGTACCGTATAATTGTATACAATCATACCATTCCTGTCAACCCGAAGTACACATTTCTTCCAAATTTAACATCCCCCATCCCTGTTTGCTCCAGACATCGCCAAGATCTCTTGCACTGTAGATCATTTTCCGTTTTACCTGTTCGTTATTCATATATGGATATTTTTGCAGAAAAAGCGCTGCCGCCCCGGATATAATGGGCGTAGACATGGATGTACCGCTTTTTTTCGCATAGGCATTGCGAAAACCGGCTCTGTTGCTGCCCCGGCACTGTACATTGCAGGAAATAATATCCGTTCCCGGTGCCACCACATCCGGCTTTCGGTACAGCATATCACTGCTTCCTCTGCCGGAATAATTCTCACACAAATCTCTGCGTGCTCCGAAATACCCTCCTTCATGGCATCCCACCGTTATCACCTTACGGCTGCTTCCCAGCGGAGAGATGGTTCCCTCTGCGGGACCGTTGTTTCCTGCGGCACATACCACCACGATTCCCTGTTCCCACGCCGCATCCAGCAATCCCACCAGTTCCTCCATGCGCTCCTTATCCCCGCTCGCTCCAATACCAAGAGACACATTCAGGACACGGATCTGATATCGCAGACGGTTGTTGAGCACCCACAGCAGTCCCTTATACATACTTTCTACACTTCCTTCTCCGTTACGGTCCAGTACCTTCCCCACACACAACCGGCATACCGGTGCCATCCCTCTGTACATTCCTCTGGAAGCATAGCCGCTTCCACCCACACATCCTGCCACATGCGTTCCGTGTCCACTGTCGTCATAACACCCCGGCCGGCCGTTCACAAAGTCCGAAAAAGCAATTAAGCGGTTACCAAAATCCGGATGTCTTCCGATTCCTGTATCCAGGATTGCCACGGAAATATCTTCTGTTGCGATATCTCTCTGCAGATTCTCCCTGCACCCCACTTGTTTTCTAACTCGATTCACAATCAGTCTCCAAGAACAATATTTCTTCAGGCCAAAGATAAATAAAAACCCCGGCTATAGATTTATTCTATGCCGGGAGTTTTTCCTGGTTCAGTATTTTAAAATCACATTATAATTCATATGCCGTCGTGCTGTGCTTTATTCGTTCCTGCATATTATTTCTTTCTGAAACAGGCTTCATCGACCTGCTTTTCTTCTTATCTTCTTTTTGCGTCCACCGCGGTAGAAGAATAAGGCACCTGCCGTACACACCAGACCGGCAGAAAAGAACCACTTCGGATGAATGCTGTAATCTCCGGTATCAGGAGAATCATCCTTCTTGCCCAGAGATGCAAATACCGCCTGCCCGTCCTTCACATCTGCAACCACAATATTATTCGTACTGTAGTTATAGATTCCGTAGGGTGAAAAATGCTGTGCCGAGAAGGTCACCGCATCCAGGCCGTCCATAGACACGATCCTGCTCTCCACTTCCTCAAGCTGGCCATCCGCATCCAGACAGACAACATGCAGGTTCTCTTCTCCAACGCCCTTAGGAATCGGCAGCGTCACCTCCACGCTCTGTTTGCCAAGCTCTGTAATCGGTATCCCCGTATCCGCCTCCCTCATGCCGATCTCATAAGCACAAAGGCTGTGGGGCAGTTTATTGCCGTATATCTTCTTATAGACATCTCCGATCTCACTTTTGGCGCTCTCGCTGTCCTCGATACTCAGTATATAATTCTCTTCCGATCCTTCCATCACAGCGCCTGCCAATCCGTCCTGTGGCAGTGAATAACTGTTTATCTGCACTGCAATCCCCTGAACAGGCGCATCCTCTGATGTCTCACGATTGCTGATCTTCTCTGTGCCTTCTTCCAGCACATACTTTTTCCCGTCTATCAGATAAGTCTCACCGGCTTCAGGAAGACTGCCTCTTCCCTGTCTGCCGACAATATGCAGCGTACCGTCTTCACCGTCTCCGGAGTCCTGACCCATCTTGCAGATCACACCCTCAAACCCGGCTTTGGAACTGTCCAGCACCGTATCCGTCAAGTCGGTTACCCCTTCCGGAATAACTGCAACCGAACTGCCTTTAAAAGCATAATCGCGGTATGTATCACGATAGAGTTTGGTCGATGTGGTCTCATAAGACAGCTTCGGAAGAGTTTCTCCCTCAAACACGATCACACCGTCAGCGGCTTTCCTGGAAGTTCCGGTACTGTCATAAGCCCGCAGTCCGATCTTCTCTGTTCCTGCCGGAATATGAACCGATGCAACCGGGCAGCCCGCAAAAGCTCTGTCCCGGATTTCTTTTACATTCGCTCCGCCTTCTATTTCTTCAAGAAAACTGCATCCTTCAAATGCCGCCTCTCCGATTACTTCCACGCTGTCTGGCAGAATGACCTTGCTCACTGATTCACGGCCTTTAAATGCCTCTGCACCGATCTGCTTCACCTGGGATGGAACAGAAACCACACTGTCATTTCCTTTATAGGCCAGCAAAATACCGTCGCCCACAATCAGATAGTCGCTGCTTCCATTCTGCTTCCACTCTGTCAGCCAGGGTGTCTGTGCAAAAGCCGACGGTTCAATATTCCGTACACTTTTAGGAATCACTATATCCGACAATTCATCACAGTGATAAAATGCCGCATATCCAATCTCTTCCACTCCCTCAGGAATCCGTATCGACTGCAGTCCAGATCTGGCAAAAGAAAATTCTCCCAGTCTGACGACTCCATCCGGTATCTGAAAAGAAGTCATCTCATCATCATAGTATGCCTGTGCCGCTATAACAGTCCCGTTCACTATCGTATATTTCGGGAAGGCACCGCCCTTCGCATCTTCGGAACCTGCCAGTCCGGGCACGGTATCCAGATTCTCCTCCTCGTCACTTTCAGGTGTACCGCCAATCGTCTCACCCGTACTTCCCACATTGATTGTAGCCTGCGCATTATCGATCAAAACAAAAGCCTCACGGCCGATCACCCTTGTCTTTCCCTTGACAGATGAATCTTCCTCCTCTTCCATCGCATTCATATGCGAAACCTCATGGTAATAGTCTGCCGGCGGTGTGATCTGCTGTGTATCATCATCCCCGCCTGACACGTCATTATCACTGATACCTGAAATCGGTGCCTCCTCATGTTCAGATACATCTACGTCTTCCAACACCAGTGTTTTTGCAAAATTATCTGCCACCGATCCCGGATCTGCTATAATCGTAAGCTTTGTACAGCCGTCAAAAGCCGTACTGTGGATCGTACTTACGGAGAGGGGGATTTCAATCTCCCGCATTCCCACACAGTCTTCAAACGCCTTGACATCAATGCTTTTCACCGAATAGGGAATCCCCACTTCTTTCAAATTCTTACAATTGGAAAAGGCGTGTGCCGAAATTTCTTTTACATTACTGCTGATATCTACTCTTCGTAAATTATAATCGCCCCAGAAAGCATACGGCTTAATCTTCGATACCGTACCGGGCATCGTGTAGGAATCTGCCTTTCTGCCGGATAACACCTGATAAAGCGTATCCCTGCCGTTCTTATTATAGATTGCTCCTTCATCACAGGTAAATTTAGGATTACTGCTGCTGATCCGGACATTTTCCAGACTATGGTCTCCTGAAAAAACACCGTTTCCAAGCTCAGACAACCCTGTTCCAACTGTCACTTCCCTGAGAGAAGGGCAGCCGCTGAATGCTGCATTCTCGATCTTTTTCACAGAATCCGGTATAGACACGCTCTGCAGATTCTTACATTCAGCAAAAGCTCTGGCTCCGATGACTTCCACTGCTTCTCCCAGCGATACCCGCCGGATATTCTCATTGCCTGTAAACGCTCCTGCCTCAATCTTCTCAACGTAATTGGAAACAGACACGTCCTCTGCCGTGCCGTTATACTTCACTAATGTTGTTCCGTCCATCTGAAAATCAGATGCGGAAGAGGTTGTCACCGCTTCCACATCTGATACAGGGATCTGCGTAACTGCTATTGCCGTGGCAAGAAGCAGCATACTAATCAGGTTTCTAATTCTCTTTCCCATAGGATTCCCTTTATGCTGTTTTAACTTTTGCTTTCCTGTCTTTCTTCATAAACAGAATGATGGATAAGCATGCCAGACCGATCGATAAGAACCACTTAGGATGAATCGGATCACCGGTCTTAGGTGTCATGTCGAGCATTCCTTCTGTCAGATTGCCTGTATCTACATAAACCGTATACGGTGAGAAATGTGTCGCCGTAAATCTGATACAGGGAACACCGTTAATGGTAGTAAAGCTTTCGTTCAGATTCTCCAACTGATTGCCGTTCACAACCGCGCCTGCCATATTATTACCGCCATAAGCTACCAGCGCATCCGGAATCGGAACTGTGATGTCTACCGAAATTCCTGCAAGCTGATCGCCCGTAAGCTGATAACTTCCGGTGGAATCCCACAAGCTGATATCCATAGCATAATACAGAATATTATCCAGACTGCCATACTTGTTGGTTAATGCATCAGCTACCGCTCTGGTTGCCTCATCAGTCTCTGTAATCTTAACAATAAAGTTATCTGTGGTTCCGTTTGCATTTGCCGAAGCGAGATCCTTATTGGAAATACCCGGTTTTGTAATATCTACGCGGGTGCTTCCGCTGTCGGTACTGCCACCGCCTCCGCCATTATTGCCACTATTATTATTATTGTTATTATTGCCCGTGCCTGCCGCCGGTGCCGGCGCAGCCACATAATTCGCTGTTACCGTAACATTACCTGCCGGCATCGTGAAAGTTGTTGCGGTCATGCTGACACTTGCAAGCGTAACCCCGTTAGACTCTGTCGTCCACTTCTGGAATACCATACCTGCTGCAGGTTCATTCGCTGCGATCACAACCGTGGATCCCTGTGCATACGTACCGCTTCCGCTGCCGTTCACCACCGTTACGGTATATGTTGCCGCCGTAGATGATGAACCGGATGTTGATGACGAGGTCGAACTCGTCGAACTGCTGGATGAAGATGTACTGCTGGACGAAGTAGACGTACTGCCCTTCGATGTATTAGAGCTTCCGCCACTGGTGGAACCTTTGCTCGTATTGGTGGAACCGCCGCTGGTATTGGTGGAGCCGCCGCTGGTCACAACATCACGGTACAGAGCAATAATCGTCATATTGGAATTAATCTTCGTATCTTCTTTCCAGTTATTACTCCACTGTAAAAATTCCTTACCCTCTTTAGAGTGGTCGGCTGGCGTAGGAACCTCCCATTCCAGTTCCTTAAAGCTGCTGTCCGGATTTACGTAATATTTGCCGTCGTCAGCATTAGCATTACGTCCACTCAAACGATGCCCGTCTATACCGTCAAGGAACTCCACAACATACTTGCCGTTAATCATTGAACCGTCAGATTCATACTGGGCAATAAAGATCGTCATGTCCTCTGTAACAGGATCATCAAGTGTTTTGCCCCCTGTTGTCTCCCAATGACTGAACGTATATCCCGGTCTGTGATCTTTCTCTTTCAATGCTGCTTCTTCCGGAGGCGCCGTTGCCTTACCGCCGCCGGTGTCACGATCTACAATCTGTGTCGCGCCAACCTGCGTTCCGTCAAAGTCATAGAATATAACGCGGAAAGCATTCAACTCTTCCACTTTCATGCCCTGGCCTTCATATCGTTTACCGTAACGGTATGCGGCTGAATCCCTATAGGTATAAATTGTCACATTGCGTTTCGGATTGAACGCCATATCCGCAATGTCAACCTCACGTCCGGGGATCGTAACCGCCAGCGGATGTGTTTCATTTGCAATACCGCTGAACGCATCGTCCCTGATCTTCGTAACAGTTCCCGGCAGTTTTACATTGATCAGACTAAAACAATCTTTAAAGCAGTTCTCCGGAATAATCTCCAATCCCTCTGCCGTAGATAAATCAATAACTGATATGCCGTCACAGCCTTCAAATGCACCCGCTGCGATCTCTGTTACACTACTGATCAATTTATCGGGATCCGGCGCTATAGCCGTCTTCTCCAGATTCACATCGCCTGTGTTCGGTTTTCCCCTGGACATAAGGCACTCTATGATCTTATACTTCCCGGGATTATTCTCATCCTGCGCATAAATGATACCATTCTCGGCCGGATACTTGTCATTGCCGACCACACTCGTCATATTACCGCATCCTCTGAATGGAAGTGCACCAATCTCTGTAACATTTCCAAGCACGACTCTTTCCAGCTGCTCACAGCTGTCAAAAGCATAATCCGGCAGATTCTTAACGGTAGTCAGAACAACGCTCCTGATATAATCATTGCCGTTCGGGTTCTCCTCACGCTGATCACCCTCTTCATAATCTACATAATAACCGCTGAACAGGCCGGGCGTTGCACCATTTGTTCTGCGTGTATACATATTGTTGGTAGCTGCCGGTCTCTTCTTTCTGATATAAGTATCATAGTTGTCACCGTTGGCTGTTGCATACGCACTGACATCTATAGAATCCACACCCGCCGGAACAACAATTTCCTGCGTTGCGTTAATAAATGTCCAGACTTTATCCGGCACTTTCTTATAGTCCGGATATGATTCATATTCCGGATCACTTAAGTAATTCTTATAGTTCTCCATAAAATTATATGGATTAGCCTTGAAGTACGGTGTCGGGTTCTTCGCTGCCTCCACAATGATGGGCTCAAATAACAGGTCAGCCAGACCGGCCTGTGCAGTCTGACCCCCTTTAGGAAGATAACTCTTCCAGAAGCCCGGCTCACAGTAATTCGGGTTGATCCAGGGCCCGAAGCGCCGTTCCAGTTCTTTCGCATAATCACCCTGAACAATTACTGTGCCATTGTCCAGAACAACCTGTGCCGCCCCCTCTTGATCTGCATTCCAGATATACGAATACTCCCTGCGCATCTGTTCTACGGAATCACCATCATTATATACCGTATAATAATAATAGTTTTCCATATCCTTACAATAATCACGCAGTTCCTCATCGAGACTATTCACATTCTCTGCATTCAGATCACTGTATTTCGGATAATCAAGAAGCGTTACCTCTCCGTTTTTATCGCACATCACCGTCAAATGTGTACCGACTTCACTGTCCCAAAGACTCTGGTAGCACACATTAATAGCAGGAAGATTGACATTGTCCTGATCCTTCAGTACGTGTGACGGATCTGTAGCCCACTCGAAAGGTGCATAGCCTTCCGCAATATCCCCATGGAATGTAAGCTGGCTGCCTGTGGTCACGAATGCACTGTCATCCATCACCAGCGCCTCGTATCCGGCAGAGGGCTTTGTAAAGTATACATCATACAATTTCTTACAGCCGGCAAAAGCATCTTTTCCAATATTTGTAACGGAATCACCAATCCGCACCTTGATCAGAGAAGGCAGATCTCTGAACGCACCGTCTGCAATCGCGCTGACTGACCGGTTCTGTATCGTAATGCTTCTGATCTTGTCACGCAGCTCTTTATCAGAAAAACATCCCGTCCCGATACTCTTAATATCAAAATTACCGATCTTGCTTGGTATAACAATATCGACGTATCTCGCTGAGGAATCGATCAGTGCACAGGAAATCAGTTCTCCATCATTACCTGCACCATAACGGTAACGGGTTCCGTCCTCACTTTCCAGAGCCACCTCGTAATAGGTCTTACCGCCGCTCTCATATACATACGGAATACTATTGCCGTCATTTCTGACTGCATCCCATGTGCTCCTTCTGGGATATGCCGGTCCATCCGCATACAACTCCGGACCGTATACACAGAATTCCTTATCTGTCACATACCGGAACAGTCCCGGATCAAAAGAGGCCGTGCCGCATCTCTCTGAAAATACGGCTTTCTTTAGCCCGAAACAATTATAGAACGTAGATTCCGGTATTTTCTTGGTATAGTTCTCTATATTAACTTCTGTCAGGTTTTTATGGTTCGCAAGGATATAACCATCCATATTGCCCAGTCCCTCGCTCGGGAAAGAAAAACTCTGCATGGTATCCCCGCTGGGCGACGGGACTGCGAAACTGCCGAGCCCCATATTTTTAATCTTGGCAGCCCCAAAGTTGACTGTAGCCAGTTTGGTATTGTCAAAGAATGCGTAGTCACCTATTTCACATTCGCTGATTCTGTCATCAAACCTGACCTCACTCAGACTTCCGCAGCTTGAAAATGCGCCATGTCCGATGGTCTTAAGAGTCCATGGAAGCGTCAGCGGCGTATTGATGCCGGACATGCGGAAAGCCTCCGCGCCGATCGCATAGGTGTCCGCCGTCTCCGTAAAATTAATTGTTGTTAATTTCTTGCAGCCATAAAAA
This sequence comes from uncultured Lachnospiraceae bacterium, assembly GCA_910586615.1. GTDB lineage: Bacteria > Bacillota > Clostridia > Lachnospirales > Lachnospiraceae > UBA3282. The sequence goes on from CAJUJP010000005.1 coordinate 34,603, forward strand.
GCACGGTTACCGATCATATCCGCATTACCGATAACAACGCTCGTAATTCCGGAATTCTCAAAAGCGCTCTCACCAATATTCTGAACCTTGTCGGAAAAGTCAATCTGCCCAACGTTCTGTACATTATAAAATGCTTTGTCAGCTATGATACTGATATAACGCACATCCAGCAATACCAGATAACCGTCCACATCTACATAACCGTAAGGCAATTCCTCTGATTTTTCAGTACTGTAGGCCACATAGACATGTTCCGTGTTACTCTGTCCGAGTCTCTGGTCTGTGGCTACAGTCAATCTGTACTTCGTCCCCTTAAGGATATTGTTGTGTTCACAGAAAAACTCAATCTGCTGATCACTATCCAGATCTGCTGGTGTTCTGACCAGATCTGCCGGCGGCGTTAAAGTAGGGTCATTCTTCAGACCATCATAATAAGCTTTGAACTCTTCGGTTTTGGTATTGAAATCTCTTTCAAAATATTTCTGGAAGAATGCAACTACCTTTTCATCCAGCCCGGTCACGGCGCTGGAAAGAGGATCATAATCCAGATAGCTGTATGTAATGGAATTCGTAGGATAAAGCTGATGCCCCGGACTCAAATTATCCATATAAGGAATGCCACAGCTTTTCGGGTCTCCGTTCTCACCAAAATAATTATTAAACTGTGTTTCCTTAACAACGAAATAATTTTTGTTCGGCTGCAGACCAAGATTCACCACTTCCCTTGGGAAATAATTATTGTATCTGCACAAACGCCCAAACTGGGCATTGATCGGTTCATAAAGAAACTGCCACGTCAAAACAAGCGACTGCCCGTCACGCACAACGATTTCTGTCTGTTCCAGATCAGGATACTCTCCCGTCACCGCCGCAATAAGCTGTTCATCCGTATAATCTACATATTTATTAACCGTACTCATATTACCCGTACTCGGATTGGGCACATATTCATCCTGCGTTGCGTCTACATATTGAATACCCGCGTCACCGCCCGTCCCTTCATCGGATTCGTCCGCCAGGTTCTCCGGTACCGGAATTGCCGCGATCACAATCGCCGTAATCATCAGTACCGCCGCTATGCTGCGTCTGACCGTCCTCTTTAATCTTCTTTTAGATTTCTTCATTGCTGTCTTCTTTGCCATTGCTCTTTCCTCATTCCCTTACACATTTCTATTTATGTAAAAAAATTAATTTTCCTCCCGCACTCTCTTAGCCACCACCACAAACCTGCCGTCTGTCTCAGAATTGTCACAGGTGGATAACGTCAGAAGTTCATCCCCGTAGCTTGCCGTCACTCCGGTATCATAGAGCGACAATGCTGCCATTTCCTGCATATTAGAGTCAAATTCCTTCTCCGATGCAGCGTCAAAAAACTGATAATACTTAAAAACAATCTCATCTTCATTATATATTTTCGATCGAAATACATACATAACCTCGTATGTTCCCTTCTCGTAAATCGTATCGAACTGAATCCGAGAATGCTTCTTACCATACTCTTCACTGCTGTACTGGTTCAGATTGCCAAACATTTTGCCCGATTTCATGTGATGTCCATATATAATCAGATTTGTATTTCTGTGAACCACATCACAGTCTTTATCCAGAAACAGGCTTCCGTTCTTATCATATTCCTGATTGAAATTATGATCCAGATAGTACTCATTGTTAACTGTCTGCATCACCGGATAGTCTATATTTGTATCGTCAATTTTCAGCCATCCGATTAGCTTTTTGTTCTTATGATACAGCGTCTGGTACTCTTCCAGTATCTCCAGCTCTATCACCTCATCTTCGGAATGATGCACTTCCCGAAAAAGCGTTCCGGCCAGCCTGCTGTCCCCTTTAAGCTGCACCAGATTCTCATATTGGGCCTGAGCCCTTCCGGAAAAGAAATAGTAAATCCCAAAATATCCGAAACACAAAACAGCTACAAGCGAGCACATCAAAACTGTCAGTTTGCGGCGCTTCTCCCTTTTCTTTAACTCATGGAGAATCTCCTTTTGCATCTCTTTGTCAAACTCATTCAGAGATACTTTCTCTTTCTTCACACCCTTCTTCCCTGAGTCTTTTAGCGCCTTTCGTGTCTGCCCTGTTCTGTTCTTTTTCTTTTTGCCGTCTGGAAGCCTGCTGTCTTTATCATATCCCTGCCGCTTATAATTCTGTGCCAGTTCATAAATCTCATCATCGAAATCATTTCCGATCACAGTTTCAAAACGGTATGTGCCTGCTCCGATTTCATCATAAAGTGTAATTACTTCGCCCGGCTGTTCCATATTGACTTGCGTCTTTATCTTATCTATCTTCGCCTGATCACGCAGGGCAGCCTTATAGTCTGCCTCCGTTCGGAACCTTCTTCCGGATACTTCAAATCCCGCCATGGGGGACCGCTCCTTTATCATAATACTATGTGCTGACAGTCTGTTTGACTTATTAGCATATAGTATAATTTTACTATATCTTGAGATTTATGCAAGTGTTTTGTCATAATTTACACAATTTATCCAATTTCCCATGCACCAAAACAGGACTCCCAATGAGAGTCCTGCCCGTTTTTTTAGAACAAACTGAAAAGCCCTTTTCCTTTGATCTTAAATGTCACTACTTTGGTGCTGCCATAATTTCCCAATCCGTGAATCGTCACTCTGGCCGTTCCTTTGTTGATGTTATTGCTGTAAGTGTCCTCTAAGATCTCATAATCCACTCCGTATTTCAGGGGTGTCCCCTGGAGTGTCACTTGAATCTGTTTCTCATCAAGAGTAACCGGTTTTCCTGTATAGGACTGTCCCGATATCACTGCCTTTGCGCCGGTAATGCCTGCATTCACAATCCGGTATCTTCCGGACACGGTTCCGGTATAATCTGCCCCCGTCGCCGTAACAGTCACTTTAATCTCCGTTCCCGCCGGAATAATATCATTCTGGTCCACCGGATCTCCTGCTTTCTTATAGAATTTAGCTTCTTTATTGTTCACATCCTCCGCATACGTATACACCACGTTCTTATCATAGTCTTTACCGGCGGCCAGTTTCTTACCGTTTATATCTGTCACCTGCACAGTAGTCTTATAAACGTTCTTCTTATTCTGGTAAACCTTATCAGCCGCAGTTACTTTGACCATCTTCTTGTCACTGCCGATGCCCACTTCAAGATTCCGCTGTGTGATCTCATACTCTCTGACCGCGGTTCCTTTAAAGTTTCCTTTGCCCCTGACCGTCAACACAGCCTTGTTGCCCACTGTGTTGTTCTGCTTGTATGCCAGCGTATAATCCGTGCCGGCTTTCAGCGTCTTACCGGCGAATGTAACAGTCGGTTCCGGCTTGCAGCCACCCTTCACATAGCTGTAAGACTTATCCAGGCGGATGCTGACCCTGCCGATATCAAATGCTGTGATTTTAAAGCTTTTTTTAATCTTGCCGCTGTACGCGCCTTTACCCGTAAAAGTGGCCGTTGCAGTACCTGCCTTTTCATTGTTGGTATACACCACTTCATAATCTGTGCCCTTCTCAAGCGTACGCGTTACGGTTTTACCGTCTTCCTTGATATTTATGGTCACAGTCTCTTTGTCTGCCTTGACCGGCTTTCCCGTATAAGCAGGTGTATTGACAAACTGCAGTTCTGCCTTTGCTTTGGAAAGGGACGCTATTTCCACGATTTTAAAAGTTATCTTCCTCGTTCCCGCATAGCTGCCTTTTCCCTCAATGACAACCGCCGCCGTTCCGACATTTTTATTGTTCTCATACCTGATTACGGTATAATCTTCGTTCAGCGTCAGAACCTTGTTCTTTTCTTTGACCGTAATCTGCGGTTTGATTTCCTGTCCCGTATAGGACTGATTCGGTATCTTGCTGACAGTAAGCTTAGATACAAGCTTTCCTTCTGTAATCGTAAATCTGAAGGTTCTTTCTCCTTTGTAATTGCCAATGCCATTCACCGCCACAACATAACTGCCGGTATCCTGATAACTCACATCCTGTACGGCATAATCCTTCTTCGCCGCCAGTTTCTTCCCGTTCCACAGAACCGCCGGTACCGGTTTCTGTGATTTCTTGCTATTATATGCAACGGTTATGTCATCCAGACTGACATCGGTATCCCTTATGTCTTTAGGTTCGATCGTAAAATGCTTTACCAGCTTCCCTTCGTAATTGCCTTTCCCTGTAATGGTAATTGTGGGTGCCTTATCTGCATTTTGATCTGCTGCTTTCGTATTGTTGGCATAGCTGATCGTGTAATCTTTCTTCTCCACCAGCCGCGTCTTATAATCATAGACCCTGATCTCCGGTTTGATCGCCTTACCGGTATAAGTATACTGCGGAATCTTTGTTACCCAGAGTCCTTCCGGAATAATCCCGTCGTCAGGTATATCCTCATCAGGCACTTCCGGTTCTTCGCCTTCCCCGCCCGCGTTCGTATTAATATAATAATAGAATTTCACCGCAGCGCTGTCCGGCTGCCCTTTCTTATAGGCAACTGCCCAGATCACTGTAAAGCCGTTCACCCGCACTTCAATCGGATTCGCATAAAGGGTGCTCCCCCTGCCAGGCGGCGTGCTGTCCAGCGTATAGTATATCTCAGCGCCTTCCGTTTCACAGGACAACGCGATCATTGTTCCGCGGCGCACCGCGCTTCCGCTGGCAATATTGGCTGTAGGAGCCGCCACACGGTCTTTGACCGTATACTTTTCACGCACATTGACCTGTACTGTAACACGCAGATCTACGCCGTTCTCATCAATCTCCGCCGGCAGAACCAAAGTACCTGCCATGATAAAAGTCTGTTCTGCTTCGTTCAGCGCACTGTATGACGTACCGTCTGCCGCAGCACGTTCCCATTCCACAGCCGCCGTCTCATTCTTCTCTGTCAGTTCCGTCTCTTCCGCCCCGATTTCCCGTGTTACAATTGCAACCTCTTTAGGAAGCACAATTTTATCTATGGGCGTACCGTTCTCCACATTGATCACAGGAGCCGGCGTAATAGACCGGAGTAGATTCCTCGTCTTAGCGATTTCTTTCTCTATTACTGTCAGTTTTCCGGGTTCATATGTGATTCTGTAGTTAAAACCGGCATCTGCATCCGAGGCCACGATATCATACTGTCCTGCCAGATCTGTATTCTGAATATCGCAGGTAAAAGTCGGCTCCTTCACAAGAGATTCACCGTCCAGCAGTCCCATTCCGGCAATCTCATAAGAATAATCACTCCGTTCAGGCAGCTTATCTTCTGTCCTGATTTCCAAATCATTCACTTTAATAACAACAGGCCGCTGTGCGATACTGAAAGAATGTTCCATTGTCCCCCGGTATTTATGATCGGTATCCGGCCTGGAAACTGCCGTCACCGTAATCGTATAATCTCCGGCTTCCCTTGGCATTCCATTTGTAATGTCCACGGATGAATATGCCTTGCCATTGGCCAGGGTTCCCTCGATGCTGTATTCGAACGTCACCTGATCCGTAATATCCACACTCTCCGCACCGCTTTGGTTCAGCACCGCTTTCAGGCCGCCTGTATTGCAGACAACCGGGCTGCCGTCATACACCTTCGGAGCCGGTGTCGTCGTAATACCTGTAATCGTGATCTTGTCTTTCTCCAGTACAGTCAGCGTTCCCGGCACATAAGTGATCACATAATTCGCTCCCGCCGATGCATTCCGCGGAATAATGGGATATTTCCCTGTCTTTTCTGTATTGTTGATATCGCAGGTATAAGTGGGCTTCTTTCTAATCTCGTCATTATTCAGCAGTCCCTCTACCGTAAAAGTAAATTCTTCCGGAATCTCATCCCCCTGTTTGATATCCATATCATCCGCCCTGAGCATTACAGGCTTTTGTGAGATGACAAAATCCTTCCTCAATTCTCCATGATATCTATCAGACTCCACTGTTACTTTAAGCGTATAGTTCCCCGCTTCTGTCGGCCTGTTGTCCGCTATATTATCCGAAAAAAACAGTTCACTATCCTTCTGGCCGCCGGAAATACTGTATTTTAATGTCAGTCCTGTCACTTCTGCACCCTCAGAGGTGACTTTGACTCCGCTGATATCACATTCCACCGGCTCACTGTCATACACTTTGTCTGCCATGGTAATACCCGAAATCGTAACTTCCTCTTTATCCGAAATCGTCAGAATTCCATCTATATAATTGATAATATAGTTAAAAGTTGCTTTCGCACCTGACGCCGTGATCAAATATGTTCCGGTCTTATCCCCCGTGGCATCACAGTCCAGTTTGGGTTCTTCTTCGAGAGCGTCCTCACCCACCAGCCCGGTGACTGTATAATCAAACACCGGCATGGGATCGCCAATCTTCTTTCTTGCATCTTTTACCTTTATGGTGATCGTTTTTTTCGTTATTTTAAACTGCACACTTAAGGGTGTCGCCGTATAATTGCCCAGGGGATCATCCAGACTAATTGTAAGGACATAGATTCCCGCATCCTTGGGCATCCCGGTCACAATATTCCCACTGGGAACAACGCTCTCCGGAGTACTAAAGGCCGAACCGTCATCCTTTGTTCCGGAAACACTATACTTAAACCCTACCTGGGCTGTAACATCTTCTTCTCTTCCGGTAGACGATGCCTCCCTCGGCACCACCGCTTTCAGTAACCCGCTTGCCACAGCCGGCGAGCCGTCATAAATCTTGCCGGTTACTGTAATTCCGGACAACACTGCTTTCTGAGGGCCTGTCGGAGTCGTGTCTCCATCACCCGATGCATCCGCACGGTCCACTGCTTCTCCTGTCTCCGCTTCTGCGGTATCCTCATACATTTCCGCAGCCGCCCCGGCATTCTCAAGGACATCCTCTCCTTCCGGCACAGGAGTCTGGTCCGCCTCCGTGTCTCTGAGCATATCCGGATCATCAATCCCGGTCCCGTCTGCTGCTTCCGGTTCCATCTCCACATCCTCTGTCATTTCAGGAACTGTCTCAACAGATATATTCTCCTCCTGTGCCCGCACCGTCAACATGCTGATATCCATGCTGCCCGCTATGACTGCCGCCGCAATCAGAACTGCCATGACTCTCCTGCTTTTCCTACGCAATACTTTGTTCATTTACAACTCTCCCTCCGGTCCTGCGATGTTTCTTTAAGAACAGGCATACCCAAAACATACCCTGTATCTCATTCAAAACCGCTCACAAGTGGTAATACATATATTTTATTATAATCGAAACAGAAACCAATGTAAATTCTTCTTTTCAAGATTTATAATGTCTCTTTCCCCGTTCTGCCCGTAAGCACACAAAATAAACATGCATGAAAACATAATAAAAATTATTTTCGTCACCAATTCCCCTCTCGCTCATAAGATAAACCATAAACAACATTTGGAGGCGTAAAGCAATGAGCGATTTAACAGCAACTCACTGTGGGTGCAACAACAATAATAACTGTGGATTTTTCGGTGGCGGATGTGGTTCCTGGATCTGGATCCTGATTCTTTTATCCTGCTGCGGAAACAATGACGGATGCGGATGCGACGGCGGCGGTTTCGGTTTCTTCGGTAACGGCGACAACAACTGCTGTAACACTCTGATCTGGTTGTTGATCCTTTCCAGCTGCTGCGGCAACTGCTAATTTCATGGGTTAATCCCCTTTGCACATCTTTACTTCATATCTGAAAAATAGGCTCTAGCTCCTTTAGAGCCTATTTTTCTCACATGGAACATATACTGTAGAGAAACAGTACCGCTGTTTGGACTGCATCCCGCGTGATGGCATGATGCTAAACGCCGGAATACATGTTTTTGGCATTGACGGGCAACAGAAAGGCATACTTCTATGGCTGAAAAAAATGAGGAAGCAACAAATGTTATGGCATTCGATGCCTTATATACAACCAACCAGATCCAGAAGTTCAAGGTTCTTCTGCCCTTCATGGAACCTTCCGCACAAAAGCATCTGGCAGTATATATCAAATATATGGAACTGCAGTACACACTAAGCTATGTCCAGAGACATCCCTTCCAGATCTGCGGCTGCAGCATTACAACTGAAGAGAAACCTGATCTGTGCGCCCTGTGCAGACAACTCAGTCTTTATTCCACACCAGATGAGATCCGGCAGCTGGATCAATTCCGAAACATGCTCCAGACGATGGAAACAATGCAGGAAATGTCTCAGACCATATCCGCCCTACAGGAAATTTTCCCGGATCTGTCCGCCGCTTCACCTTTTACGGATTCTTCCGCCGCCGGTGATGGCAGCAGCACAGCTTCTGATTCCGGCAATACAGCAGCAGGCCGGACACAAACCGGACAGTTCCCCATGATGGATATGCTGATGAACATGCTCACACCAGAGCAGAAAGCAATGTATGAAATGTTCGGACAGCAGCATCCGGAAAAGCCGGATGAATAGACAAAAAGAAGCCTTAAATCAAACAACCCAGAAAGGAAAACATAATGACCGGAAATTGGATGGATGATCCCGCCGTAGCACATATTGCCAAATCCAAGCTGGATTTTTTACAGTCACTCGTCTTCGAGAGCCAGTCTCTCAGCAAAGAACAGATGATGCCGTTCTTCATGGCGATCGCCAAGAGGGGTATGGACAACCATATTTCCTTCTCCACCGACGAAGTGGAGACAATCACCGCAACGATACGCAAATATTCTACTCCGGAAGAATTAGACAAAATTGACAAACTGATGAAACTGCGAAAAAAGTAGACTCCTGCAAAAACTGCCGCATCCCCGGACTCTTCCGTAAATGCGGCAGTTTTCACTGTTTTTCTGTGTATGGAGCCTGGCATCCGCTCTGCTCCGTCTTTTCATCTGTTTTACTTCTGTACAATGTTTACGATTCTTCCCGGCACATAAATCTCTTTCACAACGGTGCCGGTCAGTTTGTCTGCAATTACTTCCTTCGCTTTGGCGATTACATCGTCCTTCGGGTCGTCCTTGCCGATCGCAAGCGTTGCTTTCGTCTTGCCGTTGATCTGCACAGCGATCTCCACCGTAGATTCTACCGTCTTCGCCTCGTCATACTCCGGCCATGAAGACTGATACAGTCTGCCTGAAAAGCCTGTCTTCTGCCACAATTCCTCCGTAATATGAGGTGCCACCGGATTGAGCAGGGCAAGAAGTGTCCTGAACTCACCCTTTGTCACAGAATTTTTCTTGTAAAATTCATTGATCAGTGCCATCATCGCTGCAATGGCCGTATTATATTTCAGATTCTCAAAGTCATTGCTCACTTTCTTGATCGTCTGGTGCATCTTCGTTTCCATGTCTTTGGAGTAACCGTCCTCCTCCGTCAGCAGATCCTGCAGCTTCCAGACTCTCTCCAAAAACCGGCGGCAGCCTTTCACACCATCCTCGGACCATCCTGCACTGAGTTCAAACGCACCGATAAACATCTCATAGGTTCTGAGAGTATCCGCACCGTACTCGGTCACGATATCATCAGGATTTACCACATTGCCCAGAGATTTGGACATCTTCACTACCGGATGCTCCGCCATCTCGCCGTATTTTTCCTTAAGAGCGGCTCTTGCGGCCTTCTCGCTTCCGTACTCGGCAAGCATCTGCTCCTGTTCTTTTGCAGGCAGGTTGGCAAAATTATGGGGATTCAATCCAAGGATCATACCGTGGGATGTCCTCTTTGCATAAGGCTCCGGACAAGGCACCGTATTCTGGTCATACAGGAACTTATGCCAGAATCTGGAATACAGCAGATGCAGTGTTGTATGCTCCATACCGCCGTTATACCAGTCTACCGGCATCCAGTAATCCAGCGCTTCTTTGCCTGCCAGTGCTTCCTTGTTATCCGGATCCGTATATCTTAAGAAATACCATGAAGATCCCGCCCACTGAGGCATGGTATCCGTCTCTCTCTTAGCCGGGCCGCCACAGCACGGGCACGTAGTATTGACCCAATCAGTCATAAGCGCCAGCGGGGACTCACCGTTATCGGTAGGCATATAGCTGTCCACCTCCGGCAGTTCCAGGGGCAGTTCGCTCTCATCAATAGGCACATAACCGCATTTTTCACAATGTACAACAGGAATCGGCTCACCCCAGTAACGCTGTCTGGAAAATACCCAGTCTCTCAGCTTGAAATTAGTCTTCGCACAGCCAATGCCCTTCTCTTCAAGGAACGCGATCATTTTCGCCTTGGCATCTTCTACAGAAAGTCCTGTGATAAACCCGGAATTAACGATGACACCTGTTGCCACATCTGTATAAACTTCTTCCTGCACGTCCTTGCCGCCTGCAACCACCTCAATGATCGGCAGGCCGAATTTCTTTGCAAATTCCCAGTCTCTCTCGTCATGGGCCGGCACTGCCATGATGGCACCCGTACCGTAGCTCATCAAAACATAATCCGAGATAAAAATGGGGATTTCCACATCACTCACCGGATTAACAGCCGTCAGACCGTCAATCTTCACACCGGTCTTCTCCTTGGCCAGTTCCGCACGCTCAAAGTCGGACTTTCTGGCTGCCTGCTCACGGTAAGCCACGATTTCTTCCCAGTTTCTGATATCATCTTTATACTTGTCAATCAACGGATGCTCCGGAGACATAACCATATAGGTAACTCCGAACAACGTATCACATCTGGTTGTGTAGACACGCATCCTGTCTTCTTTGCCCTTCATGATAAAATCAACTTCTGCACCGGTGGATTTGCCGATCCAGTTCTTCTGGGAGACTTTGACCCTCTCCACATAATCCACGCTGTCAAGTCCTTCGATCAGCTTATCCGCATACTCCGTGATCTTGAGCATCCACTGGCTCTTCACCTTGCGGACAACCTCGGAACCGCAGCGTTCACAGACACCGTTCACCACTTCCTCATTGGCAAGGCCCACCTTACAGGAAGTACACCAGTTAATAGGCATCTCAGATTTATAAGCCAGTCCGGCTTTAAACAGTTTCAGAAAGATCCACTGTGTCCATTTATAATAATCGGGGTCTGTTGTATTCACTTCCCGATCCCAGTCAAAAGAATAACCCAGCGAATGAAGCTGGCTCTTAAAACGAGCCACATTATTCTGTGTCACGATCTTTGGATGAATATGGTTCTGGATCGCATAATTTTCCGTAGGAAGGCCAAACGCATCCCAGCCCATGGGATAAAGTACATTGTACCCCTGCATTCTTCTCTTTCTCGCCACGATATCAAGCGCCGTATAAGGTCTCGGATGCCCTACATGAAGCCCCTGTCCGGAAGGATACGGGAACTCCACAAGTGCATAATATTTCGGCTTGGAGTAATCGTCCGAAGTCTTAAAAGCTTTCTCGTCGTCCCACACCTTCTGCCATTTCGTCTCTACTTCTCTGTGATTGTAAACTTCTGCCATTTTGCTGACCATGCCTTTCTCTATAACGTTTTGTTTCCGTGGGCAGCAAACCAGACGGATGTGCCCGCACCGAAGTTCTTACTGTTTCTGCATAAAAAGAAATCACTGTCCCAGCTTTCTCCTTCCATCCATGCTTAATATTGTATTATACTGAGCGGATTTGTCAAGCACCTTCCTGTGGTTTGTACACAGCAGACGTGACAGAGAAACAGAGCGCGGTCACCCGCGCCCTGTCCCTATAAAAACCCTTCTCTATAACTAAGCCGGTTATAGCATTACAGTGAAGCACTTCCCCTTTATGCCTCGCTGCCGGACTCAGCAACTTTGTTGGCTCTTGCCGTAACTTCCTTCTCCTGTACATCACTGGGCGCCTGCTCATATCTTGCAAATTCATACATATATGTGCCGCGTCCGCCTGTCATGGAACGCAGATCGGTACAGTAGCCGTTCAGGCAGGCTGTCGGAATATCCGCCTCGATCACAGTCTTGCCCTCTCCCGCCGGATTCATACCAAGCACACGGCCTCTTCTCTTATTCAGATCACCCATAACATCGCCCGTATAGGAATCCGGCACCGTTACCTTCAGATTCGAGATCGGCTCCAGAAGAACCGGCCCTGCCTCCATAAATCCCTTCTTGAACGCCTGAATGGTAGCCATCTTAAAAGCCATCTCGGAAGAGTCTACCGGATGATAAGATCCGTCATAAAGTACCGCTTTCACACCCACTACCGGATATGCCGCCAGCGGTCCGCTGCCAACGGAATCCTGCAGACCTTTCTCTACAGCCGGGAAATAATTCTTCGGCACCGCGCCACCCACTACTTCCTGCTCAAATACATATGCAGACTCAAGGTCACCGGAAGACTCAAAGCGCATTTTTACATGGCCGTACTGACCGTGGCCGCCGGACTGCTTCTTATATTTGTATTCCACATCGGATTTCTTACGGATCGTCTCCCTGTACGCGATCTTCGGATCGGATAACTCGATCTCAGCCTTATACTCATTGAGCAGCCTGCTGGCAACCACATCCAGGTGGAGATCACCCATACCGTACAACAGTGTCTGCTTGTTCTCTGCATCATTGACAACCCACAGAGTCTGATCTTCATGCCGCATCTTCTGCAGCGCCTGCGCAACCTTATCCACATCGCCCTTGTTCTTCGCCCTGTAGCGCTTATATGTATAAGGTGTGGAGATCTCCGTCTTACCATAACGGATGATTCTTGCCTTGGTAGAAAGAGTATTGCCGGTCCTCGCCGCCGTAAGCTTCGCAATGGCTCCGATATCTCCTGCATGAAGCTCCTTGATCTCAACAGGCTTGCTGCCCTGCATCACATAAAGCTTGTTGATTTTCTCTTCCACTTCTTTTTCATCATTATAGATCGTGTCATCATTCTTAAGCACGCCTGAACATACTTTGATCAGTGAATATTTCCCGATAAAAGGATCCACAATTGTCTTGAAAATATATGCAGACTTGGGCTTCGAGAAATCAAAGTTCGCCTGGAAGATCTCATTGCTCTTCAGGTCGATTCCTGCCAGTTCACGGTTCTCCGGGCTGGGCATATACTTCACAATATCGTCAAGCAGCGTATAAATACCCTGACAGAGTATACTGGATCCCATGGACATCGGTACGATGCTGCCGTCCATAACGTTGCTGCGCAGCGCTGCTCTGATCTCCGCTTCCGAGAAACTGTCACCGTTAAAATATCTCTCCATGAATTCTTCGCTTGTCTCGGCTACAGCCTCCATCAGCGTGTCACGGCACAGCTGCAGATTCGCCTTGCTGTACTCCGGCATGTCACATTCAACAACTTCCTTGCCCTCCCAGCGGTATGCCTGCTCGGTGATCACATTGATATATCCTACAAACTTCTCATTCTCACGGATCGGCAGATGGAAAGGAGCCATCTTTTTGCCATACTTGTCAGTCATATCTTCAACAACCTGACGGAATGAAGCATTGTCAATATCCATATCTGTCACGAATACGAATCTGGGCAGTTTATACTTATCACACAATTCCCATGCCTTCTCCGTACCCACTTCCACGCCTGCCTTTCCGGATACCACAATGATCGCCGCATCGGCCGCTCCGACAGCTTCCTCCACCTCACCGACGAAATCAAAAAAGCCCGGGGTATCAAGCACATTGATCTTCACATCTTCCCACTCGATCGGAATAACAGATGTGGCAATGGAAATATGGCGCTTCTGTTCTTCCTTGCCAAAATCGCTCACCGTGTTGCCGTCATCTACTTTACCCATTCTGGAAGTAATGCCGGACAGGTAAGCCATCGCCTCCACCAAGCTGGTCTTACCGCAGCCGCCATGGCCAAGCAAAACCACATTACGAATCTTATCAGTTGTGTAAACATTCATTTCACTAGGTCCTCCAGTTCTGTTATTCACTTATGATTGGGCAGATTGTTCTGCGTATAATATCCCCAAGCACAAATTGTAAGTATATTTTACTAAATTTTGTCTCAAATTACAATATCAATTATGCGAAATGTATAAAAAGAATACGCACTTCCAGACATATGTCAGAATGGACTGTCATGAACAGCAAATTTATTTACCGTTTACTATGGAAATCACTATTTCAAAATGTTATACTATACACGATTTTATGTAAGCATGAAATCCATTTTTGATTTATGGATGATGTAAAAAAATAATATAACACGGAAAATAAATGAATCCGTATATTTGAAAGGCAGCCTTATGAACACACTTACCTGCGGTTTTATCGGACTCGGACTGATCGGCGGCTCCATCGCCAAGGCAGTCCGCTCCACCGTTCCCGACGCACAATTGATCGCATACGATGTCAACACTGCATCGCTTCAGCTGGCAGAGGAAGAAAAGGTAATCGACCGGATCTGCACCTCCGTAGATGAATCTTTCCAGCACTGTGACTATATATTTCTATGCGCTCCCGTCTCTCATAATGATGACAATCTTTTATTTTTAAAAGAACATCTGTCCCCCCGGACGATCCTCACCGACGTGGGCAGCGTCAAGACGGGAATCCACCGCCGGATAGAGGCTCTCGGCCTGCAGAATCAGTTTATCGGCGGACATCCCATGACCGGATCAGAGCGCTTCGGATACCAGAACTCCAAAGCTTCTCTCCTCGAGAACGCGTACTATATTCTGACACCTTCGGAAACCGTACCGGAAGACAGGCTCACCGCATACCGCGGTCTGGTGGAAAAGATTGGCGCCATTCCTCTCACTCTGGGTTATGAAGAACATGATTACGTGACCGCCGCCATCTCCCACCTGCCCCATGTGATCGCAGCATCTCTTGTAAACCTGGTCAAAAAAAGTGATTCCGAAGAAGGGATCATGAAAATGGTAGCCGCAGGCGGCTTTAAAGATATCACAAGGATCGCTTCCTCATCTCCCGCCATGTGGCAGCAGATCTGCATAACAAACGCAGATAATATTTTAAAGCTGCTTCAGGCTTACATAGACTGCCTGACCCGGATTTCCGGATGCATTGAATCCCGGACGCCGGATGCACTGTATGATTTCTTCGATACAGCCAGAACCTACAGAGAATCCTTTACAGGTTCGGCCAGCGGACCGATCCAGGCAGAGTACGTGCTCACTGTGGACATTGCCGACAAACCCGGTGCCATAGCAGCCATTGCTTCTCTGCTCGCCATGCACGACGTGAGCATCAAAAACATTGGCATCAACCATAACAGAGAACTGGCTGAGGGTGCGCTGCGCATTGAATTCTACGGAAAAGAAGCGGCACATCAGGCCCATGAGATCATGACCGCACACGGTTATAGAATCCATACAAAAAATGAGCGCCTTCCTTAAAAAGAATGCGCTCATGAAGATAACTTTACCAGAAGTCTGTTCAGGAAATAGGATGCCACCATACACACAATTCCGGCCAGACTTCCATACCAGTTAAGTGACACATCTGACATCTGAAAATGTCTTCCGTCTATATACTGTTTATAATATTCCGTGTAATACGCCAGCACATAACAGATCAAACCGGATCCGAGCACCCCCAGAATGCGGAAATATCTTCTGCACAACACCATACTGACAAAGGCCGTAACTGCCCCCACCACAAAAAACAGTCCAAGATGTGCGCCGTAGCGGATCATCAGACAGGTAGTCTTTATCTGCTCATCTGTCGGTTCATCGAATACCACTTCCGCGACCCGCACCGCAAGCCGCATCGTTATATCGTTCGACTGTACCCCGCTCTGAAATGAAACGATCATCACAAAATAGATGAGCAGCATAAGCCCGAAAACAG
Organism: uncultured Lachnospiraceae bacterium; assembly: GCA_910586615.1. Taxonomy (GTDB): domain Bacteria; phylum Bacillota; class Clostridia; order Lachnospirales; family Lachnospiraceae; genus UBA3282. The sequence goes on from CAJUJP010000005.1 coordinate 50,222, forward strand.
ATGCCGCGATTACGATGAGTTCCAGCCACAGTTTTGTTTGTTTCCCTTGCTTCATTACTATTATACTTTCCTAAATCTTTACGCCCATATTTCTCATCGTGCCGTAATTCTCGATTCTGCCTGCATCCACTTCCGTCATGCCGATAAAAATAGCGCCGTAATCGTATGTGCCGTCTCCCTTATCGTCAACACGGGTGATTTCCAGAAATGCATGCAGCACCTCCTTGGTCCAGATCGTCAGAAAAGATTCATACACAGCACCGATCGTAAGCTGCGCAGAACATAAGAACCCGACTCCCGTCTTGGATGCGTCTGTCACCTCGATGCTCACTTCCTCGGCCTCTTCCGACTGATCCATCCTCTTGATCAACAGTTTAGACGTAAGCGCCATGCGCCTGTTCTTTCTTCTCTCTTCCATACTTCCACACCTTTCTTATCATATCGTACCTTATGCCAACGCATAACTTTTTTTCTATATTACATTATTTGGAATCTTTTGTAAAGAAACCGGCATCGAAAACAAATGCCTGCTCTTTCTCCGGTCACTTCACAAACATCGCATCCCCGAAGCTGAAAAATCTGTATTTCTCCCGGACAGCCTCCTCATAAGCCTCCATCACATGGTCCCTTCCGGCCAATGCAGAGACAAGCATCACAAGTGTTGATTCCGGAAGATGAAAATTGGTGATCAGACAGTCCATCACCTTAAACTGATAGCCGGGATAAATAAAAATCTCCGTATTTCCACAGCATTCTTCCAGTGTGCCGTCCTCTTTCGCCGCACTCTCCACGGTACGGCAGCTGGTAGTTCCCACACAGATCACGCGGCTGCCCCGGCTTCTGGCGCGGTTGATCTTCTCCGCCGCTTCCCCGGTCACCTGATAGTACTCGGAATGCATATGGTGTTCCAGAATATTGTCCGCTTTCACCGGGCGGAAAGTACCAAGTCCCACATGCAGCGTCACGTAAGCGGTCTCCACGCCTTTTTCCTCAATCTGCTTTAGAAGTTCGCCGGTAAAATGCAGTCCGGCCGTAGGCGCCGCCGCCGATCCGTCATATTTCGCATAGACCGTCTGGTAACGGTTTTTGTCCTGCAGTTTATGGGTTATGTAAGGTGGCAGCGGCATCTCTCCAAGCCTGTCCAGAACCTCTTCAAAAATGCCCTCATACGCAAAGCGGATCAGCCTGTTGCCTTCCTCCACCACCTCAAGAACCTCTCCCCTAAGACAGCCGTCCCCGAAAGTCAGCCTCGTGCCCGGTTTCGCCTTTTTACCCGGTTTCACCAGCGTTTCCCAGACATCATTTTCCCGCCTTTTCAAAAGCAGAACCTCTATGGCCGCACTGGTATCTTCCTTTACACCCATGAGTCTGGCCGGAAGTACCCTTGTGTTATTTAAGACCAGGCAATCGCCCGGCCTTAAATAATCAATGATGTCTCTGAAAATATGATGTTCTACCCTGCCGCTTTCCTTATCCAGCACCAGGAGTCTGGAACCCGAACGGTCTTCCAGCGGATCCTGTGCAATCAATTCCTGCGGCAGATCAAAATAAAAATCTGATTTATCCATTAAATTTCCTCTTTCCGATGCTTCGTCATTTCAATAGAATTTTCCTGTTTTATAACTCCGCATGGTTCAAAAATGCCACGTATCCGCGTTTTGTCTCATAAACATCCGCTTTGCTGGTGGCTTCCCAGGGTGCATGCATATTGAGAACTGCCACGCCGCTGTCAATCACATTCATGCCATACAACGCAAGAATATATGCAATTGTTCCGCCGCCGCCCAAATCTACCTTTCCCAGTTCTGCGGTCTGGAAATTCACCTTTTCCTTCTCAAAGATTGCCCGGATATGTCCCAGATACTCTGCATTGGCATCGTTGGAACCGGATTTGCCTCTCGCACCGGTAAACTTGTTAAATACCATGCCGCCGCCCAGATAAGCTACATTTTTCTTGTCAAAGCTTGCCGCATAAGCAGGATCAAAGGCACTGCTCACGTCGGAAGAAAGCATACAGGAACGGGCCAGACACCTGCGCACATTCAACTCACTGTACTCTCCCGTCAGATTCATCACCTCGGCCACCGCGTTCTCAAAGAATCTGGACTGCATACCCGTAGCGCCCACACTGCCCACTTCTTCCTTGTCCACCAGAATGCAGCACGCCGTCCGGTCCGTCTGCCCGATCTCAAGCATCGCTTTCAAAGATGAAAATGCACATACCCTGTCATCCTGCCCGTAAGCCAGAATCATGCTTCTGTCAAAGCCTGCCTCTCTTGCCTTTCCCGCAGGAACCACTTCCAATTCAGCAGAGATAAAATCTTCTTCCTCGATATCATAAGCCTGTTTCAGAATTTCGAGAATTCCTTTTTTCACAGCCTCTTTCTCGGAAGTCTTTCCGTCTTTTCCGTCACCGTTCATGACATCCTGTTTCCCACCGGTTTTATCCTGTCCCTCTGCGCTCTGCCCATCTACATCGTTCTCCTGCCTGCTTCTGTCGATGACAAGCGGTTTATTGCCGATAATAATATCAAGCGCTTCACCTTCGATTACCTTATTGGCTTTCTTCTCAAGCTGCTCCTGGGCAAGATGAATCAACAGATCGGAGATAAAAAATACCGGATCATCCTCGTTTTCACCCACATTGATTTCAACCGTGGTGCCATCCTTCTTCACCACAACACCGTGAATAGCCAGAGGCAGCGTCACCCATTGGTATTTCTTTACGCCGCCGTAATAGTGGGTATCCAGATAAGCGAAGCCGCCATCCTCATAGAGCGGATTCTGCTTGATGTCCAGACGCGGCGAATCAATATGGGCACCGAGAATATTGATTCCTTTCGCCATTTTCTCTTTCCCGATCTGGAACATGACAACAGATTTATTCATCCATACAAAATATACTTTATCACCCGCTTTCAGCTTCGTATCGGACGCGATGAGAGTCTCCAGTTCACGATACCCCGCCTTCTCGATGGTATTAACGATCTGGTCGATGCATTCCCGCTCCGTTTTGCCGTTGTCCAGAAACGTCATATACTCTTTTGCAAAAACATCCACTTCTTTCAGCTGTTCTGCATCATAAGTTTCCCACGTGTTTTTATGCTCCATATTCACACCTGCTTTCCACTGTAATATCTTCTCAGTCTTCATCCCGATCCTGCATGACAGAATAAAACATCCTATGTGCAGTTTCGGTCATATTCTTAGCTTCGCAGTTCGATTCCCATGCCTTCGAGTCCGTTCAGGATCTTCTTCATGGCCGCCGTCACATCTGCTTCCTCAAGGGTCCGGTCTTTTGCCCGGAAGGTAATAGAGTATGCCACAGATTTAAATCCTTCCCTGATCTGATCTCCCTCGTAGATATCGAACAGTTTATAATCTTCCAGAATTTTTCCGCCTCTTTGCGCGATCACGGCCTCGATCTGTCCTGCCATAATTTCCCTGGGCACTACCATACTGATATCCCTTGCCACTGCCGGATATTTCGCGATTCCCTCATACTTGCGGTCGAAGGTCGCATAGGGAATCACCTCAGGCATATCTAATACAGCCACATAGGCCCTGGTCTTCATATCATAATTGTCACAGACCTCCGGATGAACTTCACCCAGATATCCCAATGTGGTTCCCTCATATATAATGTTTGCCTGTCTGCCCGGATGCAGGAAATTCTTACCTGCGTTTGGATCATAAGTGATCTTCCTGCGCATACCGATGCTGTCGAAAAATTCCTCAATCACACCTTTCATCGTGAAGAAATCACAGTCACCGTACATGCCCAGCGTAAACTGCATTCTCTCCTCCGGCAGTTCCGTCAGCGGCAGCTCTTTCGGCACATAAATATTGCCCAGTTCATAAAGGCGTACATCCTTGTTTCTTCTGTTATAATTGGTTGCCAGGCTGATCAGCATACCATTCAGGGAAACCGTTCTCATGATAGAGAAATCCTCTCCCAGCGGATTGGCAATGGTGACTGCCTGACGCGCCGGATCATCTGCATCCAGAAGCAGTTTGTCAAATACCTTCGGGCTCTCGAAAGAGTAACACATACCCTGTGAAAATCCGCAGTACTCGGCAATATCTCTGGCTTTTTGCTCAATACGGAGCTTAAACGGCAGCTTACCGGTGGTAGCCTCACCTGTAGGAAGCGTGGTAGGTATCTTGTCATAGCCGTAAAAACGCGCAATTTCCTCCGCGATATCGCACTGCCGCAGCAGATCCTGACGGAAGGTGGGCATGGTCAGTTCATTCGAAGCCGGATCATAATCAACCTCTATCATTTTAAAGATATCCAACATTTCCTCTTTCGATACATCCGTGCCCAGCAGTTTATTATATTTATCCGGCTCAAAAGGCAGAACCACCTTTTCTTTCATATCACTGTGCACATCCACGATGCCGCGGGTCACTTCTCCGCAGCCCAGTTCCTCAATCAGCTGACAGGCTCTGTTAATTGCGGCTTCTGCATTATAAGGATCAAGCCCTTTCTCGAATTTGCCCGACGCGTCTGTCCGGAGTCCGATTCTCTTGGCTGATTTACGGATATTTGCGCCGTTAAAAGTAGCCGCCTCGAAAAGTACCGTTTTCACATTGTCTGTGATCATGGAATTCTCACCGCCCATAATACCCGCAATGCCTATTTCCTTCTCAGCATCACAGATCATCAGCACATCGGAATCCAGATTTCTGTCCTGACCGTCCAGCGTGCGGAAGACATCTCCATCTTTGGCGCGGCGCACGATAATCTTATGCCCCGCAATGGTATCCAGATCAAAAGCGTGCATGGGCTGTCCGTATTCTTCCATCACATAGTTGGTAATATCCACCAGATTGTTGATCGGACGGATACCGCTTGCCGCCAGACGCCGCTGCATCCATTTCGGTGAAGGACCGATTTTGATGTTTGTGCAGACTCTCGCACAGTATCGGGGACACAGTTCCTTGTCCTGCACCTCCACGGAAATATAATCTTCTACGTTTTCACTGTTTTCTTTTACCTGAACCTGAGGCGGATAAAAAGGCTTGCGGAAGGTTGCCGCCGCCTCTCTGGCAATACCGATCACGCTGTAGCAGTCCACGCGGTTGGATGTCACTTCATACTCGAACACCGTGTCTCTGAGCCCCAGTGCTTCCACAGCATCAGATCCTGTTTCCACATCCTCTTTAAAAATGTAGATGCCCATTTCCGGCGCCTCCGGATACATATTTCTGTCGGAGCCAAGTTCCTCGATGGAACACATCATACCGTTGGACGGCACCCCCCTGAGCTTGCCTGCCTTGATCTCAATTCCATCCTCCGGCAGCGGCCCGCCGTCATGTCCGCCTGCCACTTTACCGCCGTCTAAGACAACGGGTACTTTGTCACCCTCTTTTACATTGGGCGCACCTGTCACGATCTGAATCACTTCAGAACCGATATTAACCTGACAGACAATCAGTTTATCTGCATCGGGATGCCTTTCAATCTTTTCAATCTGCCCTACTACGATTTTGTCCAGATTCCTGTCAAGCCTGTTATAGCCTTCCACTTTCGTGCCGGAAAGTGTCATAGCATCCATATATTCCTGATCCGTGCACTCTAAATCCGGCACGTATGCTTTGATCCATGATAATGCTGTATTCATATTCTTTTTCTCCAATCCGAAATGTGGCTGATCTGCATGTTCCGGCAAGTCCTTCACATTTCTGTTTCTATCATCATATTTGTCATATTTATTTCCGGTTGCATTGCATTGTGCTATCCATCAGAAAATCAGAACTGTTTCAGGAAACGGATATCGTTTTCATACAGCAGTCTCATATCGTCAATCTCATATTTTAACAGCGCAATACGTTCCAAACCCACGCCGAAGGCGAAACCGGTATACTGCTCCGGATCAATGCCGCTCATCTCAAATACATGAGGATGCACCATGCCGCAGCCCAGGATCTCGATCCAGCCTTCACCTTTACAGAACCGGCAGCCTTTGCCGCCGCATTTGAAGCAGCTCACATCCATCTCCGCGCTTGGCTCCGTGAACGGGAAATGATGGGGCCTGAATTTTACCTTTGTATCCTCCCCGAACAGTTCCTTCGCAAATTCCGCCAGTGTACCTTTCAGATCCGCAAAGGTAATGTTTTTATCAATCACCAGTCCTTCAATCTGATGGAAGGACGGGGAATGCGTCGCATCCACTTCATCGGAACGGAACACGCGCCCTGGCGCGATCATACGGATGGGCAGGTTTCCTTTCTCCATCTCATGCACCTGGGTGGAAGAAGTCTGAGTTCTCAGCAGAATATCTCCCGTGATATAGAAAGTATCCTGCTCATCCTTTGCCGGATGATCGGCAGGAATGTTCAATGCCTCAAAGTTGTAATAATCCTTTTCCACTTCAGGGCCTTCCACGACTTCATAGCCCATGCCGATGAAAATGCGCTCCGCTTCCTCCAGCGCGATGGTATTCGGATGGCGGTGTCCCACGTTATTCTTCTTTGCGGGCAGCGTCACGTCAATGACTTCCTTCTTCATCTTCGCTTCCCTGACTGCTCGCTCCATCTTCTTTACGGACTCATCCAGCACACGCTCGATCTCCGCCCGCGCCTCGTTGACCATCTGTCCCACCTTCGGACGGTCTTCCGGCGCTACATCCTTCATGCTTTTTAATACTGCTGTCAATTCGCCCTTCTTGCCAAGGTAATTGACTTTCACCTCGTTCAGTTTTTCCAGCGCATCGCTCGCCTCGATCTGGCGCAGCGCTTCCGCTTTGATCTGTTCCAGTTTCTCTTTCATTTCCATTCTCCTTTTAATTTCTGTTTATTTCTGCAGAGCACCTTTCGATATCCAAATCCCATACCACAAAAAATCCCATGCGCACAATGCACATGGGACGAACAGACTCCGCGGTACCACCCAGTTTCCTGTCCTCTATCAAAGCGGCAGATACACTCACTGCCGGCTCTATGGACAGACACCTTAACCGACGTAACGTGTCGTGACGTTCCGGACTACTGATTTCACCCGGACAGCTCCGGCGGGAATTTCAAAAAATTATCTGAACCGAAGAGGACTTTCAGCCGATGATCCTCTCTCTCTGGCGGAAAATAATTTCCTACTGACACCTTCACAGCCTTTTCTTATAGCATATTCTTCTTGAATCATATATTTCTATGCCTGCAAAACTGAATCTATTGCCATTTTAGTGACTTTTGTCCGACTTGTCAAGCCATCCGAAAAGAAATTTATATACAGGGCCAAAATAGCGGTTAATATGTGCGCCGATCAAAAGGATATACATTAGCAGATAAAACCAGAACATCAAAATAACTACAGTGGTTAATCCGCCATATGTACCGAAGCCGTTAAAATGATCCACATACACGGAAAAGGCATAAGACGCCGCTCCCCACATTACCGCCGAAAATGCCGCCCCCGGTATCTGCGCCTTAAAACGCATTTTGCTGTTAGGCACATAGGCATAAATCATGGAAAAGATCAGTGTCAGAATCACCCACGTAAACAGAAAACGGAAATGCATGATAAACTGCACCAGTATATGCAGCGGCGGTATATCCGCCAGCAAAAGATCCACGATCACATTTCCGAATACCATAACGATAAGCGCAAGGATCATGGCCACCAGCATAATGACCGTATAGAAACTGGCAATAAACCGCAGTACGAAATAATTTCTCCGCTCCTCAAAATCATTCACCGCATTCAGTCCATGAATCAGTGCAAGCATCGCCTTGGACGCTGACCAGATCGTAACGATTGCAAAAATGGTAATCGTTCCTGCCGACCGCGCATAAACATCCGACACAATACCCACCACCAGGACTTCCATGGCATCCGGTGTAAACCGGGTGATCGCGCTGATCAGATTAGCTTCCGTCAGATTCGTATATGGCAGGATCGCACACAGCGACATCAAAAGTGGAATCATGGACAGAAAAAGAAAGAACGCCGTACTGGCCGCAAAAGCACCTATATTCTTCCTGGTCATCTGCCAGTTAAAATCCCGAAATATGTAAAAAAGTCTGTAAACCATTCTCATAATCTGTATCCTGATACCTTAAGTTAAATTCAATACCACGGGCTGAAAAAATGCATCAGCAGCCGTTTCTGCCGCTCAGTCCGCCTGTATGCCGGCCTCCTCTACACGGCATCCTGAAAAATAAAATTCCAGAATATCCTGATAGGAGACTCCCTTTTCACCCAGCGCCCTGGCACCGTTCTGGGACATTCCCACACCGTGTCCGTACCCGCCGCCAATCAACGTATATCCTACCACACTTTCCCCCTTTTTACCAGAATCTATTACAAAAAAGCCGCTGGGCAGAAGCGATCCCGGCACAACGGCACTGCCGTCCTGTCTGATAACCTCGCTTGTACCGTCACAGAGAACGGCACGGATATTGTACTCCGCAATAATCTTGTAAGTTCCTGTATCAGTCTCGATCAAAAGTTCATCCGCCACTCCGCCCGGCCCTCTGCGTACAATGCTAAGATTACGAATCTTTCCCAGTTTTTGAATGGGCTGTGACACATAATAATCTCCTTCTGTTCTGGTAAGTACAGACTCAGGGCTGCTCTGATATCTTTTCATGATCCGTGAGAGCATGGCCTCCGTGTCGATCGTTTCCACCGTATACTTCCAGCGGTACCAGGGCTCATCACTTTCCAGATCCGTATCATCTACCGAAGTAATAAACTGCCGGAAATTCTCTTCCCCCCGCAGCAGTTCCGCATCTTCATCACGTATACTGCTCTCCGCATTATCATTCATTCTTCCGGCCCTGATATATGTAAGTTCTTCTTCCCGGCCCGACTTCCAGACTCCTGCATCGGTTCCCGCACCGCAGGACGTGGAATAATAATAATTCTGCGCCGGATTTCCCTGATAGGTTAACAGCATACCGTCAGTCTCCTTGACCGCCGTGGTAGTCGCTCCGTTTTCACCGCTGTTATGGTATACCTGATAAGTAGTCGTGTCATCTACATGAGCGCCCAGTTCCGGCAGTCCGGCGTGCAGAATGTAAAGATAAGCATAGGTTCTGGCACATACCGCCTGGGCTTTCAATGCTTCCTGCGGGTATGAGGCAGGCATCTCACTGGGCACAACCGCATAAAGATATTCCTCCAATGGAAGCTCATTGATGAGAACCAGACCTTCCTCATGCCGGCAGCATTCTATTGCTCCCCGGTAAGCATTATCCTGCTTTTCGATCCCGTCAATACGCACCGTGACCTTATCCGTCAGGGCATTACACTGATATGTCCGGCGCTCTCCCACTGCAAAATCTCCGGCTTTGATTTGTATCTTTTCGCCGTCCACCTCAAGTTCTGCCGCATCATAGTAGTTACTTCCTTTTGCAGTATTTTTTAAGAGCACACGGATCCGGTCCGCCTTTTCAGCCTGAGACACAAGGCAGGCACAGACTCTTCCCTTCTCAATAACATAATCCGTGTCTGCATAACCGATCCTGAGGTCTTTTTTCGCCAGACTCTCAAGACTGCCGTACAGCTTATAGACTTCCATTCCCTCACCGATGGGAAAAACGCCTTCCCCCTCTATTTCCAGCTCCTTCTCCGACACCCGCAGAAGTTTTCCATGTACCTTCTCATTCTTTTCCTTCGTGTCGATGATTCTGCCCTCACGAAACGTCAGATCGGCAATCCGCTCCCGCTCCACCGGATGGTCCGTCTCCACCTGAAAAGCCGTCTGCCGGTAAAAGCATTGCAGAACACCTTCCGTAGATTCCGTCACCCAGACATTTTTCAGTTCATGTTTTCCCGAAAAAACCTCCACGATCGTCAGAAGCTGGCTGCCTTTTACATACGCCTTCATCTCCCGGAAAACATTTCGTTCAAATTCTGGTGACCGGTATCTGTACGGCGTCTCTCCACCACTGTTTTCCGTGTACGCTTCACCTGTCTCGCTGTCAGTCTTGAGCAGGAAAACAGTTGTCTCCCAGATTTCAGATTCCGTATCCAAATGTGCCAGAAGAATCCTGTATGCCTCGTACCAGTCCGCTCTCAACATCTCATGCTCCGGTTCATAGCGTTCCTCATAGACAGGCAGTCCCATGCTTTCCCAGGCAAACTTCCGATACAGTTCCATATATTGTTCATAGGTCAGATTGCTGCCGGCCGGCCATACTGCTTGTGCCTCTTTCTCTGCATCCCTTTCGTCTGCTTCTGTTCCGGCTAAACTATGTATGTCCAGTACATCCAGCAGAATCGTCACATCCTCCACGGAAATTTTATCGCCTTCCGGCGCTTTTCTGACCAGTTGACGTCTTCCCAGCCAGATACAGACCAAAAACAGGAGTCCGAAAAAAATCAACGCCATTTTTATCAATAATTTCGCATCATACTTCATTGAGTCCCTGTATCCTTATCATGCTTTCCATAAGTCATATTACCTCGACCTTGCTTCTGATTCATGCGGCAAATGACTTGTATTATATTATATTTCCGTATCGTAACACTATGCCCACAAAATCAAATGTCCTTGTCAAAGTACACAAAACGAGCAGAGCTCGTTTACGAGATTCGCTTCGCGAACTCGGATAAGCGAAAGAATTTTCTATATCAGAACAAAAGCAGCCGTATAAAACGACTGCTTTTTGTCTTTCGTGCTTCCCCAAAATGCCGGATCTTGTATTTTGACTCCTAGCAAAGCTAGGTGGGTAACCGCAACCATACTTCTGTCTTCCACTGCATAAGGCCTTAATAGCCGGAGGCCTGACATCTGCATGGCAATGTAGGAATCCCGTTTAAAGTATCTGTAGGTTCAAAATAACAAGACTTTGTCGCACATTTCAGGTTAGTTCTATTATATCCGAGATAGTGACATATTACAACCGGATTTTCTCGTTTTTTAAAGGTTTTTCTACACACCGGCTGCAAAACAAAACTTACTCTTCCGTCAGCATCTTCACCGGTTCCACCTTCCGCACCCGGCTGGCGCACAGAAATGATACGATTCCTGACACTGCCAACATCTTTTTCATCATCTGCAATTGTCTCTTTGTTGGTGTAGATTTTCTCATTGCCGATGCATATGATACCGATAGCCGGCTGACGGAAGATCTTAAAAATTTTACATATACATCATGCTATGATATATTACTCCCCACTTCCAATACATTAGAATGGACAATACACAAAGCACAAACCATACTATTGCATACATCACATTCCCTTTCTTTTTTCTCAAAATCCATGTCCAGGAAATAACCGTATATAAAACCAGCATCGTAATATATACACCTATTGGGATATGTAAAAAAAGGACACACCATATCAGCATTGATATACATAGTATTGACACACATAGATTTCATAGTGCTTCCGGCATTTCTTGCATATATGCATTGGGTATAAATTTAAGAATCATCACAGGAACATATAAAATTATTGTAAAAATCATTGGTACTAGCAGCAAACGCATTTTTTTATCCTGATTCATCGCATTCTTTCTCCCATAGTAAAATCTATTCTTATTACTTCATATTTTCCATGTCAAGGCAGTATACAGCGATGATACACGAAGAGAAATTCGCATACTGACTGCAGTATGCGATTATCTCTTCTGCTATCTAGGTATGTCCGATTCTGACCTCAATTGCCGGCTGAACAAAGTTCAGGCTTTGAATCAATACGGTCATCAGACTTGTATCCCTCCACTGGTATAAATTTTATCCTTATCCGCGCATACGATACTGATAGTCGGCTGACGGAAGATCTCAAAAATTTACATATGCATCATACTACGATATATTATCCCCCACTTCCAATACATTAGCATGGACAATACACAGAGGACAAGCCACACGATAAAGTACACCGCATTGGCCTTCTTCCGCCTCAGAATCCATGTCCAGGAAGCACACGTATATACAGCCAGCAGCGCAATATATGCGCCTATTGGAATATGTAAAAAAAGAGCCCACCATATCAACATTGATATACCTAGTATTAACACACATGGATTCCTTAACCCGATCCCCCCTCCTAGCAAGTATGCCTTCGGTGCAATAACAAGAATCATCGCAGGAACATGTAAAAGCACTATGAAAATCAATGGCACAAATAGCAAACGTTTCTTCTTATCCGGATCCATCGCATTCTTCCTCCCTTAGCAAAATCTATTCCTATATTTCTTCATATTACCATTATACTCTCTTGTCGTTCCCAATCATAACGTTTTAACATATTTTGCCCAAATGAATAACAGAAATATCGCAAGCAAGCTACTTTTTCTAGTTATTTTCCATCTCCTCTTTTATTTTGTTATATGCATCCTGAGCTTCTTGATTGGCATAAAAATCTTTTATATTTCTCGGAAACACCTCATACTTACACCCCTTCGCATTTCCCCATACATAATATGGAATCACATCCAATATTCCATGCAATGCAGAATTAAATGTAGGACCGCAATAATTATATGTCCCCATATTTACAGGATCATTTTCTTCTGCCAGCAACAAACCCTCTTTATTATACACCCCTTCATATTTCCCTTCCCCCTCATTGGAGATAAATTTTGTATTAAATAACCCATCCTCTCCATATATATGGTACAACGAATCACCTATCGGCAAGAGTTCCCATTTCTCCTTCTCAGCAATCAATTCATCCCTCGTAGCTGGCACTCTATTCAGTTTATTCCTAAAATAATGAACATCCCCCGTGAATACACCAAACCCACGAATCGCTTTATTGAACTCCGTGCAGTAAGCATCCCACATGTCATCCGGAATTTCGTCAGGGTCACTGTGCCCGGAATAGGTATCATAATCATCCATCATAATCGAAACTTTAATCTCATCTAGGGTACTATGGTTATTAATCACTTCAGACAAATGCAGGAACACACGCAGCCTCAAATTTTTCAGGTAAGCCTCACTTCCCAGAATATCTTCCTCCTTAATCTGCTCGGTAGGTGTTACATTGATATAATTATGATATGCCTGATGGGCAAAAACTTCATCTACGATATCGGATGCATTATTAATCTTATAAGTAAATGCTAATCCATCCGTAACATTTGCGATCTCGTCCAGATTTTCCTTCACTGCATTATCTCCAACTGCCACGGTATAAATCCGCACATTCTCTGCTTTTGCGCGCTCTAATACTTCCCTGTCATAGAACAGTGTATCTCCACCGTACTTTGTTCCACCATCTGATATAAGTACAATACTCTTCGCCGCATTCTGAGCGTCGGAAGACAGCACCTCATTCAATGCCACTCCCAATGCTGTCCTGATATTGGTATTATAGCCATTACATATCTCTCCTAGGGTATTGCTGAGTTCCGTCTTTGTAGAACCTAAGCTTGCCAGTACGGCACCATTTTCATTGAAAAACACAACACCTTGCTTATTAGTATCATTTACCTTGCTGTAAAATGCCTTACAGATATCTTTACGTCTCGTGGATGTGCTGTATCCATAAGAAAAATCTGCATAAGTAGCATCACTTACTTTCATACTTTCAGAACAGTCAACCACCAGAACCGTTTCAAAACGACACATCGCATTTTTATAGTAACTATCTAACAAACTTTTCCATTTTCCTTTTAAAGCAAGAAAATAAATACTGAAATGCGTGGTATTCGCACTGACAATTCCCTCAGCTTCATTATACTCCGTATCACACTCCACAAATCTGCTGTTTTCTTCATCAAACCACAATACCACATAGTCATTCACGTTATATCCCTCTTGGAGATAAAATGCGATCTGTGCTGACTCGATCTCTGATCTGGTATTGATTTCCACCGGTGTGCCAAACACCCCGGCAGCTTCAAAGTCCGCGTTCAGGCAGCGGGTATTTTCCCTAATGTCTGTCACCTCCGGAAACAGGTTGGTAGCCTCCACCTTTACATGAACTCTGCTTATATATGCATTATTTTCAAATACAGCCTCTGTTTCCTGTGAAAGCAGTGTTTCTCCATCCTCAATGCCATCATCATCAGAATCCTTCTTCAGCGGGTCAAAACCAAGTACCAGTTCATGCTGGTCTTCTATCCCGTCACCGTCTGTGTCGATCAGAATAGGATTCGTTCCATAGATGTTAATCTCATCGCTGTCTGAAATACCATCATCATCTGTGTCCGCTGCGAGCGGATTAGTACCCAGCTCTATTTCCATAATATTCGAAATACCATCCCCGTCACTGTCAGCTTCTCCGTCAGAACAGCCGGGCACCGCCGAATCGAACACAAGAGGATCTGTATGCGTTTTGTAGACCTCATCATAATCGGACAGGGAATCCCCATCTGTATCAGCTGCGTGCAAATCCGTTCCGATGATTTCTTCTTCACAATCCTTTAATCCATCTCCATCCGTATCCAGAGAGTAAGTTGACTCATCGTATCGCTGCATCACTTCTGCGATCTTCTCATAATAATCCGTCTCATTCTCTTCCTTATCGTTTTCTTCTTTATCGTTCTCCTCTTTATCGTTCTCTTCTTTATCCTCCTGTTCTTCGTCGGTTACTGTACTATTTACGAAAGTGTGAGACAGGGAAATATTCTCTATCACAGTCTGTACATCGTCATTCTTGGTCGCATTAAAACCAATCTTCACCTCACCGCCCGGTGCGATAACCGCTGTATCATCACAGGCCTTTACAATACAGGAACCGCCCTCTGTCGCGTTTTCTGACAGTCTTGCATTCCACACGCTGTCGATACAAACATTGGTATCAAACACAAGCTCCCAGAAATAAAGCTCATTCTCCCCTGTATTTTGTAGAACAATTTCTCCCGTAGCCCCCGTCTGCCAGTCACTGTGAATATTTAGAGAAACAGTGTACATCTCTTCGGGCAAAATGACTTTTTCCGCACAAAGCTTTATATCCGTCGGAAATTCCACAGAATCTGTCGCCACCTGATATCCAAAACTTATAGAGCCTCCTACCGGAATACAACCATTATAGTTCTCACTTCTGATCAGGTATTCTGCCGTGTTTTCTGCACTGTTCTCCCCGCCTTCACAGGTGATAACCCGGGCATTCCAGATATTATAAATCTCACCGCCGGGAACAAGAGAAACCGCCCATCCACAAATATCCTGCTCTCCTGTATTGGAAACTGTTACGTTAATGTTCTGGTTGTTATCCCATCTGCCTGCTACGGAATAGATAATCTCATATCCCTCGTGCGTATAAACTCTTTGTGTTGCTTCCTGCGCGTTCACAGAACAGGGAACACTGCCAACAAGCAGCACTGCCACAATAAACAGTGCAATAAATCGTTTAAAACCTTTGTTAAAGTACCTCATAATTTCTCTCTCCTTTTGTATTTATTTTCACAATGGAGTAAACAAAAAAGGTTACAATGTCTCCACTGCAACCGAACAATCATCATAATATAGATACTCCCCTACATTATCTTAGACTTCTAGCTTTGCGTCCCTGAATTTCCCCAGGTTTGCCCCCTCTTTATATATACCCCACCATGTGTTCTCTAATTATTTTATACTAACATCATAATACAATTATTCATTCCTCATGTCAAGAATATTTTAAAAAGTGTGTGAATAACTTTACAGATTGTTAAAATAGCGATATAGAAAGCTATGGAAATCAGTCCATATGAGAAAAATCAGTTAAAACTGCCCACGCGCATAAAACAAGGAATAGCAAAAAAAGAAACAGGCCAAACGAGTGTAGGGAAGTAACTATCCCCACCCCCCACAGTTCAGCCTGTTGCCAGTGTATAAAATTTTTGCGAATCGCACATTATGCCTAAGTCCGGTGCAGGCGCGAAAAGCAACTGTGAAAATAAACTTTTACTTACTCTTCCGTCAGCATCTTCACCGGTTCCACCTTCCGCACCCGGCTGGCGCACAGAAATGATACGATTCCCGCCACTGCCACAATGAGCACCACTGACACAACCAGCCACCGCACCTGAATTTCCAGACTGCTCTGCACGATCCCTGCCATACTGAGGCACACCTGTGCCAGCGGATTGAGCAGATACACGGACAAGCCTGCACCCAATACCGCGCCAGTAAGGAAAACCGGCAGACTGCTCATCTGGATCTGCAGGATCAGTTCCCGGGTCGTAAATCCGAGTGCCTTATAAATTCCATATTGTTTCCACTCTCTTGTAAGTTTGGCACGCACCAGCAGAATAATAATCAAAGTGACGATCACCACCGTAAGCAGCACGAACATGGCACAAATCAGTTTCATTGTTGCACTCACGGAGGCACACGCATTCTCCATATTTTTCTTCGAATCCGTAATGTCCATCCCTGAAAAGTTGTCTTTGATCTTCTTTGCAAGCTGTTCAAACGTACAGTCTTCCTCTGTGTATACGTAGATCAGATTTACCACAACACTGCCATTGATCCGCCCGGCACCCTCCATCGTCATGGCTGCATTCAGTCCCAGTTGCTTCATCTGCTGGTAGATCCCTGAGATCATATAATCCTTTTTCTCCCGGTCTCCTTCCACATAGATAATATCCCCGACCTTCACACCAAGCTCCTTCGCCGCAATGGCTGTCAGGCCGATCTCATTATCATATTTCGGAAGCCTTCCCTCTATAAGCGCGGCATACTCATTCTGTGCCGGATCTTTCCAGAAATCACAGTTTACGGAAAGCGCCTCTTCCCCCGCCGTCAGGTTCACGGTGCGGCTATCGTAGTACAGGACTTTACTGACCCCGTCCCAGGTCTCCATTTCCTGTCCTGCCGCCTCGACCTCCTGCCCGCTCACAATCGCCGTTCCCATCTCCAGACCGATCATTTCCATCAGTTTCTGATTGTCCGATCCGAAGTTCTGAAGCAGTCCAAATCCGATGCAGCAGGCCAGACCGAGTAACGCCACCACACCTGTGAGCGCCGCGTTCTTCCTCACGTCACCCAGAATGCTCTTGATACCCAGCGCAAGCGGACAGGGTAATGGACTTTTGACAAGAGACACCGGGTTTTTACGGAAATTATGATTCCTGATCCCGCCGCGGAGCGCCGCCAGTATTTCTATCCTGCCATAGATTCTTCCGCAGAGCAGGGCGACGCCGAGCACGGTCAGATTGATACATGTAAATACCACCGCGGCCGTATACAGATCAAACGGCTGACTCCACTTAAGCCCGATCAGCAGTGCCATAAGCGTCCCCACCGTTCCGCTAAGCAGCCCGCCCGCCACCAGACCGAGTCCTGCGCCGCACACGGAAAGTATGAACATTTCCATGCAGACAGTGCCCATAAGCTGTCCCCTTGTATAGCCAGATGCCATAAGGATTCCCAGATTCTTTAAACTGCCTTCTATGGAATTTCTGATACTGCACCACGCAATAATGAGCGCAATACAGATCAGCACTGTGGAAAAAATCAACAGGATACCCATACCGATATTGGACAGGAATGCCGCGCCCACTTTCATGGTCTCATAATTAACAGCTATATTCATATAGTCTGCCAGCCCCGGCACTGCTTTCGCCAACTCTCCCAGTACCTGATCCGCAAACTTTCTGGAACTGATCCCGTCTTCTGTCCTGACCTTGTAAATATGGGTACTCATACTGCGCACCAACGGCTCCTGTTCCAGAATTTCATCGTACTGTTCCTGCGTGATATAGCAGCGGATCACATTGACATTGAGGGGCGTTGCAAACAACGGGTCCTCCACAAATCCTCCTGTCTCAAACGCATACTCTGTCTCTCCCAGTCTCACATAGAAGCTGTCTCCTTCCGCGATTTTGTCACCCGTTTTCATGTAATAAGGCAGTAGGATCGTCTCTTTCTTCCTGCGCTCTCCCAGGTCCGGAATCTTACAGATCCCGCCCACCGACTCGATCGGCTCGATCAGAAATACCGTTTCTTTTTCCTCACCGTTTTGTGTATGATATTTTGCCGTCAGTTCCACGCCTTCCGAATATTCGATGTGTTCCGCCCCGGCACTGTTTTCCAGAACCGCACTGACCGCCTCTTTCTCAGAACAGGCTGACACATAGAGGAAATCCGCTGTAACAGCCTCCTCAGAGGCAGTATCGATTACCTTCGGCGTACACCTTAAAACAGATACGCTGATATACAGAAGTACCGTGGAAAGCATAAGCAGTACAAGCAGCGTGGCAGCATCGTTTTTCTTTCTGGCAAGATTATTGCGGGCTATAAAAAACATTCTGTACATTCTTACCACCCCATTTCCTGTAAAAATCCCCGAAGCATATCATGCCGTTTCCTGTCCCCGCTCTCATAAGTTCCCAGTTCCAGTTCTCCGGTAATGATCCCGTCCTTCAGATACAAAATCCTGTTTCCTCTTCTGGCGCTGCGTATATCATGCGTCACCATAACGATGGTCTGTCCACTCTCGTGAAATCTTGTCAGCACATCCAGTACATGTTCCGTATTGCCGGAGTTAAGCGCACCGGTGGGCTCGTCCGCAAACAGAATCTCCGGTTCATTGATCAGCCCGCGCACAATAGCCGCCCTCTGCGCTTCACCACCGGAAAGCTGTGCCGGAAACTTGTGAAACACCTCCTCCGTCAGTCCCACTGCAAGCAGAAGCTCCATCGCCCGTTTTGCGATTTTTTTCCTGTCTCTGCTCACCAGCAGACCGCTCACCATGATATTATCCAGCACATCCATCGTATCATTCAAATAATTCTGCTGAAAAACGAAGCCGCAGTGTTTTCTCCGAAATACGGCCAGCCTGTCATTGCTGTATCCGGAAATATCCTCCCCCTCATACATCACCTGTCCAAGGGTAGGTCTGTCGATTCCCGACAGAGAATACAGCATGGTGCTCTTGCCGGATCCGGAACTGCCCATAATCACCGCAAAGTCACCCTCCCTGATCTCCAGGTTCAGATTCCGAAGCACATGCTGCTGCACGCTGCCGTTGGAAAAAGTTTTACACAAATCTTTCGCCTGTAAAATTGTTTTCATGACTACCTCCCGTATCCGCAGTCTGCAATTTACCGTTTCGTGAAAGCACACCCGGTTCAGACTGTCTGCTATAAGTATAGCGTGCGGCATACCGGAAGTCTTTTCCCGTTTCCTGCCTGTTTCTTAACTGATCCTTAAAAATATTTTCTATTTTACCCTAAAGTATGGGGGCTCTCTGGAACGCCTTGTCCTGCTCTGCTTTCAGACCTGCTTTGCCTTTTCCATATCCTGCTTCAGCGGCTGGACATCCCGCTGTTAAAAAAAGAGCCGATACAATCAACCCGTTAAGGATTCACTGTTTTGGCTCTAAGTTCTATGTTTATCAATATTTCGTTTTTACATCTTTTGCAGTATGCCGGATATCTGGTGATCACCGCTTTTCTATACAGGTAAAGACCTGTTAAACAGATCGACTTCTTTGGCGAGCGTGCCTGCTCTCGCATCTCTTGTTAACCATTTCTGGTGTGTGGCGACACGAATTTTCCACCTCAAAGAAGTCGTTCTATTGCATGCATAGTATACCATTTTTATTTATTTGTGTAAAGTATGGTCTTATTTCGCAGATATTTATTCCAGGTTCTTTCATTTACCTTTAAAAATGTAATGATTGAATTTTTGAAGTTTTTATTATCTTCCGAAGTTTTAATTCTAAGTATATATAAATATCCTTATTGATTTTCCCTACCGTATGCACTTCCACATTCTCTTTCCCCTTTGATGTCTTCATTGTATCATGAACTGCTACGTCTGTAATTACTTTTTTGTCTCCTTCAGCAGAATCCTCAAATTTCTTCCACGCCTTGGTCTACCACAGGAGAAAAATATCACAACTATATTCCTTACAACCCACCAACATTTTGCACAAGCGAAGGAGAACGTGCCACACAGCCAGAAGCTAAGCTTCGGGAAAATTACTTTTTTACACTTTGCTCAGAAACAGTTCAACTACGAATCCGTCATCGTTATAGCACTCCATACCGCCGTGCATCTGTTTCATGAAATTATCGGCGAGGTAAAGTCCCAGCCCGGAACCTGATTTTCCTTCCGTGTTCCTGCCACGGTAAAACTTTTCTTTGATCAGCGCAAGTTCTTCCTCTGCCACACCTTCTCCGGAATCTCTGATCCGTATGCTGACGCCATCTTCATTTTCCATAAAATTGACCCGCACCTGCGTGCCCGCGTATTTATACGCATTATTTATGATATTGTCAAGCACCTGCTGCAGTCTCAGTTTGTCCATATACAGCAGACACTCGGGTATGTCATTTTCCGTCACGACCTGTCCGTAGTATTTGAATTCCTGAAACATCTTCGGAATAAGCAGCGAGCTTTCTTCTGTCGGTTCTACCTTAAGCATTTCCAGTTCTTCCATCGTCGCATGGAACATGTTGCTGATCAGATTGTCGATCATCTCCGCTTTGCCTGCAATCACATCGATCTTGCGCAAGGTGTCTTCTTTTTCTTCCGTCACCTGCAATACCTCACAGGCTGCCTTGATGGTGGCTACAGGTGTCTTGATATCGTGGGAAAGCTCGGCAATCAACTCCTTCTTGCTGATGTTCGCCTGGTATTCGCTTTCTCTTGCCCGCTTCAGTTCCTGCCGCATCAGGTCGAAGCTCTCCGTAAATGCACCGAAGAAATTATTTTTTCGAATGGGAAGTGCCAGATCCAGATCCCCCTTTGCAACCTGCGCCGTAAACTGCTGTAAAGTATAAAACGGTCTGATATAGTTCAGATACAGGATCAAAATCACTGCATAAACCGCAAACAGCAGGAAGATCCCGAACAGGATAACCGTCCGCTGCAGATTGCCCCGCATGATCTCAAAACGGTCCTGTTTCATCTGCCAGATGACTTTACCTGTGCAGACACCTTCTATGTTCCTTTCTTCAAAGCCGTCCCGATTGATGTATAATCCCTCATCATCGACCGGGGCGCTGCTTTGGTCATAGGCGGAATCGCTCTTATTATGTGCAGGCACATTTCCCATATACAGATCCAGAATCATACTGTCATTCATCAAATACGCATTTAATCTGCTCTGGTAATCTTCGTCCGTCAGAAACAGGATAATACAGTCATGTTCCGTCTCCACCGCTTCCCGCGCTGTTCCATGTTCCAATTCTGTCCTGATCGTCTTTATCTCCCCGTTATACCAGACCATATCCCGCACATACTCCTCACCACACCTGCGAATCTGTATAACCGTGGTCATAATAAAAGCGAGAATACATATGCTGATTCCCGCTGTAATCTGTCTTATTTTCATCTTTTTCCCCGTTTCTGCACTGATTTATCACACAAATGATCAAAGTCTCGTTTCTTATAATTCCAGTATATATCCCGTCCCCCACACGGTCCTGATCAGCTTCGGTTCATTGGGGTTCTCCTCCAGTTTCTCACGCAGTCTGCGGATATGCACATTCAGCGTGCCGTCGCTGTAGAACGTATCTCCCCATACCATATCAAACAAATCGTTCTTCGTTACAATCGTGCCTCTATGCTCAAACAGACAGGCAAACAACTTAAACTCTTTTGCCTTAAGCTGCACTTCACGCTCTCCTGCTCCCACCTTCATGGTAGCTTCATCCATCCAGACATGACCTGCCTGTTTTACAGTATGACCTGTCCTCTCCACGGCTTCTTCACCATGCACATCCGCTTCCACAGACACGCCTGTTGCCGAAGACGCTGACCGGCTGTTCACACTTCCCGCACTATTACTCTTGCTGTTTATACTTCTGCCTGCAACGCCCACGCTGCAGGCCTGTTCCTGCATCCTGACCCGCTTCAACACCGCCTTTACTTTCGCCAGAAGCACACTTAACGTATAAGGCTTTTGAATGTAATCGTCACCGCCGATGTTAAGCGCCGTCAGAATATCCTCGTCGCTCTGTCTCGCACTGATGAATAGAATCGGCAGGTCGGAAGTATCCCTGATCTTCTTGCACAGCCTGAAACCGCTCTCCTCATTTAAGTTAATATCCAGCAGGAGCAGGTCAAAATCATGCTCCGCCATCATCTGCTCACAGCCCTGCGCCGTATCCGTCCAGACGCAGGACACATCAAACAGATTAAAATATTCGCTGGTCATCTGTGCCAGTTCTTTTTCATCATCTACGATCAGGCAGTTATAGTGCATTTGTTTTCTTTCTCTCCTTCTCCCGGTACATAAGGCTATCCGCTTCTCCCACCAGCAGGTCAAAAGCTTCCTTTCCTTTATCAGAGTGCGCCGCTCCCACACTGGCTGATATCTCCCGGAAGTGCTCTTCTTTTGCATACGCACTGTCGATCTGCCGCTCGATCATCTGCCTTGTCGCTTCGATCTCTTCTTCCGTATGTCTGCCCGGCATGACGATCAGGAATTCATCGCCGCCTGTCCTTGCAATCAGGGACTCGGGCATACATTCCGACAGGACATTGGCAGTAAGCACCAGCACCCGGTCTCCTTCCTGATGCCCGTACACATCGTTAATGCTCTTGAATTTATTCAGATCAATACAAAATATCGTTATATGTTCCTCTTCCAGTCCGTCGATATATTCATACACATACCTTCTGTTATAAAGCCCGGTAAGGAAATCCGTGTTTGCATTCTTGATGATCATCTGCTCAAAAAGACGCTCCTGGGTCACATCGATAGCGACACCCACCGTCCCCATGACACTTCCGTCCAGATCGTACAGCGGAGATTTGTAAGTCTTCAATTCTCTCATGCTGTCCCCGATCTTAACCGTCTCATCAAACACACAGGTTTCCCGCTTCTCCATAACCTCGTATTCTGATTCCATGCAGATAAATTCGCCTCTGGCGTATTCTTCCGGATCAATATCCCATATATAATAATGCCCCCGTCCCTCGATCTGCTCCATCGTCTTATTGACAGCCTTGCAGAAATAATCATTGACCTTCATATGGGCGCCCTCTTTATCCTTATACCAGATCAGATGCGGCACGCTGTTGATCATCGTCTCAAAATAGTTTCTGTTCTGCCAGTAGTCCTTGCTCTCTTTGTATGTACACTGCCATTTCGCAAAACGGAACAACAACTCCTTTTCCGTCAAAGGCTTTGTCCAGATATCTGTAACCTCAGCCAGATCCTGTTCCATAAGCCGCCCTGACTGCTCCGTGTCTGCAAGCAGAATAAGCTGTCCATCCTTTTTCTTCCAGGCAAGCAGGCTCTGTAACACCTCCACTTCGTCAAATCCGCACAGATCAGCTATGATTACATCCGCCTGTGCAGCCGGACCGGACTCCGGCGCTGCGCTTTTTATAAACTTATGGGTAAAATGCGGAAGAGGCGTTACTTCTTCCAGTTTCTCCAATAATCCGTCCTGACCATTCATCAGATAAAAATAAGTATTACAATGATACATTATCCCTCTCCTTCCATGTACCGGAGCTCCCATTTATCACAAATAAATCACCCCTGTATGAACTACACCTATTTATGCATTCAAAACAATTCCAGCTTTTAAACATTTATACAAAGCAAGAAGAGGCATATAATATTATACACCCCTTCTTGGTTGAAGTCTATTCAGACCATCTTGTTTTGTTATAATTCAATCACCGTTCAGCCACAGAGCTTATCGGTAATCCTGAATCACTTCTTAGTTTAAAGCCTCAACCAGCTTCTTCAGAGCTGCCAGTGCCTCGTCAGGAAGCTTGTCATAGCCTTCCTTCTTGGTAGCGAAGTCTTCTACAGCCTTTACACGAGTCTCCATTGCGCTCTTAAGCTGTGCCTTGTAATCTGCATCGCCAAGATCTGCCTTGAAGTTCTTGAAGCCTTCTGTCTGGCCGTCCCATGTGTTCATGATCTCGATGTCCTCGAAAGGTCCCCACTGCTCGAACTGAGCCTTGCCTTCTACGATGGTCTCGAGGATTCCAAGTGTGTCAGCCGGTTTAACCTTCTCACCCATGAAATCGCCTGTGTTAACAATGTAACATGCAACATTCTTCTCTTCAACCAGCTTCTTGAACTTATCATAATCGTTAACCAGCGGATAGGTTCTGAACGGGTTAGCATAAGGCACGATACGGATCGCATTCAGGTCTGTACCTGCAGCCACACGCTCTGCGGTGGATGTCTTGGTAGCCAGTGTAGCGCCCATAACAGAGGCAAGAGCGGAACCTTTCAGTTTTACTACCGGCGGGATCGTAGGATCTTTCATGATCCAGAAGATCGCATTAACCGGAGCGTCGATCTTGTCTACACGGTTAGGAGACCATAATTTGGACTTGATCGCACGGCCGTTACCATTTCTGATATCCTCGGTTACCAGCTGAATCTTGCCTTCGCTGTCCATTGTACAAGAACAGTTCTGAGCAGATAACAGATATTCATTGTCAGGACATCCTGTCGGATAGTCTGCTGTCTTATCAAAGTAAGTAGGCTCAAGCGCTACAGATGCACAGGTATCTGTGTTAATGATGAAAGCATCATCGTGAAGAACCTTGATCTCATACTTGCCGCCATGCTTTGCATGTGTCAGCGTGGATTTACCGGAACCTGACAGACCGTATACGGATGCAACGAACTTGGAACCGTCGTTTAACAGATACTCTTTCTGTCCGCCGTGGCAGGATGCATAACCGTTTCTGTTAGCAAGCGCCCATGCCATTGTCAGTGTACCTTTCTTGTGCTCACCGAAATATTTCATACCGAGAATTGCTGCACAGTTCTCATTGGTATCGAAATAGCACAGTGTCAGCGGGTCGCTTAAGCAGCTGTAATCAACGTCAGGAGCCTCTTCGGGTGCCCACTGGGGATCGGAGAAGATATAGATATCAGGCTCGTTGCCATCGCCAACCGGTTTGGAGTTCTTGTACATCTTAACATACTCGTCAGACATATACTGGAAGTTGATCATCCAGTTGTACAGTAAGTTCTCCTCTCCTTCCGGAATCAGAAGGTGAGCCTTAACCATGAATTCAGGATCAAGACCTACGAAACACTCTGCATGATACATTGTCTTCCAGCGTGTCTTATAGATCGCATCCATAACAACCTTGTCAAGCTTCGCTGCATCTACGCCGGGCTCGCCTTTGATACGGCGTGCTGCTGCATAACGGCCTGTTACAGCGCCATCGTTAAACAGAAGAACCTTTGCGTCAGCAGGAAGGCCGAATGTCTCGCCGCTCTTAACCGGCATGTCAGTTACAACCGTACCGGGTGAATTTTTAGCTAATTCATAAGCCTCTCTTAATGTGTTGATCCTTACTACGTTGTTTCCGTAGAAAGCTGCCTCGATGATGGAACGGGTCTTGGAAAAGCCAACCTTACCGGCACCGATCTCGGAAATGGGATAATACGCTTTTGTTGCCATATTATGTTCTCCTCCTTAAAATTGTATTATTTAACGGAAGATACTGTATCTTCCGCCTCCTGCATGATATGTACAGAATGCCCGTACACCGCTCTAATTATCTCAAAACCACCCTTAAAAGTCAATAAAGAAATCATAAAGTCTCAACCCCTTATTTTTTCAGCATTTTTTCGTTCAAAAAAATTTCATTTTAAAAATATGAACATTCTTTGAATAATGTTAAATCTTTCTTAATTACATCTTTTTTCTTGTACCACACTTTTTATTTATGTTATGATAGTGTAGTATGAGAATAAAGACGATGAAAAAGTAAAGAGAACGGAAGGAGGTATTTTTTTATGGAACAGAACAGTTTTTCCGAGATTACACCTGAGATTATTCGACTTGCAGGTATGAGCGAGCAAGCCGGTATTATAGACACCGATCTATTCACAAAATATGATGTCAAACGTGGACTGCGTGACCTGAACGGCAAGGGCGTACTGGCCGGCCTTACTAATATTTCCGATGTGCGCGCCAGCAAGACCGTGGATAGCGTACAGGTTCCCACCCATGGAAAGCTCTTCTACCGCGGCTACAATGTAAAGGATCTGGTAGAAGGTTTTGCAGGCGAGGAACGCTTCGGCTTTGAAGAAGTGACTTATCTTCTTCTGTTTGACAAGCTTCCCGACAGAAAGGAACTGGAAGAGTTTTCACGGCTTTTGTCCGGTTACCGCTCTCTTCCCACCAGTTTTGTGCGGGATATCATCATGAAAGCGCCCAGCAATGATATGATGAACACACTTGCCAGGAGCGTGCTTACCCTCTATTCTTACGACGACAGAGCGGATGACACCTCACTGCCCAATGTACTGCGGCAATGTCTGCAGTTGATCGCACTGTTTCCCATGCTCTCTATTTACGGCTATCAGGCTTACAGCCATTACCATAACGGAGAGAGCCTGTACATACACCAGCCCCGTGCAGAACTGTCCAACGCCGAGAATATCCTGCATATTCTGCGTCCCGACAGCAAATATACCCCTCTTGAGGCCAAGATTCTGGACATAGCACTGATCCTGCACATGGAGCACGGCGGCGGTAACAATTCCAGTTTTACCACCCACGTGGTCACTTCTTCCCTGACAGACACCTATTCTGTCATCGCTGCAGCCATCGGATCTTTGAAAGGTCCCCGCCACGGCGGTGCCAACATCAAGGTCGTCCAGATGTTTGAAGAGATGAAGAAAGAAGTATCCGACTGGAGCAATGAAGGCCAGGTTGCTGATTATCTGACCCGCCTGCTGCACAAAGATGCTTTTGACCATGCCGGCCTGATCTACGGTGTGGGACACGCCGTATATTCCAAATCAGACCCCCGTGCGGTTATTTTCAAAAACTTCGTGGAGAAACTTTCCGAGGAAAAAGGACTGCATGACGAATTCGCACTCTACTCCTTAGTGGAGCGTCTCGGACCGGAGCTTATCTCCCGTGAACGTCCGATTTATAAGGGTGTTAACGTAAATGTGGACTTCTACTCCGGTTTCGTATACCATATGCTGAACCTGCCGATGGAGCTTTACACACCGATCTTTGCCATTGCCAGGATCGTCGGATGGAGCGCCCACCGTATGGAAGAGCTGGCCAATAACGGTAAGATCATCAGACCGGCCTACAAGACAGTCTGTACCGACCGCGATTATATTAAAATTGATAAAAGAGATGCCTGACCGCATCTCTTTTAATATGATTCTCAGAAAAAATTTCTGTCTGCTTTTCCTGTCTCAGCGTTTCTTCCCGCTCTGTTTATCCCGCACTCTCTGCCGGCTCATATACTGCTTCCGCCCACGCGAAAATGTGATGCCATAAATACCGATAGCGGCAACAATCACCCCGATCCCGATCCATGTGACCTGTCTGGAATGAATGAAGTAATCGTTCACAAGATGAATGATACCGGCGATTACGATCATAATGCCTGCCAGAAGAATCCCTTTGTACATATACTCGATAAATCCCACTTTATCCTTAATGTCCTTCTCCGTGGCATCCTTGCTTAACATGACATTAACCGCGATAATCCCGCGCTTCTTCGCCGATATGGCGCTGAAAATCAAATAAATGCCGCTTGCAACAAAAAGAATGTCAAGCATTCCGCCCATTCCCATTGCCTTACTCCTCCGTCTTCCAGAGCGCCTCGATCCTGTCCAACAGCATCTGAGGTTCAACCGGCTTCCTGATAAAATCAACCGCCCCTAACGCCATCCCCCGCTCTTTACTTTTCTTCCCATTATCAGCTGTCAGCAAAATTACCGGAACTTCCGCCGTCTCCGGAGCCGCCTTCATGCATTCCAACACCTCATAACCATCTATCTCATCCATATAGATGTCCAGCAAAACCAGATCAGGGATCTCCGTCTTAAAAAAAGCCAGTGCCTCCCTGCCGGATTTTACCATGGTGATCTTATATTTTCCTTCTAATATCAAACCCTCGCATTTGAGATTGGTGGACACATCATCAACTAATAAAATATGTTTCATCGCTATGAAACAATTCCCAGAAAACGCTTTACTGTCGTTTTCATTTCTGTTTTATCACATACCGTGTCATGAAGCACCGGTGCAGTGCGAATCTCCTCGATTGCCGGAGGCACATCTACATTTCCGATCTTTGAAAGCTCGTCCACCAGTTCAAAATCGGACATTGCATCATATTTGCCGTCGATAGCGTTCATAACATTTCTTGTAAACTTAAACGGACTTGCCGTAGATACGATCAGCGTCGCGGTATCGTCCTTCGTTTCAGTCTTATATTTCTGATAAACCGCACCGGCCACAGCCGTATGTGTATCAAGCACATAGCCCGTACTCTCATACAATTCTCTGATCTGCTGTGAAGTCTCCTTCTCGTCAGCATAATTGCCGTAGAAATCCGCAAGCTGTTCCTTCATCTGCTCCGTAATCTCATAAGATCCCGTCCGGCCAAGAGCTTCCATAAGCTCCTTGTTCTTCTGTGCATCATCTCCCGCAATGCGGTAGATCAGACGCTCAAGATTACTGGATATCAGAATATCCATAGACGGCGAACTGGTCAGAACAAACTCCCTGTTGCGGTCATATCTGCCTGTCACAAAGAAATCATAGAGTACCTTGTTTTCATTGGACGCACAGATCAGTTTTCCGATCGGCACACCCATATTCTTCGCATAAAACGCTGCCAGAATATTACCGAAATTACCGGTAGGCACTACCACGTTGATCTTCTCACCATCCCTGATCTTCTCCTCCTCAAGCAGTTTTGCATAGGAATATACATAATAAACCACCTGGGGCACAAGACGCCCGATATTAATAGAATTGGCCGAAGAGAACTGCATTCCCGCCTGCTCCATCTCCTGCGCCAGTTCACGGTCATTGAAAAGCGCCTTTACCCCTGTCTGGGCATCATCAAAATTACCATGGATCCCCACCACAAAAGTGTTATCCCCTTTCTGAGTCACCATCTGTTTCTCCTGGATGGGGCTCACTCCGTTCTTGGGATAAAAGACGATGATCTTCGTCCCCTTCACATCCGCAAATCCGGCCAGCGCCGCCTTGCCTGTGTCACCCGACGTAGCTGCCAGAATAACAATCTCATTCTCCGCATGATTCTTACCCGCCGCCGTAGTCATCAGATGAGGAAGAATCGATAAAGCCATATCTTTAAAGGCTATGGTGGCACCGTGGAACAATTCCAGATAATATGTATCCTCCGCCTGTGTGATCGGTGCGATCACTTCCGTATCAAATTTGGAATCATATGCCCGGCTGATACATTGTTTCAATTCTTCTTCCGTAAAATCCGTCAGAAAAAGCCGCATCACTTCATATGCGATGTCCTGATAAGACCTGCCTGCCAATTCTCTCATGGAAAGCTCCAATGCCGGGATATGATCCGGAACGAACAATCCGCCGTCATCTGCCAGTCCTTTCAGAATCGCCTGGGATGCAGTGACCTTTTTCCCGCTGTCTCTCGTACTGCTGTATAATACTTCCATTTTATCCGACCATGCCTTTCAAACATTTTTCAACAACATTTTTACTGGCCTATTGTACCATACAATCCGCGGCCACGCAACAATTCACTGCATGTTGTCCTCTGCATCCCCGATACTTTTTTTAATTGTATTTCAAACCTGCGTTTCGATCTGATAAAAATTTCCGCAGGCATTCATGTGATTCCGTTTTATTTTTTACTGAAAGAATTCATGATGTCCATAGGCAAATAATCTTGTAAGTTTACGGTCAAACCATTGCAGTTTCTCGGAATCGGCTTTTTCCCTGGCACAGAAATACAGCGCTCCCTGGGATATATCCTCCCCGTACAACGCCCGTTCCACCGCCTCTAACGTGTCTTCACTGATCTTGACACTCTGGTATCTGCCGTCCACGGTAGGAGAAAACTGTGCGATCCCCTGTTCCTTCTGCATCACCACTTCAAACACCGTATCCGGGAAACTTTCGCTGTTAACTCTGTTTAATACCACATTGGCAACTAACAGCTTGCCGTCCTGATCCTCTCCTCCCGCTTCCGCCTCCACGATTCGTATGAGCGCCTCATAATCCTTGTCCGACAATTGATACTGCCTGGTCTGTTCAAGCACTTCATAGTCCACAACTCTCTGTCCGGACGATACGCTGGAAATCATCTCTATAAAACTGTGCTTATCCTCCGTCATACTCTCATCCAGATATTCCATCTGAAAAGCAGGCTTGGCCGCAATCCGGTTAATCTTGAGTTCCCTGGCACATACCCATGACGAACATACCACCATGCTTGCCAGTAAAAACCCCGATACATATTTCCTGTACATCTTTCCTCCATTCCATACGATACTTTTATCGTAATTTTTAGCAGTTCAGTGTTTCAGCCGGCATTCCGGCAGTGTACTGCACGGTCTGACACAGGCTGTAACAGGCGGCGCACCGAAAACAGTGCACCATAGACTGGGCAATTACAATTTTTTCATGTTTATATTCTATACAGGATAAAGGAAAAATATTTCTGAATTTGTTTTTTTTCTCAAAAATGGTACAATCATATAAAAGGAGAGCGATTCCATGAAACAGCAGTTACCCGGCGTATATACGGCAAAGCGCAAGGATCAGACCACCTATTACCGCGCCTCATTAACTTATCGCAATAAACACATCAGTCTGGGAAGTTTCGACAATCCGGAGGCCGCGCACCGTGCCTATCTGACTGCCGGTTCGCTGCTGGAAAATCCGGATCTTACCCTGCAGCATTTTCATGCAGAATCACCTCTTCCCTTTATAAAATGGGTAATTTTACTCAATTTCCGGGACAATGGCCTTTACTTTTCCACGCCAATCTATATCCGTCCGCGATTTTTTTATTACTATTTTTCTTTAACGGAATTCTTTATTTTTGATCTGGAAGATCTGTTCTATTATTCAACCCGTCGTATTTCCCGGCGGGGCGGTCACTATTTTGTGGCAGATTATGGAATGCAGGTCAATATCATGAGCCGTTACGGCATCAAAAACTATGCCGTGGAAGGCCGGGACTATCGGTTTATCAACGGGAACAGCCAGGACCTGCGCTATGAAAATATAGAAATCATCAACCGCTATAACGGCGTGTATGCCGTAAATACCAACGGCACCATCCATTATCAGGTGAAAATTCATGTAAAGGGAAATATCAATGTGGGAACCTACACCTCCGAAACAGAGGCTGCGATCGCCTACAATAAGGCTGTGGATATGCTCAAAAAAGCCGGCGTAAACAAGGATTACTCTCCCAATTATATGGAAGGAATGTCTCCTGCCGCTTACGCCGACCTGTATGCTTCTGTAAAAATTTCTTCCGGTGTCAGAAATTACCGCTGTGAATAACCTACAAAACAAATATTCAGATTGGCATTGCCGTCTATACCGTTAAGCACCCCTTCCGTGGAATACTGCCAC
The DNA here is from genome assembly GCA_910586615.1 of uncultured Lachnospiraceae bacterium. Classification (GTDB taxonomy): domain Bacteria; phylum Bacillota; class Clostridia; order Lachnospirales; family Lachnospiraceae; genus UBA3282. Next base: position 81,409 of record CAJUJP010000005.1, read on the forward strand.
ATCGCATACTGATAGGGATAATCCGGAATCTCTTCTTCCTGTGCAAGCCATACATCATAGTTTTGCAGCTTTGCCAGATCGATCTCTTTGATCAGCCATTCCTTATCGCCGTAGATCATCGGCACATAACCTCCCGCCTTCACACTTTCCAGAAAAGAGGCTGCTATATTTGTCCTGTCCTCTCTACTCAGTCCGTCGATTCTAGCCGTATCATTCGGGACAAACTCCATATCAAAGGCAACCGGATACTTAACATGCACACGGTAAGGTTCCAGGTTCTGCAGTACAAAACTTGCCTCCTGCACCGCCTCTTCCTGGCTGACTGCCTGAGAGTAAAAATATACACCGATATCCAGTCCCGCGGCAATGGCCCCATCCATATTCGCCTTGAAATTTTCATCCAGCGTGATCTGCGCAGAACTGTAGCCCCGGCCTCCGAGACGGATCATCACATAGTCGATACCTGCCGCTTTCAGCCCGGTAAAATTCACCTGACCGGTCTCTTTGGAAATATCGGCGCCCACATAAGACACTTTCCTGCCGTTCTCCATGTAACGTTTTAGGCCCGCCTTCTCCTCTATCTTCGTAAAATCATAGGTATTCTTGGTCAGATAGGGGCTGATCAGTACCCATTCCTGTGTGCCGTCGGGATTCGTGATCTGGGTATGTTTTCCGTCAACAGCCGGATCATTGAGTGCTTCCTGTTCTTTTTCTTTCTCCCTCTGCTCCCGCTCTTCCCGTTCTTTCTCTGCCTTTTCTGTAAAAGTGGACCGGGGCTTCTTCTGAATGACAGCCACATCGTTCTCACCCTCTGTCTCTTCATCTCTGGTTGGATACATATCCCAGAATTCCAGATCCTCTGACCTTATCTTACGCCCGGATAGTGCGGCCTCTTCCGCCTCCTGCTCCAAAACGGCAGCGGCGGCCTCCTCTTCCTGCTGTTCCTGTATTTCTTTTAAATAGTCGCTGCCCTTTTTCTGCTGATCATTAGCCTTCAACAGCACAAACAGCAGAATGACCACAAAAGCAGCCACACCTATAACCATATAAACTACGGAAATTCCTGTTCCGCCAGACTCTTCCTCTCCCGGTAATCTCATATGAATGACCATGCCTTTCCGTAACCTGCAAATTTAAAACCGCAGGCACAAATTTCAATTCTGGTAACAGTTCAGCCTCCGGCTTCACGGTGTTACTGTTCACTCCGTTCCAGTAAGTGCAATATATACGTTTTCGTACGGACTTAGCAGTAAATCCTGTCTGAACAGCAACTTCATGGTTCCGATTCTGCACAATATATACTTCCCTGTATTGTCTGCGTCCTGTACAAATGCTATACTGTCTGTTATGGTATCATGTTATGGGAAATTTGACAACTCAGACAAATCCGCGCCGGTGCTGTTCCTGACTGGAACGCAATCCACACATAATATCTGAGAACCGCCTTTTTACCGTAACACGGACTGTTGTTTCCACAAACCACCCCTGTCAGGAGTTTCCATGAATGTCACAAAATGTTACTTATTTGTATTGACTATATTAGTCACCATCAGTCTGTGCGGCTGCAGCCGTACTGCCCAGCCCGTTTCACAGGTAGGATTCTATCTGGACACGGTAATTCAGATCACACTTTATGACACCAAAGGCGACGATGCCTGCCGCCAGCATATTGAAGAATGTTTCACTCTGATAGAACAGTACGAGCATCTGTTCAGCGCCACTCTGGAGGACTCGGATGTCTGGAAAATCAACCACAGCGGCGGTGAACCTGTGACTGTTTCCGACGACACCGCCTGTCTTCTCCGAACCGCGCTCCATTATTGTGAATTATCCGGCGGACGGATAGACCTCAGCGTGCTGCCTGTAAGCAGTCTCTGGAACTTCGGCTCTGAAAAAGCCCCTCATGTGCCGGATGCCGCTTCTCTGGCAGAAGCTCTCTCCCATGTCGATTACCACGGTGTTCATATAGAAGATAATACCGTGACGCTTTCGGATCCTCACTCCGCCATTGATCTTGGCTTTATCGCCAAAGGTTATATTGCCGACCGTCTGAAGGAATATCTTCTGTCTTGTGGCGTGGAAAGCGCCTGCATCAGCCTGGGCGGCAATCTGATCACCATAGGATCGAAACCGGATGGTTCACCCTACCGTGTAGGCATTCAGAAACCCTTTGCCGATGAAGGCGAAATCATCACTGCCATTGACGTTACCGACGCTTCGGTAGTCTCATCCGGCATTTATGAACGGTATTTCTACGAAAACGACACTCTGTACCACCATTTGCTCGATACAGCTACAGGCTATCCTGTGCACAATCAAATAGCAGGTGTGACTATCCTGTCAGCCTCCTCCACGGAAGCCGACGCTCTGTCTACTACCTGCTATTTCCTGGGTCTTGATGCCGGTATGGATCTGATCGAATCTCTGGACGGTGTGGAAGCGCTGTTTATCTTAACAGACGGCACCCGGCACCGTTCCGGCGGATTTCCTTCCGAATAATGCCGCCGATGCCCCATACTGTTTTCCTGCATCAAATATCCATTTTATGCCGTCTGATCCGCCACGCTTATACATCCACTGAAATTTCTCCTGCCAGAACTTTCTTGTAGTCTTCCAGATTCTTCTGCAGCAGCGCCGGCGTATCCAATCCGTAAGGACATTTGCTCTTACACTGATTACAGTGTATGCAGTCCTCGATCTTCATCATCTTCTCCTGTCCTTCCGGGCTCAACTGCGCCGCAGAAGGAGCTCGTCTGAGAAGCAGTGACATCCTCGCGCAATTGTTGATCTCTATTCCTGCCGGACATGGCATACAATATCCGCAGCCTCTGCAAAAATCTCCTAAAAGTTCATCTCTGTCATGACGGATCACTTCAGCAAGTTCCTCTGTCATCGCAGGCGGATTGTCTATGTAGGATAAAAACTCATCCAGTTCTGCTTCCCTCTGCACACCCCAGATCGGAAGCACATTGTCATATCGGGCAAGGAATGCATAGGCCGCCGCAGAATTATTAATCAATCCTCCCGACAGTGCCTTCATGGCAATAAATCCCATCTCCGCCTGTCTGCATTTCTCTACCAGTTCAATATCTTTCTCCGTGGCCAGATAACAGAAGGGAAACTGCAAAGTCTCATACAATCCGCTTTCAACCGCCTCATGCGCTACTGCCAGCCGATGATTGGTGATACCGATATGACGTATTTTTCCCTCTTCCTTTGCCTTAAGCGCCGCCTCATACAGACCGCTTCCGTCTCCCGGTTTCGGACAGAATGCCGGATTGTGGAACTGATACAGATCAATATAATCCGTTTGCAGATTTGTCAGGCTTGTTTCCAGATCCCGCCAGAAACCCTCTGCGTCCTGCGCCCCTGTCTTGGTAGCCAGAAACACCTTTTCCCGCATTCCTGCAAAGGCGATCCCAACTTTATGCTCGCTGTCGGTATACCATCTTGCCGTGTCAAAAAAGGTAATGCCGTTTTCATATGCTTTCTTAAGCAGATAAACTGCCTCATCGTCGGAAATACGCTGGATCGGCAGCGCTCCGAAACCATTCTTATTCGTTACGATTCCTGTTTTTCCAAGTCTGACTGTCTCCATACTTCTGTTCCTTCCTGTAAACATCTCTATCAACCAACAGTTCCACCTGATTCAGATCTACACTTATTGCCGGTAACTAAATATCGCCGCCCGAACCGAAACCGGAACCGTCATACCGACCCAGCGTACCGGTCAATCCGCACCAGCCGCACGTGAATCTGGAATCATTACCGTTATGGCAGTTCAATTTGCCGCACATGCAGACAACAAAATCCATTGTTTTGCAGTAAGGGCATCCCGGATAGTCACGATCCGGTACGAGGTCTCCGACGATCTTCGTCTTGTCATAATTTTCCCGCTTTGCGGCTGCTTCTTTCACAGGAAAAGCCCATGTATATTTCCACAGTTCTCCTGTCCGCTCCAAACGCACCCCGTATATTCTTCCGCCTTCTTTACACTTGCACAGTGCAATCCGGGCTTCCATTTTTTCAACCAAGACAATCCTTCCTTTCATGATCCAGGCAGACATCACTCTGGACATAATAGGCAAAAAGTGCGGTAATATCGTCACCGCAGCCAAGTTCACTGGTCTCACCCAGCCACGTCTTCAAATTCCCGGATACCGCCTTTACGCCATGTTCGTTAAGCAGCGTGTAGTAATCCTCACAGGTCTTTTTAAATTCATCATCGTTTTTAAAACTGTTTGCCATGCCGTCCGTGGAAAGCATGTACATCACAGGCAGAGGTTCATTTTCATCCTCTCTTTTTACAAAAGTGACTGCCTTCTTCCAGGACTGCGGCTTACTGAGGGAATGTGTTTCCGTTCCCAGAATTTTATCCGCCTCGATCACATTCTGTACGCCTGTTCCGGATACCCTGACAATATCCCCGTCACCAAGCTGAAAGGCAAACAGAAACGTATCCGTGATCACGAGACCCAGAAGTGTGCTGCCGTACATTTTATAGATCGCTTCTTTATCTTTATTTTGTTCAGCATCCAGAATCACTTCCCGTTTGCAGTTGGCGTGAATCTTGAGTATTCTGCGCTTCCATTCCGCATCAATGGCCTGCGCCACTTTCGTATCGCCTTCCCGTTTCAGAAATGTCAAAAGAAACTCCGGCTGTCCCTCATAGGTTTCCAGATAATCACCCAGAATTTTGCAGAATACGTTCACAGCCACATAAGAGCCGGTCTTGCTGTACGGACTTGAATCACTTCCGTGACCGTCCGCCACCGCCAGTATGACCGTATTTTCATCTTTTTCCACCTTTTTCAGACTGTCCTGACATTCTCTTCCGTTCCTGATGTGGGATGCTCCCTGCACAGATTCTCCGAATACACTTCGCATCATATGTAACGTCCTTTCTGCGTAACAGTTCAGTATCCGGCCTCACTGTCACAATTGCAACCGTGTTACGATCCATGCCCCAAATGCTCCAAAGGCACGTTCCTTGCCGCTTTTTTACCAGACATCACCTTCCTGAATGTCATCAAGATCCGGGATTCTTCCTCCCATATCTACGATCACCGGGTTGGCAGTTCCATCCGCAGATATCCGCTCCCCATCGGCTGCTATGCTTGCAGGCGCCGACACAAGAGATGCTGCAGTGGATGCCCATCTGATCATCTTCGTAAGAGCCGCCGCATTGTTCGCCTGAAGAACCAGCTCTTTATTGCCCGTAAACTCTTCCAGAACCTCATCATCCGCATCCTGTCCGATGGAAATCGCTATCTTTACTGCTTTCTTGCCCCAGGGAAGCTTCTTGAGTTCCGCCAGCGCCTTCTTATAATCATCTGTCGGCTGTCCGTCCGACAATAACACAAGCACGGGTGGCAGTGCCCGGTCCGACATCGGCGGAATGGTAAGCTGGGCAGATAAAAGCTCAAACGCTTTCCCCAGATCAGTCACACCACCTGCCTCCAAATCATCCCATGCAAAATCTTCCACATTTACCGGATTGCTCGTCACCCATGACGCACCTGTGGAAAATTTCAAGGTACGTATCATCAGCTGGGCATTCGGGTTGTTCTCCGCTGCCGATACCATTTCCGGTATCGTGGATTGGATCGCATGATTCACCGTTCCGATCTTTTCACCATACATAGAACCGGAACAATCCACGATCCAAAAAAAGTGTAACGGCCTGCTTGCCAGTTCTCCTCCCGGTCTTTTCAGTTCTGACATAATAATCCTCTCTATACTTTCTTAACTATATTTTGCACAAAAACTGTGGATCAACTTTTCATGCAATCGTTTCAAGTTACAACAATGGAGCTGCACTTTGTAACAGCCGGAAACGCCTTAGTATTGAACATTCGCGCATCTTATCTGCTGTGTTCTGGCATACCGCATCGCATAGGAGCCTGCATTACATAAAATCGTAAATTTCTCATGCCGTTCTTCGTATTCGCCGAAGGTCTGCAGGAATCCATTGCCTTTTCCGCCCCCGATCTCCGTTACAGAATCCGGTATGTAAATGCTTTCCAGGCTTCTGCATCCCGCAAACGCCCCCTCTTCAATGCTTGTCACGCCTTCCGGCAGATCAATATTTCTGACCGATTCACATCCTTCAAATGCCGAAAGTCTGATCACTTCCAGTTCCCGCGGGAACACCACTTCCTCCAGACTCCTGCACCATTGAAACGTTCCTTTCCGAATTTCCTTAAGCCGAAACGGGAGTACTGCCTTCTTTAGATTTCCGCAGCCCGCAAACGTGTGCTCGCCAATAGATTTCACACGATCCGGTATGGTTATGCTCTCCAGGGAAGTATACTCAAAGGCACCGTCAAACTTGGTCATGCTGCCTAAAATCGCCGGGCATCCTGTCGGATCCGTCGTTCCGATACACTTCAAAGTCCCCGGCAGCACAACTTCCTTCAGTCCCTTACAGTTCAAAAACACACCGTTTCCAAGGATTTCTATTCCTTCTGAAATAATGATCTTCTCAATCCCGACACAGCCTTTAAAAGCATGATTCCCGATTGCAATCACCTTTTTTCCTTCTATGACGTTGGGAATGACCACAACATTCTCATCAAAATCGGCGAATCGAAGGATCTTGATCCCCCAGGACGTTTCTTCAAACTCATACAGACTGTCACTGACAACCTCTTCCCACTCTTTCGCACCTGCTTCCACCGCCGGCTCTCCCAGCCCTCTGTCGTTACGGGCACAGGCCGTACCCTGATCCGATAACAACCCCATGGCCCGGGCCCATGTATGTACGGCATTTTCTGCATTTTTTGTCCTTATGCCGTACCCCTGCTCCATAGACCTGACAAACCGGTGCAGCGCAATCTGATCGATCTGTGTCAATCCTCTCATCTCATTTATAATACCGTCATCAAAAGCCATGAGCAGCGTATTTCTTTTAAGCCTGTCCTGTGGAAAAAAATCCGCAAACAAAGCCTGCAGTTTCTTCCGCTCCGAAAGAGCATCCGGATAATCCTGTATAATTTTTTTCAGAATTTCATAATCTTCCATGCTAATCCCCATACATATCGCAAGCCCGCTTGCGATACTGCTTATGCCATTCCGGCCCTGTTCTAATGAAACTCTCCCGTCATCTGTCCAAAGTCGATCTTCGTATCTTTGGCAATCGCTGCTGTACGGCCTTCCATCACGGGAATCTGGGTTCCGTCCGCTTTAATATAAGTCCAGTTGTCTTTTGTTAAATTTCTGATGCCCCAAAGCCTGGGGTTATTCGGATTCTGCACCACTTCTCCCGCCACGGTCTCCATATCGTGTCCGCCGTTTATATGATGCATATAAAGTTTCGTGTTTGCCATAAGCAGAATCGTACTTCTGCCGATCACGAGTCTGGACGGAACAGGCACCGTCTTCTGGCATCCCCAGCACGTATGCATAACACCGTTTGCCTCTTTGCCGGGATCATAAAATACTTCAGCGCCACAGTTTGGACAGATCATGATCCCTGACATAAGATTCGCAAATGTTTCCAGCCACTTGCTTTCTGTAATCCGCCTGTTTGGCTGCTGCAGACCTACCGTAAATGACGCGGTAAACAATTCTTTTAACTGCTGTGGATACAGATCCCAGAAAATGAGTGCATTGTCCTGATATCCGGCAAGCGGCCGGTTGTCTTTATGATCCGGGTCAAAGATAAACAGCGGATCTGTTCCGTACAACTGATTCATCGCATGAATATCCATACATTTGATCTGAGCTTCCCGCCTGCCCTCCAACGGATGATTCAACATAAACATATAGAAAAGGAGTACCGCCAGTGAAAAAAGATCCGTGTTTCTCGAAGGTTTCGCCTTACCTGTAACAATCTCAGGCGCCATGAAGCGGGGCGTTCCGTATATACCGGTTTTCGCCCCGTTATAAGAAACATTGTCGTTGTCACAGATGAGCACATCACCGGTATCCGGATCAAAAAACACATTGCCGAAAGAAATGTCCCGGTAGCTGTACCCTTTTCCATGCAGGGCATTATACCCTTTTGTCAGATTGTAGGCAGCTTTGCACAGACAGTAGAAAGACGGCTCCGCCCTTCTTTTCATCATATCTACAATACTTTTATAATTCTTCGGCCTGAGAGGCATGATATAGCCAAAAGACTCACCGGGCGATGTTAAAATCATATCCTGCGGCCAAAGAAAAGAATCATCCGGCGCGCCGCTCTGGATCAGATTATCCAGTATTTCTTTCTGGTTCTTCGTTGCCGTATTTTTATAATACCATTTCAGCGCATAAGCTCTGCCGTTGGCATTTACCGAATATACCTCGCCCTGTCCGCCGGATCCCAGCAGTTTCTCAACTGTATATCTGCTTCCGCTTTCTGCCCTGAGAACCGCGCCGCTTTTCAACTGTCCGTCCATATCACCGTATTCCTCTTTCCTGCTGCAGCATTTTCTGCTTATTCAAATGCTTTCCACTGTTCCAGATTCGTTAAATAAATCCCGTAAACTGCTTCTCTCCGCTGATCTAAGTTCTTTCCACATATCCAGATTCGATAAGTGAATGTCGTAAACTACTTCTTCCCGCTGATCCGGGTCCGCCAAACGAATCGCATTTACACAATTACTTTCTTCGGACACTTCTCTTTACACACACCGCAGCCGATACATTTCTCCTGATCGATGGCAGCATGGAAATCCTCAATCGTAATGGCATCCGCCGGACAGTTCCGCTTACAAAGCTGACATGCGATGCAGCCCACATCACAGGCCTTGATGGTAGCCGGACCTTTCTCTTTCGAGCTGCACGCCACCACATGTTTCGCGTCATAGGGAATCAACGTGATCAGGTTCTTGGGACATACTGCGATACATTTGCCGCAGGCCTTGCAGGCTTCTTTGTCTACCACCGCCACACCGTTTACCACATGGATTGCATCAAAGGGACATACTTTCACACAGCTTCCAAAGCCAAGGCAGCCGTCATTACAGGATTTCGGCCCGCCGTTTGGCACAAAGGCCAGCATACGGCAGTCTTCAATTCCGCTGTAATCATAATCCGTTCTCGTGCGCTCCCTGTCACCCTGGCATCTTACAAATGCCACCTGCCGCACACTGTCTCCGGCTTCCACTCCCATGATCTGAGCGATCTGACTGCCGACTTTTTCACCGCCTACCGGACAGGCGTTCACCGGCGCCTCACCCTTTGCGATGGCCGCCGCCAGCCCGGAACAGCCTGCATAGCCGCATCCGCCGCAGTTATTACCCGGCAGAACACCCAATACCGCTTCTTCCTTTTCATCTACTTCTACTTTAAACTTGATACCGGCAACTCCCAGAAACAGTCCCACAAACAATCCAACCGCTCCTACGATCATCGTCGCCATCAATATTCCGGTTATATTCATATCCCTACCTCACTTTATATATAATTGCGCCGCATTTTCCAGATTTGCAGAACAAAGCCTGCAATTAACTATAGTAATCCGGAAAACCCGCAAAAAGCGATCGCCATCAGTCCTGCCGTAACAAGAACAATGGGCATTCCCTGAAAAGATTCCGGTATATCATTATAAGTCATCTTCTCCCTGATACCTGCAAGAATCACGATGGAGATCGTAAATCCCACAGCTGTGGCAAATCCGTTCACGATTCCGGTACCGATGCCATAACTCTTCTGCACATTGGTGAGCGCAACGCCCAGCACTGCACAGTTGGTCGTGATCAGCGGAAGATATACACCCAATGACTGATACAGCGAAGGTATAAATTTCTTGAGAAACATCTCCACAAACTGTACCAGTGCCGCTATAACGAGAATAAACACGATCGTCTGCAGATAGGTGATATCCAGGGGCACAAGAATAAATTTGTAGATCGCACCTGCCACCGCCGATGCCAGTGTAATGACGAATATAACCGCCACACCCATACCAGTGGCCGTATTTGTCTTCTTGGAAACACCCAGAAACGGACAAAGTCCGAGAAACTGGCTCAGCACAACATTATTGACCAGCGAGGATGCTATCAAAATCACCAATAAATCTTTAACCATTCTGCTCATCCTCCTTTGTCACTTTTTCTACTTCTGCCGGTGTCTCACTGTCTGATTTTTTTACCTCTGTTTCTGAGGATGCCTGGTTGGCTGACTGTGCTGCCGTTCCCGCGGATGCCTGGTTGGCCGGCTGTGCCGCCGTTCCCGCAGATGCCTGGCTGACCGGCTGTGCTGCCTCCGCTCCTGCAGATGTCTGATTTGCTGACTGTGCCGCTGTTCCCGCAGATGCCTGGCCGACCGGCTGTGCTGCCGCTCCTGCAGATGCCTGACCTGCCGCCTTCTTAACCTTACTGTCCCCGCTCTCATCATAAAGTCTGCGCGCACAGCCGCTGTCAGAGCAATTCATACAGTCCGAATTGCAGCCGGACTGGATCTTCGACATATCCTTACCCTTTTTCTCCCCGGCGATCTTTACTTTATTCTGGATCGCTGTCAGAAGCGCAAGAACAAAGAACGCTCCCGGCGCCATAATAAAGATGCTTACCGGTACAAAACTTTCGGGCATCACATGAATCCCGAACAGCTCACCTGCTCCAAGAAGTTCCCGCACCGCACCGATACAAGTCAGCGCCACCGAGAAACCAAGCCCCATTCCGATTCCGTCAAACAGTGAAGGAATCACAGGATTCTTATAAGCATATGCCTCCGCACGCCCCAGAATGATACAGTTTACAACAATCAAAGGGATATAGATCCCCAGCGCATCATACAGAAAGGGGATAAATCCCTGAAGCAGCAGCTCCACCACCGTCACAAATGACGCAATGATAACAATAAATGCCGGAATACGCACTTTATCCGGTATGATGTTTCTGAGCAGGGAAATGAATACATTACTCAGTGCGAGCACCACCATTGTGGTCAGCCCCATACCTAATCCGTTAACTGCCGATGTGGTAACCGCCAGTGTAGGACACATGCCGAGCATCAGCACAAAGGTGGGATTTTCTTTTACAATGCCGTTAACAAGACGTTCTTTTGCACTATTCATTTGCACTACCTCCTCCCAATTTAGTCTGGAAATAGTATAAACCAGCATTGACTCCATTGGTCACTGCATTTGTGGTGATCGTAGCCCCGGAAATCGCATCGATCTGATTCTCTGATGCAGCGCCGTTCTTTGTATACTCAAATTTCTCTACCTGTTTATCCGCAAACTGAGGCTTCAGTACGTCCTCCGCCTGCATACCCAGACCTGCCGTCTCTGAAATGGATAAAATCGAAATACCGTTAACTGTTCCATCCATCCGTATTCCGACAGAAAACTGTATATCCCCGCCGTATCCTTCTCTGGTGGTCACCGTAACCACATATCCGAGAAGATTTCCGGAAGCATCTTTTGCCTCCATTACCTCATCAATACTTTCCTGTGAATATCCGGCCTCATTCCATCCGGCAGCATCCACAGCTTCCACTCCTATCATTCCAAAAGATGCGGCATCCTGAAAGACTTCCTGACAAGCCTCCTGTTTTGCCTGTGCTTCCTGTCTGGCAATGGGATCCTTCGTGATCTGATACACCAGTCCTAACACCAGTCCGGCCACCAGCGTAATCACCAGCAGAATCCCTGTATTTTTCATCATTTCTTTCATACTTTTTCTCCTCCTTTACCAAAAGCTTTCGGAAGAGTGATCTTCTCGATCAACGGCACAAGCAGGTTGCCGATGATGATCGCATAGGACACTCCTTCGGAGGAAGGTCCGAATATACGGAAGATTCCCGTCAAAACACCTAATAAAATACCGAAAAGGTACTGTCCGTTCTTCGTGATGGGCCTGGTCACATAGTCAGTAGCCATAAAGAATGCACCCAGCATCAGACCACCGCCTGCAAGATGCGCGGAAACATACGCAAAATCCAGCCCATGCCCGCCAAAGATCAAAACAAAAACAGCAAAGCTTATTATGTAGCTGCCCGGAATCCGCAGATCGATCACACCCGTCAGAATCAGGAAACAGGCGCCGATCACAATAGCTATCATAGATGTCTCACCGATCGTACCTGCCGTCCTTCCGATGACCATATCCAGAATGTTTACATCCAGTCCGCTCTTCAGATCTGCAAGCGGCGTTGCCCCCGTGTATCCGTCACATTCAAAGTTTGTCATAATGGACGTAAAAGAGATCAGCAGGAAGCATCTGGCACCCAGCGCAGGATTCATAAAATTCTGTCCCAGTCCGCCGAACAGCATTTTCACCACAAGAATCGCGAACACACCGCCTGTCACGCCGATCCACCAGGGTGCGGAAGCAGGCAGATTCAGCGCCAGAAGCAATCCTGTCACAACCGCCGAGTAGTCTCCTATCGTAACTTTTTTCTTACATATTTTCTCAAAAACAAATTCTGTAATCACTGTGGATGCCACCGTAACCAGAATCAGAATCAGTGCATCCAATCCGAAATTATAAATACCGAATCCAGCCGCCGGAAGAAGGGCGATCACTACGGCCAGCATAATATTACTGGTGCCGGTTTTGGATCTGACATGCGGATTGGAAGATACCTTCATTAAATCACTCATATCTTTATATATGCTCCTTTCTTCCTACTTTTTCTTCTTCGCAAGCTGTATTTTACGCATGGATTTGATTGACTGTGTAAGCGGTCTCTTAGCCGGACACACAAAACTGCAGCAACCACATTCCACACACTCCAGTCCTTCGTGAGACAAAAACTGCTCTTCCTCGTAATGCTCTGCATAATCAGCCAGCATACTCGGTACAAGCCGGCTGGGACAGGCTTCCACGCACCGGCCGCAGTTGATGCAGGCGCTGGGTTCCATGCGGGACACATCGTCCTGGGTCAGACACAGCAGCGCCGATGCCGTCTTTGTGGTCGGCACATCCAGGTCAAAAATACCGAATCCCATCATCGGACCGCCGGAAATAATTTTAACAGGGGGTGTCTTAAATCCTCCCGCCTCTTCGATCAGTTCATGGTAATTAGTGCCGATCCGCACAATAAAGTTCCGGGGATCAGCCACCGCATCTCCGGTTACGGTAACGATACGGTTCATAAGCGGTTTCCCCTCATAAATGGCATGATAGATCGCAACCACCGTATCTACATTGTTCACCACGCACCCCGCATCTGCAGGAAGCATTGTGGAATTAATTGCCCGTCCCGTAGCTGCATAAATAATCTGACGCTCGGCACCCTGAGGATACTTGGTCTTAAGCGCCTTGACACTGATCTTCGGCTCGTCTTTCGTCAGCTTCTTCAAAATCTCGATGCAGTCCGGTTTGTTATCTTCTACCGCCAGTATACCCCTGGCATTCTCAAAAAGTCTCAGGGATACCTTTAACCCCTTGACCAGCTTCTCCGGTTCCTCTATCATTCTTCTGTAATCAGATGTAAGGTAAGGTTCACATTCCGCACAGTTTGCAATCACATAATCGATCTTATCCGGCTCTTTGGGTGAAAGCTTGATAAAAGTCGGGAACCCCGCACCGCCCATACCTACTATACCGGCTTCCTTGATCCTCTCAATGATCTCTTCCCTGGACATCTCCTCCAAAGGTTTCACCGCCGGATATTCCACTTCTTCATACAGCCCGTCATTCTCGATAATAATGCTCATCACATTATCTCCGGTTACGACACGTCTCGGCTCGATCGCTTTAACCGTACCAGACACTGTCGCATAGATCGGCGCCGATACAAAACCGCCCGCCTCCGCAATTTTCTGCCCGGTCAGCACATGCTCACCCTTCTCCACGATCGGCTTCGCCGGTGCACCGATATGCTGAGACAGCGGATATACCAGATCGCCCTTCGGCAGAACAGCCTTGATCGGCTTATCCTTGGACAGTTCCTTGCCGTCGTAGGGATGGATACCGCCCTGAAATGTTAACTTCGCCATTCTTCGCCCCTCTTTCCATATAGTATCATTGCTTCACGCCCGCCGAACCGGTTGAGTCATTCCGCATACTGTCTGATGCCGAATCAACAGGACACAGGGCCGTAAAAAACACTATTATAAATATACTATTTTTCGACGAAAAAAACTACTGCTATTTCAAAAAATATGTTAGTATATATCTAAGTTATTTTTCGCGGGTATATAACTTGAAAAAGCAAAGATCTGTCACACGGCTGTTTGTGTCGGAGCGCCGCAGATCAGCCTTTACGGCATACGCAAATGTGAGATTTATATATCCCGCCGCACAAAACGCTCCGGAATGAGGAACAATATGAGAACGATCAATCAAACCCTTGAAAATTTTACCATACAATACCCACTTGAGCGCATCGCTCCGTTGGAGAAACTGCTTCTCGTTGACATCGAAACCACCGGTTTTACTGCAAAAAGCTCCTCCCTTTACCTGATCGGGGCAGCATACTTTTATACCGGCTGCTGGCACATCAAGCAGTGGTTTGCCGAACATTATCAGGACGAAAAAGCTCTGCTCACGGATTTCTTTTCCTTCGCAGCGGACTTTACCCACCTGATCCACTTTAACGGCAACAATTTCGACCTGCCCTATCTTCTACAAAAGTGCGAAATGCATAATTTGCCGTACAATTTCGACAAATTTGAGGGGATCGACATCTATAAGAGAATCTCTCCCTACAAGTTTTTTCTTCACACGCCTAACTGTAAACAGAGAACCCTGGAGGAACTTCTGTGCGTTGAAAGAGAAGATACTTATAACGGCGGCGAATTGATCGGAATCTATCATGATTACGTAAAAAATCATGACGATAAGTCATGTCGTTTTCTCCTGCTCCACAACAGTGACGACATCAGAGGTATGCTGCAGATCCTGCCTTTACTTGCCTTTTACGATCTTTTCAACGGGACAGTCAAGGCAAAAAAAGTACAGTCGAATCATTTTGTAGATTACCACGGACACGAAAAACAGGAACTGCTGATGAAGCTGGAACTTCCTACGCCTCTCCCGCTTACGATCTCCAATCTTTCAAACAGCTGTTATTTCAGCGGAGAAGCTTCAGAGGGTATCCTGAAAGTTCCTGTCTACGAAGAAGAAATGAAATATTTCTATTCTAATTATAAAGATTACTATTATCTTCCCGAAGAAGATATGGCACTCCATAAATCGGTTGCCTCTTTTGTAGACAAGGCGCATCGTGCACAGGCATCCGCCGCAAACTGCTATACACGCAAATTTTCCACCTATCTGCCACAGTGGGATATCTTTATGGAGCCTTTTTTCAAAAGAAATTATAAAAGCAAGGAATTGTTTTTTGAACTGACTGACGAAATGAAGAAAGACAGAAAACTTTTTTCCCGCTATGCACAGTATCTGCTCGAAAGGATGGCAAAGACATATTAGATTGCCGCGAACTCGGATAAGTCGAGAAATTTTTTATACCATAAAGAAGGACACCTTACCACGAAGTGTCCTTCTTATTTGTACATTATATCGAATTGACATTCTACATCGGTCTCTGATAAAAGAATGAATTCTTTCTCTCAAAACCGACTTCCTTATGGTTAATGATCTGCTCTGTACTTCCGATAAACAGATATCCGCCCGGTCTCAGGCTTCTCTGGAACTTGCGGAAGACTTCATCTTTCGCTTCCTCAGTAAAATAGATCAGTACGTTCCGGCATACAATCAGATGATAGTCTGTCGGATAAGTATCTTTTAACAGATTATGTTCTTTAAATTCTACTCTTGCCTTAACTTCATCGGAAATCTGGTAAGAAGGTCCTATCTTCGTAAAGAATTTCTTCTTGAGATCATCCGGAACACCTACAACGCTCTTCGCAGAATATAATCCTGCTTTGGCCTTAGCAATAACCTGTTTATCCAGATCCGTTGCATAAATCTTGATCTGGTTCATCGGCAGATGTCTGGAAAGCGCCATAACAAGCGAATAAGGCTCGTCGCCGGTGGAACAGGCCGCACTCCATATCTTAAGATTCTTTCCGTAACGTTTGATCAGATCCGGGAATATTTCCTGATCCAGAAGTTTCCACTGATCCACATTACGATAAAACTCAGATACATTGATCGTCAGATAATTCACAAACTCGTCGAACATATTGTGGTCTGCCTTCAGCGCCGCAACATACTTGTCGTAACCAACGACCTTGTTCTTGGCGATCAGTGTATCGATCCGACGTTTCATCTGCTTCTCTTTATAAGCATTCAAATCAATTTTTGTCAGATCATAGACCGCCTTCTTGAAATACTCATAATCATATGCCATAATCGTCACCGCCTGTTAATTATATTATTCTGTTTATATCTTATCCACAGTGCACCCGGGCCGCGTGCCGCCTTATCCTGCCTGCGGACTTCGCGCACTTTATGCCTCTGTCTCTTCCCCGGCATCCTCTCCGGAAATCACTGCATCAATATCCACGGACACAACATCCGCATCTTCATCAGCCTTCTCTGCCGCCGCTTCAGGTGCAGACAATGCTTTAATGCTTAAGCTGATCTTCTTATCCGCTTCATTAAAATCAACAACCTTAGCGGTCACTTCCTGCCCTGTCTTAAGAACATCGGAAGGTTTCTCGATGTGCTCCTTGGAAATCTGGGATACATGAAGTAATGCGTCAATACCCGCTTCCAATTCAACAAATGCACCGAAATCAGTCATTCTTGCCACTTTACCGGTCACTACACTGCCAACCGCATATTTCTCCGCCGCATCCTTCCACGGATTCTGGTCTTCAAATTTAAGGCTGAGTGCGATCTTCGTGCCGGAAATATCTTTGATCAGCACTTTGACAACATCGCCAACCTTAAACACTTTCTTCGGGTTCTCCACTCTGCCCCATGACATCTCAGAAATATGAAGCAGTCCGTCACAGCCGCCAAGATCAATAAACGCACCGAAATCAGTCACATTCTTAACTGTACCTTCCACAGTGTCACCGGGTTTGATCGTTTCGAACAGTTTCTTCTGCATCTCAGCTTTCTCGGCAAGAATCAGCTGCTTCCTGTCACCGATATATCTTCTTCTCTTCGGATTGTACTCGCTGATCACAAACTCAATCTCCTGACCTGCATACTTGGTCAGATCTTTCTCGTAAGTATCGGATACAAGACTTGCCGGAATAAAAATCCTTACCTCTTCCACTACAACACTCAAACCGCCGTCAAGTACCTGAGCAACCTTCGCCTTGAGCACCTCATTGTTATTATATGCTTCCTCGATTCTCTTATTGCCTCTGTCTGCGGCAAGACGCTTGTAAGTAAGGAGAACTTGTCCCTCACCGTCATTTACCTTAAGCACTTTCACTTCCATCGTATCGCCCGGTTTGGCGATGGTTGTCAGATCCACATTTGGTTCGTTCGTATATTCGTTTCTTGTAAGAACACCATCTGATTTATATCCGATGTTGAGAATAATCTCTTCCGGCTTCACATCGATCACGGTACCTTCAACAACCTCTCCTGTGTGTATTGTCTTTAAAGACTCTTCTAACATTTGTTCAAAAGTTAACTCTGACATAATTTTGAACCTCCTCGATAATATTGTTTGGGGTTGAAGCCCCTGCTGTAATACCCACCAGTCGGACAGATTTAGGTAAGTCCAGATGCAAGTCGTCGAGTGTCTGTATAAAATACGTATTTGCACACTCCTGCATGCAGATCTCATATAGCTTCCTTGTATTAGAACTATGTTTACCACCTATTACTATCATAACATCGACCTGCGCGGCTATCTTCCTGGCCGCAGTCTGTCGCACTTCCGTAGCGTTACATATAGTATTCACAACATAAACATTGTAACCTTTTCTCATAAAAATTTCAACCATATCTTGAAATTTATTGTAGTTAAATGTCGTCTGGGACACAATACACATCTCCTGACCCTGTCCAAAGGCGTAATTCTGCGCCTCTTCCAGGGATTCGACAACATCTGCATGTACCGCCGACCACCCCATGATTCCTTCTACTTCCGGATGCCCGGCATTACCGATGATCACAATCTTCTTACCTGCTTTACTCTCTGTCTCCACAATATTATGAATCCGTTTCACAAAAGGACAGGTGGCATCCACGCAGGCAAGCCCCTGTGCTTCTATCATCTCACAGATTTTTCTGGAAACGCCGTGGGAACGGATCACCACAGTTCCTTCCGTAAGCTCCCGAAGCTGTTCTTCCGTCTCGATCACCTGTACGCCTTTCTGTTCCAGATCTTTCACCACTTCCTCATTGTGGATGATGGGACCGTATGTATAGATCGGGCCTCCCCTGGAAACCTGCTCATATACCTGCTCCACCGCCCGCTTGACACCGAAACAGAATCCGGCATGTTCAGCCAGTATTACTTCCATAAATTTTGATACCCTTCCGAATTTCTCTTCCCGCTTTTTTGTACATAACCCGTTTTCCCCGCAGCACTGAACAGCACTGAATGGATACGGGCTTTAAATTTCCGGCTTCTGCCCTCACGTAAGTTAACCTTTATCTGTCTCCCGCCAGCCCGATGACCGCTTCCACAACCTGGTCGATGGTCATATCGGAGGAATCGATCAATACAGCGTCCTCCGCCTGCATCAGCGGGGAAATCTCTCTTGTCATATCCTGATGATCCCGTTCGATGATATCCTTCTCGATCGTATCAAGATCACACGAGACACCTTTTACCGCCAACTCTTTATATCGTCTCTCAGCCCGCACCCGGCTGTCCGCCGTCAGATACACTTTTACCTGTGCATCCGGAAGCACACAAGTGCCGATATCACGCCCGTCCATGACCACATCCCGGCTGGCCGCCAGTTTCTGCTGCAGCTCCACCATCTTTTTCCTGACGTTGGGGTTGGGGCTGCTGGCTGATGCCATGTTTCCCACCTCTTCCGTGCGGATCAACCCGTTCACATTTTCACCGTTTAAATAAACGATCTGTTCTCCGTTTTCATAACCGATGGTAATATCCGCTTCCTCACATCTTGCGTCAATCTTCTCCGTCTCGGAAGGATCAATATGCTCCCTGATCAGATACAGCGCCATAGCACGGTACATTGCCCCCGTGTCCACATAGATATATCCCAGCCTCTTTGCTATTTTCCTGGCGATGGTGCTCTTGCCCGCACCGGCAGGCCCGTCAATTGCGATATTAAAGCTCATACTGTTTTCCTCTTCCTTCCTGCATGAGTATTTGACCATTCAATACCTATGCATTTCTTTATTTCATCCACATATATTTCCAGTTCTCTGTCCATTTTCCCCGGTTTTCAGTCTCCATCCGGTATGCTGCTTCCCGCCAGATGTCCCGTAGACCAGGCGATCTGCAGATTAAAGCCGCCGGTAACCCCATCCAGATCCAGAAGTTCTCCTGCAAAATACAACCCTTTCACCAGTCTGGACTCCATCGTGGACGGATTTACCTCTTTCACTTTAATGCCGCCCTGCGTGATGATGGCTTCCGTATAATCCCGCAGGCCGCTTACATGCATCTGCAGGTTTCTGGTAAGTTCAACCAGATTCTCCCGTTCTTTCCGTGTGATCTCATGAATCTTCTTTTCCCCGTCGATCCCTGACAGACTGATCATCACCGGTGTCAGTTTGGCCGGGTAAAGGCTGCCGATCACATTTTTAAACTGCTTGTTCAGATTTTGTTCAAATTCACGCAGGATTCTCTTGTCAAGCTGCTCTGCCGTGAGCGCCGGCTTCAGGTTGACGGTGACCGTCACCTCATCCGGGTTCTTACATTTATGATAAAAGCTGCTGGCTGACAGAACAAGTGGACCGCTGAGCCCGAAATGGGTAAAAAGCATCTCTCCGAACCCCTGCCAGATCTTCTTTGTACCGCAGGCCATTGTAAGAGTCACATTTTTCAATGAAAGCCCCTGTAAAAGACGGCACCAGGGCTCACTGATCTCCATAGGCACCAGCGCCGGGGTACATTCCTTTACCGTGTGTCCCAGATTTTTTGCTATCCGGTATCCGTCTCCCGTGGAACCGGTCGTGGGATAAGACAATCCGCCGGTAGCCAGCACCACGGCATCCGCCGCAAAAGTTTTCCCGTCCGTTGTCTTTACTCCGGTCACCTGTCCGTCCTGTGCAAGCACTTCGCTTACCGTCCTGTGAAGCCGGATCTCCACGCCCTTCTTTCGCATAAGACGTTCCATGGCTGCTATAATATCGGAAGAATGATCAGATACCGGAAAAACCCTCTCTCCCCGCTCCACTTTAAGCGGACAGCCTGCATTTTTTATAAGTTCCATCAACTGTTGATTGTCAAAGTCATAAAAAGCACTGTATAAAAACTTCGGATTGCTCACCACATTTTCAAACAGCTTGTCCTGCTCACAGGCATTGGTCACATTACAACGGCCTTTGCCTGTAATAAAGATCTTTTTTCCAAGTTTTTCATTCTTCTCTATCAGCACCACACTGTGTCCACGCTCTGCAGCGGCGTACGCCGCCATCATGCCCGCCGCGCCGCCGCCTGTTATGATTACATTACTCATTTTCTTCCATTCTTCTCTTTATTTCTACGCTGTCCTGGTCCGGTTCTGCCCGGTCTGCGCATGATACCGGCAATATGCCCGATCACTCTTCTTTTTTCCGCAAAGAATAATTGAGCATCGGCTCCTCATCGATAAAATTAATCTCATCATTCAGGTAAACCTGATAATTATTCCATGCCTCTTCCAGATTCTTCAGATTCTTCTTCACTTCCTCCGGCCGTTTCAGACACATGGCAACCACCAGTGCGTTAATCACGCTAAGGGGCGCCACCAGCGAATCAACGATAGAAACCATATCGCTTCTTGCCAGAAGGTTGCAGGAAGAATACAGGTTCATGGGCGAATGCACGGAATCCGTCACCGTGATCACCTTGGCATTCCTGTCGTTGGCAAACTCCATTGCCTTTAAGGTACGCATGGAATACCTTGGAAAGCTGATGCCGATCATAGCATCCTGCTCGTCGATGCGGATCATTTGCTCAAAGGTTTCAGACACACTGGTAGTCTTAAGCAGTATCACATTTCCCCTGATCATATTCAGATAAAAGTGCAAAAAATCCGCCAGCGGTTCACAGCTTCTGACTCCCATCACATAAACATTTTTTGCTTCAAGAATAATATCCACCGCTGTCTCAAAAGCAACCGGATCCAGACTGTGAATGGTATCCTGCAGCTTCTCGATATCCGCTTCCAGCACCGAGGTCAGTATTTCCGACTGGGTGCTCTTGCCGTACTTGGCACCGATCTTCTGAACGGAATTGATTTTATTCTGCACCCAGTCTTCCAGATCCCTCTGAAATTCCGGATACCCGTTGTAACCGATAAACATGGCATAGCGGACAACGGTAGACTCACTGACTCCTACCGTCTCCCCCAGTTTGGCCGCCGTCATGAACACCGCCTGATCGTAGTGATCATAGATAAACGCGGATATGGCTTTCTGCCCTTTGCTCATCTTGCCGTAATGTTCATTGATCCTTGTGATAATATCATAACGATTCTGTATAACCATCTTCTACCGAAAATACGCCCTTCCCGTCTGTTCTATGGTAACAGCCCGCATCTGCGCTTAAATGTATTCCTCAAAGAACCCGGATGCAGGTCGCAGTATTATACGTTCAAAAAAGCCTTATAAGATTCTTCCAGTAACTTGATCGTCTCATCTTCCGGAAGATCATAGTCTCCCGTCAGTGACATACACGCCGACCCGTGGATACAGATCCACATCCGCATAAACATGCCGCTGGGATCCTTGCATCCGTGAACCTTTGCATTGCCGATCTCTCTGACCACCGTACCGCTGTTTCCGTTCAACAGATCATACAGACTCTTACCGTGACGATTCTCGGACATGAACAGGAGCTTGAACAACTGCCTTTCTTCCTGTGCAAAACGAATATACGCGATCCCCATATTGACAAAAGGCGTGCTGCTGACTTTCGCAAATCCGGCACAATATGTACTGAAAAATTCTATTGCCCTGCCAAACAGATCTTCTCCCAGCTCTTCCATGTTCTTATACACACGGAAAATAGGCTGTGTGGAACATCCCGCCCTGGCCGCCAGCGTTCTGGCACTCACCTGTGCAAAGCCTTCCTCTCTCGTCATCTGGAATGCCGCGTTCAATATTTCTTCCTTCGTGATCGTCTCTTTTCTTGCCATAAGATATACCCTTTCCCCTAATACAACCATTATCTTTTGGTAACATATGTTATTATAATATAGTATGCAATCTCCGTCAACCGAAGAAACGAAATATTTTACGGTTTTTCTGCATAAGCCATGGATTCACGTACAAAACCCCCCTGATCTCTGCATGTATACTGCTGCATCGGCCAGGAGGGTTTTGCCTGATTATTCTGTTTCTACGGTTTTTTTATGGAAAAAACATCAGAACTCAATATTTCTGGTATTAATCTTAAACTTCACCGTTTTCGTACCGCCATAACTGCCGAGTCCTCTGATCTTCACGCTGGCCGTTCCTTTCTTTATATTATTCACATAACTGTCCTCAATGATCTCGAACTGAGTACCCCACTCAAGTTCCGGTTCATTTTTGCCCATCTTAACATGAACGTCCTTCGCCGACAGTTTAACCACTCTTCCGGTATAGATCTGCGGGTCGATCGTTATGGACGCTTTCGTGAAATTATACTGTGTTACACGGTAAACTGCCTGCAACATTCCGCTGTACTTTCCTTTACCCGTAACAGTCACATATATTTCACTGTCCGCTTCCACTGTACTCTGATTGTCCAGCAGTGTTCCATCCGCACTGCCCAGCCTGTACTCCACTGTATAATCTGTATTTGCCTTCAGCACCTTCCCGTCCACATCTGTCAGTATCGGCTTGCTGATATACTTTCCTTTGCCGCTTGCATAGCCGACATCTGCTACAGTCATTTTAACCGGTGCCAAAGCATCATTCAGCGGCTTCACCTCAATGGCAAATGCCTTCGTCAGCGTCCCCTTATAATTTCCTTTTCCTTTAATCTGGATAACAGGAACTTTCCTGGCTTTCTCATCTGCTATATTTGTATTGTTCTTATAAGATAAAGTATAGTCAATTCCTTCCACAAGCTGCTGTACTGTCTTCCCGTTCTTGTCCTTCAGCACAAGAGTCGGTTTCGGTTTGCAGCCGCCTTTTACATACTTCACCTTTAGACTGCTCCCTGAATCCAGGATCATGGAATCTGTCAGCTGACACGGCATGATCCGAAAACTCTTTTTGACCGTACCGGTATATTTACCGATACCTGTCAGGGTGATCCGTGCCGTACCTGCATCCTCATTATTATCATAGGACACCATATAATCTTTGCCCTCGTAGAGTCTTTCATCGCCGTATTTCACATACAGATTCAGAATCCACTCCTGGCCATTATAATCTCTGAATACTTTTGTTCCTTCCACTGATACCTTCGACAGTGAAATTCCCGTAATTTTAAACGTAACCCGTTTTGTACCAACGCAGCTGTTCCTGCCGGTGATGACCGCTGTAGCCGTTCCTACCCTATCATTGTTTTCATAGGTTACATCATAATCCACACCCAGTTTTAACGGACTGTTCTTTGATGTCATATACACAATCAAGTCTGACTCCGATAACGTAACCCGATAGTCCTCTTCATTCTTTACATTATCATAAGGCTTGTTCGGAATTTTAGCCACTTTCGCTTTCTCGATCAGTGTCTTGTCCGTGATATGAATTTTCACGATCCTGCTGCCGGTAAAGTTTCCGACACCTGTCAGTTTCACATCATAAGAACCCACATCCTTATATGCGCCTTCTTCCGTATTCACATACTCAATATTATAATCCCGTCCCTTATTCAGTTTCTTGCCGCCAAACATGACTGTGGGTGCTTTTTTCTGCACTTTATTGTTGGGTGCCAGCATAATATCCGCCGCTGTTACCAGACGGTCGTCACCCAGGTCAACCTTATTGATTGCGAAAGGAATCGACACATTCCTGGTATAATTCCCTTTTCCTTTTATGGTAACTGTGGGTGCAGTGTTAACCGTGCTTCCATCATTGGCTTTCACATTATTTTTATATGTAACGGTATAATCCGTTCCGGCCCGCAGTCTCCGGTCCCCGTCATAAACACGGATATCCGGTTTAATAGCTTTCCCCGTATATGCATATCCGTCCTTCTCAATACCGGCTGTCCATATTCCATCCGGGATGCCTCCCTCCGGCACATCATGATCCAATACCCTTTCCGGATTGGAGATCGACGTCACTTTGAAGCCCCACATATTGCCTCTTTCGTCCGTGACCAGCCTGATCATGACAGTATCACCCGCAACCTCGATCGTTTTTCCCGCAAGCTGCGTACCGGTGTATCTGCCAATCCGCTTATTATTACCGTCATATATGTAGATGAAATCATAGTTTTCTTCTACTTTGGTCATCTCGTCAAAGGTAACCTCAAGTTTCTCTGCACCCTCCTCAGTATAAATCCAGACATCACTGCAATCCGGCAGATAATCATGGGGACTCTCCATCTCCTCCGCACTCGTACAAATGTAACCGTTATTCGTCACTGTCACATTGCATCGTGCCTCTTCTCCGCCGCCGTCCTGGGCTGTTGCTTTAATAATCGTACTTCCTTTGCCGCGGGCTGTCACCTTTCCGTTCTGGTCTACGGCAGCAACCGATTCATCTAAAGAACTCCATATGATATCTTTATCAAGTGCGTCTTCTGGCAGCACTTCCGCAGTCAGAGTAAAGGTCTCCAACGCCTCCATCTTCAGAAACATTTCACTTAATATGATCTGTTCTACTGTCTGGATCACTGTAACATCACAGAAGACTTCTATCTCTCCGACTGTCACCTTAATCTGCGTGACACCCGCTCCTACAGCCGTAACCTGCCCTTTATCCGATACAGATACTACATCTTCATCAAGACTTCTCCACACTACCTCATCCGTAAAATCAACTGGTCTCACACTTAAAAACAATTCCGCAGACCCTGTCTTCAGAAGCACAAGCTCTGTCTTATTCAGTCTCACTTCCGTTGCCGGTATGCTGATCGGTACAAAAGTGACCTGTCTGCTATTGGCAAATTCTTCAGCATAGGTCCCTTTGACCCCACGGATTGTCAGCTTATTAAGATAATCATAGTTGAAGGCTTCATTACCGATCTCCGTAGTGCTTCTCGGAATCGTAATGTCTACCAGTGATATACAATTCCTGAATGCAGTATCCTCTATTCTCTGCACACGGTACGGCAGGATAATTTCTGTCAGGGAAGAGCATCCATCAAAAGTATGCGGCCCAATCTGTTCAATCCCTGATCCCAGCGTCACATCTGCAAGAAGTTCACATGCCTCAAACGCATATGCGCCAAGACTTGTTACACTGTCCGGCATCACGATCCCGGACAATTTCTTACATCCTTGAAATGCATAATCTCCAATCGAAGCCAGTTCCTCCGGAAGATTTACTTCTGCCAGTTCCGTACAGCCCTCGAACGCATCCGCACAGATCAAGCGGACAGATTCCGGCACTGTAATCGCCGTCAAACCACTTCTTCTGAATGTGCCGCCATTGATAATCTCCAGATTCCGGGAAAGCGTCACCGTGGTCAGCTTACCGCACTCACTGAATACGCGCGTACCGATTTCCGTCACACTGTCCGGCATCACAAATGACGGTAACGCCATACAATTGGAGAATGCATTCTCCCCAAGTGTCTTAACGCCATCTGCCAACTCTGCAGATGTCAACGCAATACAACCGGAAAACGCATAATCTCCGATCGTTGTGACACTTCCCGGGATCTCAACTGCCGCCAGACTGCTGCAACAGTTCATGGCATATGACCCGATCGTCACAACAGAATCCGGAATATCTATTTTATTGAGGCTGCTACAGCCGCTGAATGCATAACTTCCGATTTCCGTAACTGTATCCGGGATGATGATTTCCTCAAGGCCATTGCAGTCCCGAAGCAATCCTTCCCTGATGATCTCCATCCCTTCTTCAAAAGTGATCTTCTTCAAGCTGCTGCACCCTGTGAAAATGCCGCTGGCATTCACCAGACTCTTAGGAATCTCCACCTGCGTCAAAGAAGTACAATTTTGAAAAGCATTGTTTCCGATCTGTGCCACTCTCTTCGACAGCATCAATTGTCCCAGGCTCGTACAATCAGCAAAAGCCCTCATTCCTATCCCGGTAACGCTGTCAGAAATCACGATTCCCGTCAGTCCTGCGCAGCCTGCAAACGCCTGATCACCGATCGTCGTAACACTGGCCGGAATCTCAACAGCAGTCAGTGCTGAACAACGGTCGAAAGCTGACACGCCTATGGCCGTGACCGTATCCGGTATGGTAACAGATTTCAGTTGCGCACAGCCTCTTAAAAGACTGTCAATAACCTTTATTGTACCTTCCTCAAAAGTAACCGTTTCCAGGCCGCTTCCGCCGAATGCCCCTCCATTCACATCTTTCAGAACCTTGGGTATCTCTATCACTTTCAGTGCACTGCAGTTCCCGAATCCGCTTCCGCCTATGTATAACAGGCTTTTCGGAAGATTCACAGACGACAGGCTCGTACAGTTATAGAATGCGGAACTCCCGATCTTCGAAATACTGTCCGGAAGCGTAATCCCTTCCAATCCGGTACAACGTGCAAATGCGTTATTCCCGATCTCCGTAACTGTTTCAGGAATGGTAACGTTTTTCAATGCTCCGCAATCCTTCAAAAGCTGATCAATGACTTTTGTGGCACCCTCCTCAAAGGTTACTGTTTCCAGCCCGCTTCCTTTGAATGCTGCCGTCTCCGGCGCACTGATCAGGGCTTTCGGTATCTCAACCGTTTTAAGTGCTGTACAATCCTCAAATACAGCATCCCCCAATTTCGTGAGGCTCTTTGACAGATTAACATCCGACAGGCTCGTACACTTCCAGAATGCCCGCTTACCTATTATTGTTACACTGTCCGGAATCTTAATTGTTTCCAGGCTGCTGCACTGTGAAAATGCCGACTCTCCGATCTCCGTCACGGTAGAGGGAAGCGTAACCTGCTTCAGACCCACGCTTTCCTGCAGTAAGCGGTCCACAATTCTGGTTGTTCCCTCTTCAAAAGTAACTGTTTCCAATCCGCTGCCTTCAAAAACACTGTATCTGAGACTGTTATCTATCTCCGCCAGACTCTTCGGTATTTCTATCTCTTTTAAGGCTGCACATCCTCTG
Source organism: uncultured Lachnospiraceae bacterium (assembly GCA_910586615.1). Lineage (GTDB taxonomy): Bacteria > Bacillota > Clostridia > Lachnospirales > Lachnospiraceae > UBA3282. Next base: position 108,534 of record CAJUJP010000005.1, read on the forward strand.
AATGCACCATCGCCGATATTTGTCAGGCTCCTTGATAAATGCACCGCAGACAGCATACTGCACTTGTAAAAAACACCGCTTCCAATTTTCGTGACATTGTCCGGAATTTCGATTGTCTCAAGACTGCTGCACTGTGAAAATGCCGACTCTCCGATCTCCGTCACGGTAGAGGGAAGTGTAACCTGCTTTAAATTTCCGGCATTCTGCAGCAAACGGTCTATAATTCTGGTGGTTCCCTCTTTGAAAGTAACCGTTTCCAGCCCGCTGCCCTGAAAAACACCGTTGTTCAGTCTGCCACTCATTTCTGACAAACTTCCGGGAATCTGTATTTCTTTTAGTGCCGTACAGTTTTCAAACGCACTGTCGCTTATATCATTCAGATTCTCAGGCAGTTTCACCGTTGCCAGTGCACTGCAGAATTTAAACGCAGACTTTCCGATCTTCGTCACACTGTCCGGAATTTCAATCACCTCAAGACTGGTACATCTTAAAAACGCAGACTCACCGATCTCCGTCACAGTAGCTGGAATCGTAACCTGCTTTAAATTCCCGGCATTCTGCAGCAGGAATTCTACGATTTTTATCGTTCCATCTTCAAAAATAACTGTTTCCAGTCCGCTGTTTTCAAAAACACTATATCCGAGACCGTCGCCTGCCTGCACCAGACTCTTCGGTATCTCTATCTCTTTTAATGCTTCACATCCTCTGAACGCACCGTTGCCCAGATTTGTCAGGCTCTTCGGCAAATTCACCGTATTCAGCGCACTGCAGAATACAAACGCAGACCCTCCGATCTTCGTCACACTGTCGGGAATTTCGATCATCTCAAGACCGGTGCTTCTTAAAAACGCAGACTCACCAATCTCCGTCACAGTAGCTGGAATCGTAACCTGCTTTAACCTCCCGGTATTCTCCAGCAGGTGATCTAAGATTTTGGTGGTTCCCTCTTCAAAAGTAACTGTTTCCAGTCCGCTGCTGTCAAAAACACTATATCCGAGACCATCGCCTGCCTGCACCAGACTCTTCGGTATCTCTATCTCTTTTAATGCTTCACATCCTCTGAACGCACCGTTGCCCAGATTTGTCAGGCTCTTCGGCAAATTCACCGTATTCAGCGCACTGCAGAATACAAACGCAGACCCTCCGATCTTCGTGACACTGTCGGGAATTACAACCTTTTCCAGACTGCTACAGTTCATGAATGCCGATTTTCCGATCTCCGTCACACTGTCCGGAATCGTGACACCCGTTAAAGTTGTATTAGCTTTAAATGCCTCTGCACCAATCACTGCAACCGTATTTTCACCCAGCTTCTCCGGAATGACCAGTTCTGCTTCACTTCCGGTATACCCTGTGATCGTAGCACTGCTGCCCTCTACCGTATATGTAAAGTCTGATTCGGATGCAGCTAATAATTCCTCCTCCGGAATTTCACTGATTTCGGCATCTTCACGGTTTTCCTCCTTTGTGTCCGCCTCATCCGTATCTGTTTCGTCTCCCTCTGTTTCGTCAGGATCCGTTTCATTCCCGTCTGCTCCATCGGAATCCGTTTCGTCTCCCTCTGCTCCGTCAGGATCTGTTTCATTCCCCTCCGTCCCGTCGGAATCCGTTTCGTTCCCCTCTGTTTCGTCAGGATTCGTTCCATTCCCGTCTGCTCCACCGGAAGCTGTTTCGTCTCCTTCTGTTCCGCCAGGATTGGGCTCTAAAAGGCTGTCATCTTCATGAACATCCCCGCCTTCGTTCAAATCCGAAGGATTCGTTTCCGATGATTCTTCCTTTTGTTCTGAACCGTTATCCCCTGTATTCGTCTGATCAGTATCCGTCAAATTGCTGCTTGTACCTTCCGGCACATCCTGCTGATCGCTCTTATTGTTCTGGTCTGTTTGACCTGTTTTTGTGAAATTTGCCGCGTGATCACGCGTATTGACGTCCCTATTTGGACCTGGATTCCCTATTTCTGCAAGCTGGACGGTACGGTCCATACCCCCCCCCACCTATTTCGCCTGCACAGACAGTCAATGGTGTATGTAAAACCAGAATGCCCGCCATTGTAAATGCCAACAGTTGTTTAAACACGTTCTTTCTCCTTTCTCTTCAAATGTTCTGATATTTTTACAATTCGGAACCCGATTGAACATGGGTTCCGAATTCACTTACATATTAACACATAATCTGCTCTGTTGAACAGACCTAATTATAAATATCCATCATCTGCATCCGGATGCTATCTTTTCACAGTCACCTTGATGTTCGTCTTCACATCCTTCGCAATACCGTCCCTGCCCATTAACTTTACCGTCACCGGGATGGTATAGGTTTTCCCTCTCTTTCCGGTAACGGTCAGCACGCTGTCACGGTCCGTAATAGACACTGTAATGCCGACTCTCGAAGCAAAACTCTTATTATGTTTCACCACAATATCCTGTTTCCCGTCTTTATTACAGTCTATGCCGCCCGACACATACATGATCTGATATCCGCCCTCCGCCGGTATTTCCAGTTCATAGATTCTTTCCAGCGTATCTGCCGCCGCATATAAGGTCTGATTATTGTCATATACTTTGATCTTCGGCGCCGACTGCTTTGGTATGACCGTAAAGGTCTGGCTCTGCACCGTAAAGGTATCGCCATCTTCCATCTCAATCGTGAATCTGATGGCCAGTTTATAACGCTGACCGGCTTTTAATCTCTCCTTCTGCTTAATCCGCAGACGATATTCACCCGGTCTGCCGCTTAACAGCCGCAGATCAAAATAATCCGTATATTCTCCCAGCAGCCTGATATTTCCGAAATCCTTCAGTGTGTAGTTACTGCCGATATTCTGGAAATCAGCCTTGATACTGATGTAATTACTGCTGTTATTGCCGGCTTCCTTCGTCAGATCCAGCTTTCCTGAAGTCTTCACTTTAGCAGTAACCGCCTTATCCGTCACCTTTACTTTCAGCGTAAGCGGCTTCAACTTCACCATGTTACCGCCGGCATCCGTATAGCACGGTGTAACCTTATACGGATACGTGCCGTTTGCTGCAGGCTGCTGTTCCATCGTTTCAGCCCGGTTGATCTTAACCATGATCCGGTCCTTGCGGCTGCTGTCCTGTCTGATTTCCAGCAGATCCTTCTCTAAAAGCTCCTTCGCCTTCTGATTGCCGCCCTCAACGATCACGGTATCGCAGAAAAGGACTGCATCGTAAGCATTCTTTAATCTGAGTTCCGTATATGCCGTACCGATCTGCTTCGTATTCACCGTAAGCTGTTTCTGTGAGAAATAAGCCGTCGGCAGCTCCAGCTTCACCGTATGTACCGCCGACAGAGATTCCCGCCAGTCACTGTTCCTGAGCGTCAGGTTCAGTTTCTCGCTTCCCTTCGTCTTACTGCCGGTGTAAAGATATCTCCGCCATCCCAGTGTGTCGGAATCAGGCAGGAACGTAATATTTTCATTATCACAGCTCAGTTCGCTGTAAACATATTTCGGATTGGCGGCATTCTGGCTGTCCCCACTATAAGACAACCGCTTTTTCTCCGTCTTATTGTACAGGTCGAACCGTCCAGTATTCTTATCCTCCATGGACGGAAGCAGGGTGACGGAAGCCTGATCCGTGACGATTACGGGCTTCTTATAATTCCACTTCAGGGAAATCCTGATACCCTCGCCAGGCGCTTTATATCCCTCCAGCTTTACCTTAACTGTCCCGGACAGTACACCGGTATCCGCCGGTTTGTTCTTATCCGTAAGCTGAATATCACCTTGTTTAAAATAGTAACGCGCAGCATTGGCTGCCTTCCTGAATGTATCATTCGTTGTATATTCGATCGGCTCCGCGCTGAACCCGTGATCCGGGTCTGCCGCATCTGCCTCCCATGTCACCCAAGCAATCTGTGCCCCGGATTTCGGTACAGTGATATCCACCGATGCCGGTTCCGAACGGTAGAACAGGTTCGCAGCCCGGCTGGACTTCACTGTCAATTTCTCCTGCTCGTCTTTCACCGTCACCTGCAGCGGATAGAAATAATCCTGGGTATTGGTACCGACACACAGCCAGCAGTTATAGACACCCGTTCCAGAAGCCTTGCTGTCACGGATCAGAACACGCCGGACTTTGTCCGCTGTCACACTGATCAACGCCAGATCGGAACAGACTGTCTCTTTATCCTCGTTATATAATATGACATTCTTAATTGGTTCACCGTATACCGGAACAATCTCCAACATGCCCGAAGAGGCTTGCGCCAGTTCTCTGCCTGCCTCCGTATCATAATCATAAGCCAGATTGACGATCGCCTTTTCCGTGCTCACGCGGGGCGCATTGTTGCGTATCTCCACCCTAAGCTCCGCGTCATGGCCCGCCGTGTCCTTCGCTTTTGCTTTCAGGATGGCGTGTCCTTCCCCCTTCACGGTTATTTCCGCCGAATGGGTATCCGCGGAGGGCTTCACGGTGATCACCTTCCTGTCCGTGGTGCTCCATGACAATTTCACCTTTTCAAAAGCTTCCTGCTCCTGACCCTTACGATCCGTCAGCGCGGCCTGCACCCGGAACGTCTTCGTGTCCGCAGTGCTGTCTATGACCACTCGGCCGGATTCTATCAGTACATCACCTGTGATTTCCGGTGTCAGCACCACATAAGCCTGCTGATTTGCCACCGCCTTTATCTTATACGTAGTCCTGAACAGTATTTTCTCATTGCTGTTGTTCTTATCTTTCACCTTGATGGCCGCCGTGATCGTATACGTACCCGGTTTGACCGCCGCAATGGTAACGTCCCTGCACGGCATACCGCTTATGGAGTTAAATTCTCCCTTCTGTACAATCACACCTGCAGGTGCCGTGATGTCCATATCATAGAAATAATTCGTCTCTTCGGCATAGTTAATCCTTCCGCAGCCTTTCGAAGACGCAGTCAGCACCAGCCGGTCCGAAGCCGGATCGGGATTGCCTGCTTCATCCACCATGCCAACCTCTATAACCTTGTTATGTCCGGGCTCAGCCTTCTCCTCGACGGATATCCCCGTCACTCTCGCAATATATACATTGACGGTCTTCTCTTCCGGATAATATGCCTCTCCCGTGTAAACCGCACGGAACGGATAGTAATCCCTGTCAACACCGTTGATAACAAGCGGTGTATCCGGTTCCTGCCAGCGCCAGCCTTCCCATGCTTCTTCTTTCGGCATACGCACGTCACCGATCTTCCTGCTGATATTGGAAAGCGCATAAACCGGCGTCGCATCCGCCAGCTGTTCGGAAGGCAGCGTTTTTACAAGCAGCGTCACCTCACAGGTCTGTTTCAGATAAGGTGCACCGCCTTCCCGGGCCGTCTCCTTCGGTGTCACGAGAAGCACGGCTCTGCCTGCCGCTTTCGGCGTAATCACGCCTTCTTCGTTTACTTCCGCCACGTTGATATCACTGATACTCCAGGTAAAGTCACTGTTGACAAAGGGCACAGATTCGGGCACGATCTCCCCGATCGCCGTGTAGGTAAGTCCGGTTTTGCAGGCCAGCGTATACTGCACCCGTTCTTCATCCTTCTCCTCTTCTCTCACCGCCGGATATCTGGAAGAACTGGCCGTAAATCCGATGACATCAAATCCTGTGCCCGGCGCAGTCTGCACATCAACCGTCATAACGGCCCTGACACCATCCGGCGCCTCAAATACCAGATGTGCCGTCCCGGTCAGTCCGGCCGTGATCTCACCGGCATTCCACAAAACAGACGCCTCATTGTCGGAAATCACCTTGACATTCGTCACCGCCTCAGGCGTACCCGAAGCAAGATCATAAAGTCCGTATCCACTGTAACGCTGTCCTTTCACGGCCTTAAGCTCCGTCTGATCCAACAGACTAATATTTCCCGTTTCATCTCCATGGCCAATCTGATATTGCCCGACCACGACCTGACAGGTATCTGCTGCTTCCGGATTATATCTGGACATCACCGTAATCTGCGCAGTTCCCGGCGATACCGCGGACACCCTGCCATCCTTCGATACTGCGGCCACGTTCGGATCACTGCTTTCCCACAGAAAGTCCTTCGTAATATTTTCCGGACTCCATGTGAGTTTTAAGTCCTCATAGCCAAAACCTTTTTGATCCTCATATACTTCACTTGCATTCAGACACAGCTTCTCCCTGGAAAGTTTTACCGAATCAGGCACTTCAGGAGACAGCGTTATAAATTCTCCTGCCACCTTCCATCCTGTCCGGATCACACTGTCAGGATCTGTCACCTCATCTCTGGTATTTGAGAGAACAGCCGCATATTCATACGCCGTTTCCTTCTCTAATCCGGCCAGCGTAACGCTGCACGCCGCGGTCTCCATGGAACTTGCATTTGTAATATATCCTGCTCTGTGATATTCCTTTTCCCCTTTGATCCGATAGAAAAAGCTCACGTAAGAGGACAACGGTTCCGTGTTGCCTGTTAAAAGCGCACTTAAAACAACACTTGTCTTCTTCACCTCGGCTTTTGCATCCGACAGTTTACGCTGATCCTCAAATGTTCTGAATGTGATTGTCTGTGTATGCAGTAACCGGTCGGCCTCGCTCTCCTGACCGTCTCCAAAGCCGATAAGCAGCTCATATTCTGTATCCGCCTGCAATTCCCTGATCTGAACCCTTCCACCTGTACTCCGGCTGTCTACAGGTTCCGCAAACTGCCGGTTCCATAAAGCCGCACCACTGCCGCTGTCTTCAGCCGGATCTTCTGTTACCGCCGTCTCCCTGAGAAACCCGCACAGATATCCTTTGTCTGCATGTTCCATGCCGGTCAGTGTACAGGCAAGCTCTGCAGAAGTCACCTTGGATTCTGCTGTCACACTCACTCTTCGGGTATCCTGCCATGTGGAAAACGTTCCCTCAGATACTTTAGCCAGCGCATCCGGTTCCGTATCCGCCTGCTTCCCGAAGCCGGCTTTATACTGGTAGCCGGTATACTCCTTTAGTCCCTCCAGCATAAAGGTTTCCACAGACCCGTTTCCGGATTCCCATACTCTTCTTGCCTCTGTCTTCTGCCAGTCTGCTTCCCCAGTATCTTCCCTGACATACAAATGCAGATATGCCGAATCCTCCACATTATTATAAGTACAGTCCACCTGTGCCGTGTACATACCCGGTGTTACCGTTACCCCTGCCCCGCGCAGATCCGGCGTAGTGGTAAATGTTCCCTCCACTGTACATATCAGATCATCCGCATGAGTATTAGAAACGCTTGCGTATCCGGCCCGGTATTCATAAGTCGTCTCCTGCGTCAGATCTTTGATCCTGCCCTCGACCCTTATTTTATCCTTGATAACAATACTTGTGCCATGCCGCCAGTCGGGTTTCTCCGCCCCCGCTGTCACAGGTCTGTAATAAAATACCATGTATTTAAAGATGTCATTCTCGCCGGCCTCTGCCACACCGCTTGAAGAGCAGTTGATATCAACACTTTCCGCTCTCGGTCTGACAGACAGAACCGATATTTTTTTGGTTTCCGTCTTTGTGGTAAATTTTCCGTCCTGCCGGCTTTGCAGTTCGTTAACAGGCGTACTGCCCGATCCCCCGAAACCGATCCGGTATTCATACTCCGTATCCGGCTGCAAACGGTACAGCATGACCTCACCGCTCTCTTTCGCCCGGTAATAGTTTTTGCTCCAAACCGTACCACCCGCTTTCCTGACATAGAGAATTACAAACGGCGCAGCTGTCAGATCGACATTTTGTACCGAATATTTAACATTGACTGTATTGACCGTAGCGTCTACCGAATCAACATGCAGCTTCTCCTGACTATCACCGGTATTGAAAACGCCCTCGGCGTATTTGTCTCCACCAGTACCCAGATACATCTCATAGCTGGTATTATGCGCAAAATCCACATTCTTCAGATTCTGACTAAAATTGTTCGAAGCGCCAAATGACATGGAACCCCCGCTTGCCACATAGGTTGAAGCGCCTTCCTTTCTAAAATGGCAGGTAAGATACTTATTAAGTCCATTGGCTTTCAAAGCGGCAACGTCTTTTTCATCCATCGTCAGCTGATATTGCATGTATCCCGTCTTCTCGATCTTCAGAGGGGACGGTGAACCCATTGTCAGATTCTCGTACAGGCAAAAGACCGCATTGTCCTTCGTCACATTCTCTTCTCTGCCCACCAGCCAGCGCAGACCGTATCTCCCATTCGGAACAAGCCAACGTTTCAAGTGCTCCGCACTGGAATAAGTCATTTTGTATCCGTCCACCTCATTTAAGGGAATCACAGAACCATCATTTACATAATTATTATAATAATTGGTGCTGTCTAGCCTGACGGTCTGTAACTGCACATAATAGTCTCCCGACAATTCTCCCTTTGTATCCGACAGCATGTACATCTGCATAAAATCATAAGGACCCACATAATCTGCTGCATCCTGCGTTCTTACCAGTCTGATTCCCGACTCATTCAGATCCAGCGTGCATCGTTTGACAGAACCGCCAAAGCTCAGCACAAATTCATACTCCGCCCCTGCCTGCAGATCTGTAATCTGTATATTTCCTCTTAATCTCTTTTTTACACCATCTGCTGTGGTCTCTTCATACTCGGATAATTTTACTGACTTACCCTCATATTTATCCCTGCCTGTCGGTTTGTAAAAAATATAACCCTTGATTAACCCGTCCCACCCTGCGTGCTTCGGCATTTGAATCTCACAGTTCACTGCTGTTTTTACATCACTGTCCTGTGTAACATTTAAAGCAAGTTCTTCCTCATCATAGCATGCCTGTTCCGGTGTATGGATTTCGATGACCTGTGGCTCCGTGATAATACCCTCATCACGAATCTCTGTCCAGATTGTCATCTCATAGGTCTTGTCCGGCAGGAACATCCTCTCCGCCCAGTACTTGTCTGTACTGGACAAAGTGACTCCCTGGCCGTCTGCATCCTCCGTTTTTTTTGCCGTTTCATAGAATGTATATGAGTCCCTCTCATCCCGATAGCTGCCGCGTAAAACCGTGCCTGCATCTCCCGTATAATTCGTTTTAGCGCTGATGGTGATTGTAGTAAAATCCTCTGATATAACGGCAGAATAGTCCGACACATTAACTTCTAACAGCGCTCCGGTTGTCTGAGCGGTTATCGTCTTAAGCGGCTCACTCCATGTATTCATTCGAAACTCGTACCGAAACTCCGTACCTGCTTTCAAACCGGTAAATTCATACCGCTTCCACTGATCGATCTCTACTGCCTTCTCCTCCTCTGAACCGTCTGCCGGCGCATAATAGCAGTAAATATCTTTATTTCCCGCTCCCTTCAATCTTACAGGCTCCACATCAATAGTGATTGCGTGATCTTCACATACAACATCATGAACATACACCCATTCTTCTTCTCCCCTGTCCTTTGTGACACATTCCGTTCCCGGAATGAGCGCCACAAACTCCATCTTACGAAGATCACCGGCCTCTTTCGGACATCTGAGGAGCGCATAGGAAGCCTCATAAGCCGTATTTCCTTCCAGATTCTCCGCCACCACCTGTCCGCTCAACGATCTGTACCTCTGCAGCACTATCGTGTTACTGATGTCAAACTTGTACGCACTGGCATTCAGATCTCCTGTACTGTGATCCGCCGGACACCAGAAAGGATGTATGTAATAAACCGTCTCACTGCTGCCTGCATATGTAACCTCCGCCTCAAACCGCAGCTTGTCACAGCCTCCTGTTGACTTTATTGTGACCCGATCACCGTTTTCCAGCAGCAGGCTCTTCGAGCCGTCTTCCTCCGCCTCGATCTCCTGCTGATCAGCCGCTTTCATCACATACGTCCTGTCTTCGCTCTCTGTTGTATAGGTTTCCAGATAGACAGTCTCTCCCTGTTCCATATAATCCGTACTGATCCACAGACGGGCGTATACCGCGGGCGGCAGTCCGGGATCAAAACAGGTCGTATGATTCTTCGTATTCGTATCCTTTTCCGCACACAGATTGACATAGACCATGCCTTTGTTTTCACGATCCGCATCTTCTGTATAAAATGCATACCGTCCGGCTCTGGGTGCCGTAAAGGAATACCATGCCGCCTGAGCCTGACCTGCCGGCGCATGGATCGTCACCCCGTTTCCTTTCGCCTCCTCATAAGAAATCTCCGTTACAGAGCCGTCCGCAGACACCCCATTGTCTTCCGGGACCGCATACAGCATATTCTCTGAAACAGAACTGTCATTTCCCGAAATTGAGACATCATTTTCAGACACAGAACTTTCGCTTTCTGTGCCGTCATTTTCAGTATTGTCGTTTTCGGGATCGCTGTCTTCAGGGCCGTTGTCTTCCGTATCGTCATTTTCGGTATTGCTGTCTTCAGGACCGTCGTTTTCCGTACCGTCATTATCTGTATCATCGTTCTCGGTATTACTGTCTTCCGTACCGTTATTCCCGATATCGCTGTCCTCGGAATCGCCGTTCTCCGTACCATTATTTCCCGAACCGCTGTCCTCGGAATCGCCGTCTGCCGGATCATGATTACCGGAACCGCTGTTCTCGGAATCACCGTCTGCCGGGTTATGATTCCCGGAACCGCTGTTCTCGGAATCACCGTCTGCCGGATCATGATTTTCTGAATCGCTATTTTCTACATTACCATTTCCGGCAGCACCATCTCCGATCCCACCATTTTCCGTATTATCCTTCTCTGTATCGCTGTTTTCCGTATTATCATTTCCGGTATTATCGTCTGCTGTACCGCCTGTGCCTGTCTCATCACCTGGGGTTCCATGCTCCGGTCCCTCTGTCATCGTAACTACCGCACCCGGCTCTGCCGCATATGCAGCAGCAGGTGTCTCCAAAACTAATATACCAGCTAAAGCAAATGTCAAAATCCTCTTAAACACAACGTCTCTCCCTCTTCCTCTTAAAAGCAGGTGCGGCCTTGTACATCGCACCATCATCTCACGGCAACAGATCTGCTTCACGCCTCGTAAATCCAACGCAAGATCCGATACCAAATCCTATCCTTAAAAATAATATATCTATTATATTATAAGACACAGGTCACATCAATCACAGAAAACGAGAAAAAACACGAAACTTTACGTCCAAAGCACAACGTAATCTACAAAAGATTGTTTAAAAATACAAAAAGAAACCTTTACGGAAATAGACATAACTTCCCGTAAAGGCTTCTTATTCTTCTTTGTATTAAACAGGATATGCGCCGTTCTTCGTATCTGCCACACTCATGTCAACCTTCTCCTGCTGTGCCTGACGATACTTGAAGAAATCGGTAGCAACCTGCGGGAACAGTGCGTAGGACAGTACATCCTCATCCTGCTGTTTCCACTCTTTCATCTCCGCTTCCAGACCTGCAAGCTCCGGCTCCACGTGACCGGTCGCCTCAGCGGAACGGGCGGTAGAACGCTTCTCACCAGGAATAACTTTGTCGATTACTTCCTGGCTCATAGGCTTAACCGTCTGTCCGTAATTACCACGGAGCAGATCCTTGAATTCTCCTGTTGCCATTTTGTATCTCTCGCCCATCAGCACATTAAATACGGCCTGCGTGCCAACGATCTGAGAGGAAGGTGTAACCAGAGGCGGCTCACCACAATCTTTACGTACTCTCGGAATCTCCTCCAGCACATCCTGATATTTATCCTCTGCCTTCTGCTCCTTCAGCTGGCTCACCATATTAGACAACATACCGCCGGGAACCTGATAGCGCAGTGTATTGATGTTAACGCCCAGCACCTTGGTGCTCATCAGGCCGGATTCGATACATTCCTCACGGTAAGGACGGAAATAATCCGCAATCTGTGCCAGAATCTCCTGATCATAACCTGTATCATAAGGTGTGCCCTTGAAGGTCTCCACCATAACCTCTGTAGCAGGCTGGGAAGTACCCAGCGCAAAAGGAGAAATCGCGCAGTCAATCACATCCACACCGGCCTCCACTGCTTTCAGATAAGTCATGGACGCTACACCGGACGTATAGTGCGTATGCAGCTGGATCGGAAGCTTTGTGCTCTCCTTTAAAGTCTTCACGAGTTCTTCTGCGCGGTAAGGAACGAGCAGACCCGCCATATCCTTGATACAGATGGAATCAGCTCCCATCTCCTCGATCTTCTTCGCCATATCTGCCCAATACTCTAAGGTATAAGCGTCTCCAAGAGTGTAGGAAAGCGCGATTTGTGACTCTCCTCTGCCCTCCTGCTTCTTGATCTTGTTGGTTGCGTCTACCGCTGCCTGAAGGTTGCGAATATCGTTCAGACAGTCAAAAATTCTGATAACATCAATACCGTTTGCGATAGATTTCTCAACAAACGCATACACTACATCATCCGCATAGGGTCTGTAACCTAAAATATTCTGGCCTCTGAATAACATCTGAAGCTTGGTATTTTTAAAGCCGTCTCTTAACTTTCTCAGTCTCTCCCACGGATCCTCCTTCAGGAAACGAAGGGAAGCATCGAAGGTTGCGCCGCCCCAGCACTCTACTGCATGATAGCCGACTTTATCCATTTTATCTACGATTGGAAGCATCTTCTCGGTAGGCATTCTTGTAGCAATCAGAGACTGATGTGCGTCACGAAGAACGGTTTCCATGATTCCAACCGGCT
>CAJUJP010000006.1:0-33656 GCA_910586615.1 uncultured Lachnospiraceae bacterium
GAAATGGATGGTTTTGGCATTAATGAAGGTATCATCGTGATGGCGGCTACCAACCGGGTGGATATTCTGGATCCCGCTATTCTGCGTCCCGGCCGTTTTGACCGTAAGATTACGGTGGCGGCGCCGGATGTACGGGGCAGGGAAGATATTCTGAAAGTACATGCCCAGAATAAGCCGCTGGGGGATGATGTGGATCTGACCCAGATTGCCCAGACAACAGCAGGATTTACGGGAGCGGATCTGGAAAATCTTCTCAACGAGGCGGCCATCAATGCGGCAATGGATAAGAGAGTCTATGTAAAGCAGGATGACATTAAGAGGGCGTTTGTCAAAGTAGGTATCGGTGCGGAGAAAAAGAGCCGTATCATTTCCGATAAAGAGAAAAGGATTACGGCCTATCATGAGGCAGGCCATGCGATCCTGTTCCATGTGCTTCCCGATGTAGGGCCTGTATATACGGTATCCATCATCCCTACGGGTCTGGGGGCAGCAGGCTATACCATGCCGCTTCCCGAAAAAGACGAGATGTTCCTGACAAAAGGAAAAATGCTGGAAGATATCATGGTATCTCTCGGCGGCCGTATTGCGGAAGAAATTATTTTTGACGATATTACGACAGGTGCTTCCAGCGATATCAAGAAGGCCACGAAAGTTGCCCGCAGGATGGTTACCCGTTACGGAATGTCGGATCATATCGGTGTGATTAACTATGACGATGATGATGATGAAGTATTTATCGGAAGGGATCTGGCTCATGCCAAGAACCATAGTGAGTCGATTTCCGGAGAGATTGACCGGGAAGTGAAAGCCATCATTGACGATTGTTATAAGAAGGCGAAAGAGATTATACTGGCTCAGGAGGAAGTACTGCACAAATGTGCGAATCTGCTTCTTGAGAAAGAAAAGATCAGTCGTGCGGAGTTTGAGGCGCTGTTTGACACCCAATATCCGCAGCCGGAGGATTGCGCATCGACCATGGCATAGCCGAATTGTGAAAAATGCACAAAAACACATGCAGGAAATTGTAATATTTGTGAATCCTTGGTATTGTAGACATACGGGTGCTATGCTAATATACTACTTGTAACCCCCAATACATTATATAGTTTTTTGCTATACCCCATAAGAAAGAAATACCTTCTCTAAAAAAGACAGTTTTTCGGAACTGTCTTTTTTATGGTATAGGGGAAGAAAAGCCACGGTAAAAAATCTTGAATATCCCCTTCATATAGTATAAAATAACAGATAAGTATAGGTTTTGGAGGAAAGCATAACAGCATGGATATCAGTCAATTTCAAAGAGCAGAAAAGAATCAGCAGTATATCGCTTCCATGAGACCGGTATTTAACAGGAAAGCGCTATTCTCGGATATGACGGAGGATTATGTATGTCCGCCGGAACCCAGCGCCTATGAGGAAGTTATCATACATTTCCGGTCCGCACGAAATAACATTGACCGGGTATTTTTTGTGCACAAGGGACAGAAACATATCATGTTAAAGACGGAGACGGATGAATATTTTGATTATTATTCCATTTCCGTACAGCTGGAAAATGAGAAACTGGTTTATTATTTCGAAGTGCAGGCGGGTAAAATCGTCTGTTACTATGATTTGAGAGGTGTCTGCAAGGATATCAACGAATATTATCATTTCCGGCTCGTTCCGGGCTTTAAGACACCGGATTGGGCAAAAGGAGCGGTATTTTATCAGATTTATGTGGATCGATTCTGTAACGGGGATCCTTCCAATGACGTATTGACAGGTGAGTATCAGTATATCGGCGATAAGACTGTGAAGGTAGAGGACTGGAACAAATATCCGGCTACAATGGGTGTACGGGAGTTCTACGGCGGAGATCTGCAGGGCGTGCTGGATAAGATGGATTATCTGCAGGAACTGGGCGTAGACGTGATCTATTTTAATCCTCTCTTCGTGTCTCCTTCCAACCATAAATATGATATTCAGGATTATGACTATATTGATCCTCATTTCGGAAAGATCGTTCATGATGAAGGAGAACTGCTGAGACCGGATCAAAGTGAGAACCGGTTTGCCACCAGATATATTGACAGAGTGTCCAATAAAGATAATCTGGAAGCAAGCAACGCTTTTTTTGCCGAGGTAGTCAAGGAAGCTCACAGACGGGGCATGAAGGTGATTCTGGATGGTGTGTTCAATCACTGTGGTTCTTTTAATAAATGGATGGACAGAGAGCGTATTTATGAAAATGCGCCGGGATATGAGAAGGGCGCTTATATAGAAAAAGAAAGCCCGTATCATGATTATTTCCAGTTCCACGATGACCATAAGTGGCCTTACAACGGCTCTTATGATGGATGGTGGGGGCATGATACCCTTCCCAAGCTGAATTTTGAGAATTCCAGGCATCTGGTGGATTATGTGCTGTATATTGCGAGAAAATGGGTTTCACCGCCGTATAATGTGGACGGGTGGAGACTGGATGTGGCGGCGGATCTGGGACATTCTGCCGAGTTTAACCATAATTTCTGGAAGGAATTCCGCAAGACCGTGAAAATGGCCAATCCCGATGCCATCATACTGGCGGAGCACTATGGAAGTCCCAGAGACTGGCTGCAAGGAGATGAATGGGATACCGTCATGAATTATGATGCCTTTATGGAGCCGGTAACCTGGTTTTTGACGGGTATGCAGAAACACAGCGATGATTACAGGGAGGATCTCAGGGGTAATGCAGACAGCTTCTGGGGAGCCATGCGGCATCATGGAGCAAGTTTTACCACACCTTCGCTGCTGGTGGCCATGAACGAGTTGTCTAACCATGATCATTCCCGTTTTCTGACCAGAACCAACAGGAGAGTGGGCAGAACGAATACATTAGGGCCGGAGGCGGCCAATGCAGGCATCAATAAAGCAGTATTGAGGGAAGCGGTGGTGATTCAGATGACATGGCCCGGCGCGCCCACGATTTATTATGGTGACGAAGCAGGCGTGTGTGGTTTTACCGATCCGGACAACAGACGGACCTATCCCTGGGGGCATGAGGATCAGGAACTGATCGCTTTTCATAAGGATATTATCAGGATCCATAAAGAGCATGAAGAATTTCTGCATGGCTCTCTTAAGTATATGGAAGCGGATTACAATGTGATTGGATATGGCAGGTTCACCAGACAAGGCCAGTCGGTAATTCTGGTGAACAACAACGACCATGAAATCACAAAGCAGTTGACTGTATGGTATCTGGGCGTTCCGAAGGAATGCGTGATGAAACAGCTTATGCTGACCACGGCAGATGGATATACAACGGAGGAGAAGGAGTATACCGTTACCGCCGGTAAGATTACGGTGACTCTTCCGGCAACTTCCGCTGTTATTCTGCGGTATGAAGATGACAGTTTTATGAATTTTCTGCAGTTTGAGTGATGCGGCATTCGTATAGGATCCGACCTGTGCGGAAAAATAAAGAGTTATATTTATTCAGAACCATTCTCTGAGAGAAGATCTTGGAGGATGGTTTTTTGTATGCAAAAAATGAATTTAGCTTAATTTAGCTAATATAAAATAAAAATTAGGCAATTAATATTTGTGAGATATAAACAAAAAATTACTTTTTATTTAGCTAAAAAATCAATATATATGAAATGAAATTTGTGATAACGTAAATTTATACAATTTGTGTAGTGTCATTTTTAGAAGGGAGGAAGTAAGAGATGGTGGTAGGAAAAGCAAGAAGAGCGTTCAAAAAAGGCCTGTCCATAGCATTAGCGGCGGCTATTATGGCTACTTCTGTTCCTCAGCTTTCTGTTACGGCCATGGCACAAGAAGAGGGAATGATTCTTCAGGAGGAGAATACGGAACAAACCACTTCAGAGGTGACAGAGCCGGACGATACAGAAGCGGAACAATCTCAAGACGAAGCATCTGAGGACAAGAATTCAGAAAATGAAGGGATTCAGGACGAGGATTCTTCACAGGACAATGCGGGGGATGAAAATTCCACCGGTGAAGACGTTAAGAATGAAGCCGGAGAGGATGGAACCGGCGATGATGAGACGACAGAGGACGATGTAAAAGTTCCTGATCAGACCGAAGACGAGGCGGAGGATGAAGCGGATTCGGAAGAGGATGCTGACACCGAAGAAGATACTGAGGAGAACGGGGAAGAGAAGAAAAAGGACAAGCCTGTCGTAGAGCAGAAGAAACCTAAGGTGTATGATGATGCTGCAGCCGGGGAGGATGAGGCTGAAGGTACACTGATCTATAAATGGGATTTTGAGTCTGCAAGTGTAGGTGATCATTCGAATGATGGATCAGAGAGTGTAGAACCGACCGGAACCGTAGTGAAATTGGGTGAAAATAATAAAGCTATGGAGTATGACGTAGCGCTGACCGGCGGCAGTGGCTGGGAAGATGCTTTTACTACGTCTTATGCTCTGCCGAATGCATATGAAACACCTGTCAAAGAAAAGCTGACAATGAGCTTTGACGTTTATTTTCCGGATGAGAATTCTGACAGTGAGGCGTCGGCAGCCAATATAAGCGATTTCGGAACTATGAAAGCACAGATTGTGCTTAATGAGGGAGACAACTGGACATGGCTTGCGTCGGATTCCTATCCCGAAATAAATGTAAACAAATTAACAGCAAGTGACATTGAAGGATATAGTAAAGTAAATCTTTCTGTTGATATAACCGGCAATAAAGAAGAGGATAAGGCGTGGGATTTTACAGCGCTTACTTCGTTGAGAGCAGTTACCATTAAACTTGTGGGAGCTACGAGTACATATAGCGGTAAGCTTTATATTGACAATGTAATATTAAAAGACACCTCTTCCAAAACTGAGGAACCTGGGCCTCAGCCGCCGGTTGATCCTGTTGATAAAAATGTGATCTTCAGGGCTGACTTCGATGATCTGGAAAGTCTTGACGGTGTTTTAACAGAAAATATTGAAAATGCAAAGTTTGAGCTTGCGGAGTTTGCAGCCGGCAACAAAGCGGTGAAGTATACGGTTGACTTACCCGGAACGGGAACATGGGAAGAAATTTTTAAACCAGAAATCAAATTACCTGCTCCTTATACGAAACCTGTTAAGGGTAAAATGACTATGAGTTATGACGTATATCTTCCTTCAAGTGTAACCACGTTCAGCTCTCAGGCGCAGGCGGCTTTTAAGTGTGGTGAGAGTCAGGCATGGATTTCCCAGGATTCATATCCGGCGTACACACAGGCTGATTTTGAAGAAGATGCAGCAGTAACAGGATTCAAGAAAATCCATGTGGCAATCGATCTTGATCATCTTAAGAATGGAAGCGATGATTATCCTCTTGATCAGTTTACGCCGCTTCATGCAGTAATTCCTTGCTTTGTTGGAGTAAGTACTGCTTATAAAGGCGATGTATATCTGGACAATATTGAGCTCACGATCGAAGAAGGATCGGGCGACGAAGAAGATCCGCCTTTGGAAGGTGAACTGATCTATCAGAATAATTTTGATGAAGTGACAGATTTAGGAGCAATTCTGGATGGTGCAGATAAATCAGGTGCATCTCTGGAAATACTTGCAGAGGGTAATAAAGCAGTGAAATATTCTGCTAAGTTAACCGGAACAAATTGGGAAAATATATTCCAGGCGCAGTTTAATCTTCCCGAGGCTTACAGTGAAGCCATTACAGAGAAGGTAGTAATGAGCTATGACGTATATTTCCCTGCAGAAAAAGTAGGAACCGGTTTTGACAGTTTTAAAGCGCAGGGAGTCTTAAAGAGCGGAGCAGACTGGACATGGATTTCCGGAAAGCAGATACCTGTGTTTACGCAGGCGGAGTTGAAAGAAGATGCAGCAGTACCGGGATATAAGAAGATTCATGTAAAAATGGATATAGCCGATTTTGAGGCAGATGGTAAGCCCTGTGAACTGGATCAGGTTACACCGATCATGGCGGTTCTTCCGTGTTTTGCGGGATCCGGCAGTACTTATGAGGGCGAATTATATCTGGATAATCTGGAAGTGCGGGCAGTAAGTAAATCCGGTGAGGAGAATCCGCCGTCAGTCGAGAAAGAACTGATCTATGAGAATGATTTCAATGCAGAGACGGACGAAAGCTTTGTGGGAGCCAATGACGGAGAACCGGTTCCTGCGCTTGCAGAGCTTGCGGCCGGCAATAAAGCCATTAAGTATACGGTGGATTTGACAGGTACTACAAGCTGGGCGACAATTTTTAAGGCACAGATCAATCTGCCCCAGGCATACACGAAACCGATCAGTGATAAGGTTGTCATGAGCTATGACGTATATTTTCCGGAGACAAGTGTTACGGAGAATTTCAAGACAATCAAAGCACAGGCCGCATTGAAAGTCGGTGAGGGCTGGACGTGGATTGACCAGAAGTCCTGGCCGGCAATTACGGCTGATACATTGACTGACAGTGATGTAGACGGTTATAAGAAATTCCATGTGGAGATTGATATGGATAATTTCCAGACATGGGACGGTTCGGCTAATGTAGATTATCCTTTTGCGGATATTACGCCGATCCAGACGGTAATTCCCTGTCTTGGCGGTGACGTCAGCGGATACGTAGGCGATGTATATCTGGATAACTTAAAAGTCTGGGCAGTAAATGAAACAGAAGAGATTCCTGATGTGGAAGGCGATCTTGTTCTGGATCTGGATGTATCGGCATGGAAGGTTTCGCCGGGTTATCAGTATACCGGTGAAAGCAAACTTGAAAACAAGACAGTTGGCGATAAGAAATTCCTGGTGGCTGCGGTAGACTTTTCCAAAGATGCAGACAAAGGATGGAGTGAGCCGAAGTTTGATTATGCTCATGCTGAAGTAGTACCGAGCTTAAAGGGATATAATGCTTTTATAGCGGATGTATATTATAAACCGGCGAATAAAACAGCGGGAAGTCTGGGACATAAGTTATTTGCCAAATCACCGACTACAGATAAGGAGACCATTAACGACGATACTGCGCTGCCTGCAGGAGAACCGGTAGAAATTGCCGGGCTGGAAGGTTATTATAAGGCAGAGTTCGTATTGGAAAAGAAATATGAAGGAGCTTTCCAGAATCTGACTTTCAGTATTGTAGGTAAGAACACGGATTATGCAGGCGATATTTATTTTGATAATATGCGGTTTACAAAGCTTACTACACCAGAGATCTACGTTGATTCCACGATTCTTCCGAATAAGGGTCCGGGAATCCAGGTTGTTGATGAAGGAAGAAGTATTCAGACAGCAAGTGGACAAAAAGTTGCTATTGCAGAGAGCGTAGCGCTGGTTGATGCAAAGGCAATTGATGCAACAAAGAATCTGTATGCATATTTAAAGGCAGTAGGTGAGTCTGACAGCGTGATCTTCGGACATCAGAATGATACTCACCATAAGGCAGGAAGCTTAGGTGAAAGCTTCTCATCATCTGATACCAAGGATGTGACAGGAAGCATTGCCGGTGTTGTCGGTATTGATACCCTGTCTCTGACAGGCAATGAGGCATCCTCCTGGGATACACCGGAAGCAGACAGAATTGCGAAAGTTGCAGAAATTACAAAAGAGGCGGCAGGAGAAGGTGCAATCGTTACATTATCTGCACATATGCCGAACTTCGGTCTGATCGACAAGAGAGTAAAAGCCTATGGAGAGGCGAATGGAACAGAGACTGACGGTGAAAAAGTTGGTTACTGGACCGTCAACGGTGAGAAGCAGTATAACTTTTCCGGTTATACGCCGGGAACGACCGATGGCAATATCGTATCAAGAATCATGCCGGGACAGGATCTGAATTATCTTTATACAGATTATCTGGATATGATCGCAGATTACGCCAAGGCTGTAGAAGGAGACGGTATTACCATCCTGTTCAGACCTTTCCATGAGAATACAGGAAGCTGGTTCTGGTGGGGCGCGGCATTCTGTGATGAACAGGCATACATCAATCTGTTCCGTTATACGGTGGATTATCTGAAAGAAACCAGGAACGTACACAATATGCTCTATGTATACGGACCGGGCAGTGAAGCGGCTAATGTGGCTGAATACGGTGCAAGATATCCGGGCGATGCATATGTGGATATGATCGGATACGATATGTATCATCAGACACCCACTCAGGCAAACGAACCGGGCTATCTGGCAAGCGTTAAAAAGCAGAACGGCATTTTAAGAGATTTTGCAGAAAAACATAATAAATTATATGCCATTACAGAGACAGGTGTGGCTGATAAAGACAAGTCAGGCATGGATATTGCGTTAAAGCGCAGTGGGAATGAGGTGCCGGACTGGTACATGCAGCTGCTTGATGAGATCAGCGAGGACGGCGGCATCAGCTATTTCCTTGTATGGGCTAATTTCAGTGAAAACGGAAGCTTCTATCTTCCTTATGTGGTAGAGAAGAAGGAGAACGGTATTCTTTACGGGCATGAAATGCTGGATGAATTCATTAAATTCTATAATGATGAAAGAAGCGTTTTTGCGACAGATATGAACAGCGGGTTCAAGAAAGTCAAAGGTGTTGTCAATACCACACAGGAAACACAGGTGTCCGGTTATTTCACAGCGCCTCAGTCGGGAGACAGACTTTTGCCCAGTGAGGGAAATACAGGAAATACGCGTATTGCGGCTAAAATTTCAGGGATTAATCCTGGGGAAGAAGGTCTCAGCGTAGAGTTTGTTGTTTCATCAGAGTTTGACGAGGTAGTTCTGAAAGCAGAATATAATGAGCAGACGGCTGTCTGGGAAGCAAGTCTGAAAGACAGCGTACTGATCGGTATGGGCGAGGCTATGGGAACGATCTCCCTGTATGTGAAAGGTAACAAAATTTCAGAGATCACTGCCAGGTTCAACATGGTTGAGCAGGAACAGAATGATATGATACCTGAGGATTTCGAGGGTTATAACGGAAACAGCCAGCAGCTGGGCATTGCATGGGCTACAAATAAGGCTTCCGGCAGTGAGATTTCCCTGTCTTTGACAAATGATCCGGATAAGGTATTTGGCGGAGACTACGGCTTACAGATGGATGTTACATTGGCGGACGCAGATGCATGGGCAGGCGCCACCAAGAGCTTTGTGGCTGATTGGAGTGCGGGCAATGCGCTTGAATTCTATGCAGTGCCGGAAATGTTTGGACAGAAAGTCGTGGTACAGGTCACGGCAGGTAATCAGGTATTTGAAATTTATCTGCAGGAATATGCAGGCTATACGGATAATGCAGCAAAGGGTTATCCCGTAAAAGTAACGATTCCTTTCAGTGCATTTATCGGAAGAGATAACAAAGACGCAAAATTTGATCCTGCAGCGGTTCAGAGTATCGGTCTGTGGTGTAATGCGATCGCAAAAGAGGGAGTGACATTCCCGTTAAAGACAACTTTGTATTATGATGAGTTGAAGATTGTCACCACTGATAAGACCACAGTAGACATCGAAGGTACGATCAAGGAAGGCATCTGGTTTAAGGAGATCCCTGATCAGGTTTATACCGGAAAAGCGATCAAACCTGAGGTACAGGTGTATGATGATGCAAAATTACTGACACCGAAGAAGGATTATGCGGTAACGTATAAGAATAATACCAAGGCAGGACAGGCGGATATTATTATTAAAGGTAAAGGGAATTATTCCCAGACGATCGAAGGCCATTTTAACATTCTGCCGAAGCAGATCGAGGATCTGAGTATTACAACGCCGGATTATCTGATCGTCAACGGAAGGGAACAGAAGATCACTGTTACTGTGAAAGACGGTAACAAGAAGCTGGGAACCAGGAACGATTACAGCCAGATCATTACCTTTGTTCCCGATGCTGCGGCAGAGGGTACGAAAGCCGCCGAGGATGCAACGGTCGAAAAGGCAAAGGATGCAGGTACTTATAACATTAAGATTACCATGAAGAATGATTATGCCGGTGAAGTAACCATACCTTGTAAGATGGTAGACGGTAAAGAGCTTTTGAGCAAAGCAAAAGTGACACTTCCGTCCAATTCACTGGATTATAAGGATGGTGCGGCAGTAGAGTTTGAAGATCCGTCCAAGATCGTTGTGAAGCTGAACGGAAAGGTTGTTTCCCAGAAAGCGGAAGACGGTACTACAGACAATTATACGATCTCCTATGAGGATAACCGGGAAGTCGGAACTGCGAAGATAGTGATCAGAGCAGGTGAAAACAGCGGATATGTAGGAAGCTGCAGTAAGACTTTCAGCATCAAGGGAATGCCGTTCTCCGCAGGAACAGTCGAGATTACAGGTTTCGAGACGAAGCTTCCGTATACCGGAAAGGTCATACGTCAGAATGTCGAATTAAAGGATAAGGCATCTGGTGAACTGCTGGAAAAGAATATGGACTACAGTATCACTTATCTGAAGAATCTGAATGCAGGTAAGGCGACAATGACGATCACCGGTTTAAAGAAGTACAGCGGCACGATCAAAAAGACCTTTACAATTGACAAGGTGAATCTGACAACCGAGATGGTACAGCAGACAGAAATGACAGTGCGGCAAAACCGTGCGGGCGTAACACCGGATGTGGAGATTCTCTATGAAGGCAAAATACTTGTTAAGGACGTGGATTATAAGCTGACCTACACGGGCAACAAGAATACGACCACTGAGACGAGGAAAGCTTATATCAATATCGCGGGTAAAGGTAATTTCAAGGGAAGTTTAAAGAAGGCGGTTGAACTTATCATTACTCCCAAATCCTGGGACAGCGGAGAAATTACCGTGGAAGTTCCGGATATGAAATACAGCAAGAGTAAGGCCAAATATACGCCGAATCCGACCGTGTATGATAATGGTAAGAAGCTGGTGAAGAATAAGGATTACACGGTAGAGTATGCATCCAATATGAAAGATGATATTACGGAGTTTACGGAAGATGGTGCGTTAGCGTCCACAGGCCATAAGGCACAGGTGATCATTACACTGGCCGGACCTGATTATACTGTTGCGAAAGCAGAAGCTCCGGCAGCAGAGGAAGGTACAGAGCCTGTAGATGAAAACAGAAGAACTTTTGAGTTCAGAATTATTGAAAAACTGATCAGTCAGGCAAAAGTATCAATCAAACCGGATAAGACACAGTATTTCAGTCAGTATGGAACCAGACCCGGCAAAGAAGACCTTGTGGTGACATATGCGAATACGCCGGTAGCAGACGATGAATACAGTATCATATCCTATAGCAAGAATGACAAGAAGGGCAAGGCAACTCTGGTTATTCAGGGCGAAGGACAGTACGGCGGTACGAAGAAGGTGACTTTTGCGATTGCGGCAAGAGACATGAAAGCCAATTTTGCGGATGCAGTAGAAGAGATCATGGCAACCATGATGGAAATATTTGAATAGCGTGTTACGCCAAAGCTGAATCCATATACGGGAAGGCGGTGCAGGTTCAAAACTGTGCCGCCTTCTTGTACCAAACTTTATCTCATTCATCTGGTCTTGTACTTTATGAAGGAACTGCGATAGGACAGCAGAACTCCCTTGATTAAAACATATCCTCTCTCAGCATAAAGTCCATCATATTTACATGCTCTATTCCGCTTCGCTTTTGCAATAAATAATCGGTAGTCACAACATATTTTTTGTAGTTATCCCTGATTGCTTCAAGGGCACGATATTCCCGATCTTCGGTTTCCCGGCTGAGGGCAATGGTATATGCAGTCTGAATGTAAGAATAGTTGAGTTCTTTATCCCGTAGTATGAAATCACATTCTAACTTTCCGATTCTGCCAACGCTGACTGCGTAGTCCAAACTTTTGGCATAAAAATAGACTATATTTTCCAGAGTCGGCCCATAGTTTATCCGATTATCCGTATTTAATGCAAAATAGAAGCTGAGATCAGCCAGATAATATTTTTTTTCTCCTGACAGGGCGCGTTTGGATTTCATATCAAACCGGTTGCATTCGTAGAGGATTTTGGCATCAATTAGTGTCTGGATATATCGTGACACAGTATCTCTTCCGATTGCAATTCCGGTTTTTCGGAGAGCTCCATGTAAGCTGTTTATACTTGTCGTTGCTCCAAAGTTATTGATAATATAATTTCGGACCGCCTCAAAGCTTGCCAGATCCTTTATCTTTATTCTGCGGCGGATATCCTTTTCGAGTATTTCTCTGACAACTTCGGTCACATAGGTTCTTTTTGCTGGGATTTCGTCAATCAATATTGTTCTGGGAAAACCGCCTTCAAGAATGTATTGATTTAATTCTACCATGGGGTTGGAATTTACTTCTTTATGATAGAATTCTTTCATATGCTCGTATTCTTCAAAACTTAACGTGTATATTTCAAACTCTATATAACGCCCGGTAAGTTTTGTTACCAGTTCTCCGCTCAGCATATAAGAGTTAGAACCTGTTATAAAAATGGATATTCCACCCTCTGTTCGGAAAGCGTTTAGTACTTCTTCGAATCCTGCCACGTTCTGGACTTCATCAATAAACAGATAGTGAAGATCATGTCCCTGCAGTCTGGAATCTATTAAGGACTCTAATTGATCTGCCGTTCTGATTTTGTTGTAAGATCGTGTATCCAAATCAATATAAATAATGTTTTCTTCTTTTATTTCTCTTGCCCTGAGTTCATCAGCAATCATTTCCATAAGGCTTGACTTGCCGCACCTTCGAATCCCGGATATAACTTTTATTAAATCGTCAGTATCGTAAAATGGTCTTATTTTTCTCAAATATTTTTCACGTTTATAAAGATTCATATGGTATTGTGCCCCTTTCATTAAGATTTCTGATATTATTATAATCATTTTTTTATAAAAAATCCATGGTTATCATTACAACTTTTTTATTTTTATCAAAAACTGCAATTATAACTGTGAATTATCTCATTTTTAACAAGTAATTTCTGCACGGAAATTGTTTCGCATGGAGGCGTGAATGTTTTTCCCAATCAAAGATATCTTCACAAAAACACAGCATCTTCATATGAAATTCATACCGCTGT
This sequence comes from uncultured Lachnospiraceae bacterium, assembly GCA_910586615.1. Lineage (GTDB taxonomy): Bacteria > Bacillota > Clostridia > Lachnospirales > Lachnospiraceae > UBA3282. The sequence continues at coordinate 12,948 of CAJUJP010000006.1, forward strand.
GCTACAATAGGCATTGTAAGGCACATGACGCGCGTATGAAGTCCGCAGGTAATGCGGATTTCAGATGGAACTTTACGAAAGCAGTATCATAAGAGAAACGACACAAAGATCAGTGAGACAACACAAGAGAATAATCTGATTGAAGTGTGGCAAAAACGCAATGGAAACAAAGCAAAAAGTCAGTAAAACAAATAGGAGCGGCACCAAAACATGAACATTTTATTTCTGGAAGACGAACCGACCATACGGGAAGTATTGACCGAGTATATGAAAATGCAAGGCTACAGCGTCACCTGCGCCGGAGACGGCGAAGAGGCTCTTGGTCTGCTCCGGGCGCACGATTTTGACATGGCGGTACTGGATATTATGGTGCCGAAGGTGAATGGTCTGGAAGTGCTGCAGTACAGTAAGGAGCGCTACCCGGAGATGGCGACGATCATGCTCACGGCGCTGGATGATGAGAAGACGCAGGTACAGGCATTTAATTCCTATGCGGATGATTATGTGATCAAGCCGGTATCTCCTATTATCCTGTTAAAAAGGATGGAGACGATCCTGCGGCGTGTAAAGCGGCCGGAACTCAGACAGGAAAAAGGGCTGGTGATTCATGACGGTTCTTATCAGGCATATTATGACGGAAAGTCTCTGGAACTGACGCTGAGCGAGTTTCTGTTATTGCAGGTTCTCATGAAAGAGCCGCAGCGGGCATTTACGAGGGAGCAGTTGATTCTCAGGATTTTTAACGAAGACTATGTGGGGAATGACAGGATCATCGATGCGCATGTAAAAAATCTGCGCAAGAAACTGCCGGAGGACTGTATCAAAACGGTGATCGGTGTGGGATATCAATTTCGGAATCAGGAAGCACAATAGCAGGTGATTTGCAAAAATATGCGGGGAAATAAACTGCAATATCGTAGAATGCGGAAACAGGGAGAAACAGTATGGGCCTCAGAAAAAAGACTTTTCTATACAGTGTGACGCTGGCGGTGATTATGATCGCTTTTGTCATAGGATACTTTGTATTTATGCTGCCGTCGCTGTATGTGGATTATGTGATGAACAGCAATCTGGAATCCGTCATAGAGATTCAGAAGGGCTACATGGAAGAGAGAAGCTACGATAATCTCACAGTGAAAAACCCGTCGTCGGTCTTCACAATGGAGATACCGAATGCAGGGAATGAAGTTTATATTGCGGGGAAGCTCTTTAAGCTGACAATTATTGTGCAGGATAAGGAACTGCAGGAGCTTCTGGATCGAGCCAGAACGATGATGGTGAAGGCGGACAGCCTGGAGGAACTGGAAGATGTAACCGGGTCGTGGACAGCAGGCTCAGAAGAGAGCTTCGGGGAATGGCAGGAGAAATTCAAAGATATTTTTACGGGTCAGAAGCTGATTTCGGAGGATGCGCCGATTGACATCAGACTGGAACAAAAGAGACAGCATGACGGTCAGGTCTATCATGGCGAATATGCTAAAGTGCATGTGACATCCGGAGACTCTATTGTATATGAAGCAGGTGTGTCAGACGGTAATTACAGCTATACCACATATGTTGCCATGGGGCAGATGCAGGATGCACTTATTATAACGGTTATGCCGACAATGACGCCGCAGATGGAGGAAATAACGCCGATCGTTATGGGAAGTCTTCCCATGATCATTGCAGTGATCTTTCTGCTGGTGCTGGTTTCTTCGGGGTTCTTTTCCGGTAAAATCGTGAATCCGATCATCCGGCTTGCCAGCCGCGCGGAGAGTGCGGGTATGGCGGAGCATTTTGATCCGGACGAGGACGCATTTTTGACAGACAGCAGGGACGAGATCGGTATTTTAGGGCGGAATCTGCACGAACTGTACGGTAAACTGCGTGAGAATTATGAAGAACTGGAACATAAGAACCGTTTACTGGAAGAAGAAAACGAGCGGCAGGAGGTATTCTTACGGGCCTCTTCCCACCAGCTGAAAACGCCGATTGCGGCAGCGCTTCTTCTGGTGGAAGGGATGATGAATGAGGTCGGGAAATATAAAGACACGAAAACGTATCTGTCGGAGGTAAAGAACCAGCTTCTGTCCATGCGGAAGATGGTGGAGGATATCCTGTATCTGAATTACCGCGGGGAGCACATACAGCAGGAAAAAGTGGCGGTTGAGGTGCTTGTACAGGAACTTGCGGGAGATTACGCGGTGCAGGTGGAAGACAAAGGACTGCAGGTGATGATTGCGGGAAGCGGCATTGCCTGTACGGACAGAGAAATGCTGAAAAAGATTGTCGATAACTTACTGTCTAACGTGGTTCAGTATACGCCAGACGGGCAGCAGGTCAGGATCGAGATCAGTGACGCGGCGTTATATATTACAAATTATGGAGTGACTATAGAGGAAAAGCTGCTCCCGAATGTGACAGACCCTTTTGTCAGCAGTGACGGAAGCAGGAAGGGAAAAGGTCTGGGTCTGTATGTGGCGGCTTATTACAGCAGGCTTATGGGCTGTGAACTGAAAATTGATAATATTGAAAACGGTGTGCAGGCGGCTTTGCTTTTTGAAAAGAGACAGGTTGAAAAATAAGGCATGATTTACATTGAAAAAGCAAAGTTCGTGTAGAAACCATAATGGTACCCATTTATCTATAAAAAACGAAAAATATCAGACTGCTTCAAAGGCAACAATGGAAGGGAAAAGATTGAAAATTAAAATTTTCAATCCCGAGATTTGTGTCTGCGCATTGCTTGATACAAACCCGGTTATGCGCAAAAAATGCGCAGAAATGGAGTAAAATATGTTACTTACAATCAAACAATTACAGGTAAAATACGGTAATCAGACCGCATTGCAGATCAACAGTCCGCTGGGCATTGAGGAGGGGGAACGTATCGGGGTGATCGGTTCTAACGGTGCGGGGAAGAGTACTTTAGTTAAGGCGCTTCTCGGGCTTATAAATTATGAAGGCAGGATCGTAACCGATTTAAAGCCGGAGCAGATGGCGGCCCATATGCAGAGTAATGCGTATGTGACGACCATGCCGGTGAAACGGGTCATGGAGATGGTTCTGGATACGAAGATCAAGGAGAATAAAGAGCTGCAGGAACTGATCGAATTTTTTGAATTTGAAAAATGTCTGCCCAAAAGATACAATGCGCTTTCGGGCGGGCAGAAGCAGAAATTCACCATCATTATGATTATGATGCAGAAGGCGGAACTGACCTTTTATGATGAAGTCACATCGGGGCTGGACTTTGAGACAAGACAGAAGCTGATGGAGAAAATGGCGGAATGGTATCGGGATAAAAAGGATTCCCTGATTATCGTATCGCATTACTATGAAGAGCTGGAACAGCTGGCGGATAAGATACTTCTGTTAGATCAGGGAAAGGTCATTGCGTTTGGCAGGCAGGAAGAGTTGTTCAGAACATACTGCGGCAATGCAATTTTTATCATGGATAATAATCCTGTCAACAGCAGTCTGGTGAAGGGATTTCATGCCCTGAAATCGCCTGGCCATCTGATTGCATTGTCCTGCCGAGACAAAGAGGAGGAGAGAAAGCTTTTGTCGATTCTGATGGACAATAACGTGAATTTCAAACGGAGCAATTCGGATATCGAGATCATGTCGATCAATGCAAGAGAACAGTTTTATGCGGGGGCACCTTGTGTGTAGAAGAGATAATCGTAATAGTGAAAACAGTATGTGTATTTTTCTTCGTGTGTCAAAACAGTAAACTGCTGTAACGTAAAGATTAGCGAAAAGAACTCTAAAAACTCACAGCAAAGGTTTACATGCAAATTTGTCCCTATGGCACTAATTTTGGAAAGGAATGGTTACTGAGATGAAACAGAAAAAGTGTAATATGAATATGGTTTTATATGAACTACGTAATATCAACGGTAATTTTATGACGCATTTCTTCGGGATCGTATTCCCGAATATGATGACACTGATTTTTTCAAAAACGATCGGCGCCCAGGTGCCGGAAGCAGCGAGGGAGAATGTAATCGTCTCCATCATGCTCAGTATGTCGCTGGTGATTCCGATGTCCATTATGTTTATCGGATACGGCGCGCTGTATTCGCAGGAGGTGGAACGGGAGGTGCCGCTTAGAATGCGCCTGTTCGGTTTCCATGAGAGGAGTCTTCTGACGGCGAAGATCATTGCGCATATGATTTTTATGACAATTGCATTTATCATATATGCGGTGTTCCAGGTGCTTACGATGGATATTCCGAAACCGGCGGTATCTTCCGTGATCTGCCTGCTGGTATCTTTGTACCTGATCGGGATTATGCTTTTGGTGATTGCCCATTCACTTGCAAATATTTTCCGGAAATTCGGCATTACCTTCGGAATCACGATGGCGGTTTATTTTACGCTGATGGTACTGACCGGCATGATGGGGATCTCTACGGAGCAGCTGCCGAAGGCATTGCAGAAAGTGGCGGCAACTTTGCCGATGACTTATATAAGCAATGATTTTGCCGATTTCTGGACGGGCGGTTCGTATAATTTCATGCCTTTTATCCAGTCCTTTGTCTTTTTCGGCGCTGTGACGGGGATTCTTCTGATGTATGCGCAGTACCGGGGCAGGAGGGTGATTAAGTAGGGGTAAGTGTTAGGCGTAATGAGCTAAGGATCGGAAGAAAACAGATGATATTGATCCTCATGCCCTCTCCGTTGTCTCCCGCCGGATCATGATAGGCGTGACTACCTTGTGGATCGGCTCCTGCAAAGGAACCGGTCTTCTTTTTTTGCGTTCATCCATCTGGTCAACCAGAAGGCTTACGGCCTCATATGCCATTTTATCAATCTGCTGTCCTACGGTGCTGATGGGAATCACAGCCTCTCTGGAAATAGGCGAGTCATCAAAGCCGATGATCAGGTAATCATCAGGCAGAGAGCCGTATTTTCTGATCAGAAGATTCAGAAAAATATTGGCATGTGTATCGCCGGAGATAAAAACCCCTTTTTTCCGGCCGGGGTAAGCGGTATCCAGCTCTTCCAGCACATTGCTGAGGCTTGCCTGTGTCTCTTCAAAGATATTGCTGAGATCGGCATAGATCAGTCGATGTTCCAACTGCTTTTCCTCGCAGATATCGAGAAATCCCCGGATACGTCCGTAGGAGGGCAGATCCGGCGTGGTGGCTGTGGAATTAATGTGAATCAGAATATCGCAGTTATGTCTGGCAAGCAGACTTGTTGCCTGCACGCCGCCCATATAGTTATCTGTGTTGACGCTGGATACATACCGGTCTTCACGCTCGATGGTTACCACAGGAATCTGCAGATCGGCCAGTTCTCTGGAAGGCAGCGTAAAGCTCAGGACAATAAGGCCCTCAATATTGTAGGCCAGAAGTTCATTGATATATTGGCGCTCGGATTCTTCCTGCTCGTTTCCGATAAAGACAAGGAATTTATAGCCGAAATGCTCATAGGTAAGGAGAATCCGGTTTAACATTTCAGAGTAATAATGATTCTCAAGGTTCGGGACAATAATGCCGATAAACTCGGTCCTGCCGTTGGCAAGAATCCGGGCTACTTTATTTTCTTTGTAATCCAGACTGATTAGTGCATTGGAAATAATTTCCTGGTTTTCTAATGTAAGGGAGTCGGGGGAGTTAAAGTAGCGGGAAATGGTGGTCTTAGAAAAACCTGTGTATTTTGCAATATCGTCAAAGGTTACTTTTTTCTTCTTGTTTGTAGAACTCATAACAGTTACTTCCTGATCTTATTTTTAGGTATAGAGAATATATATTATAGTATACATCATAACAAATATCGGCTTCCGTATTTTGCCAAAATGTGGAAGTTACTGCAGGACCGAAAGCAAAAGTTGTATGTCGTCAACTATAAAATGGATTATACCAGCTTTTTATATAAAAAACAATGCGTAAGCGGTTAAGTAACCGGTTTTGTAGATTGTGCATAATTAAGAAAAATTAAATTTGTATAAATTTCATAGAATTGCGTAAAATAAGGAGTTTACGTTGACATGAAGGGTTTGTGATGTTAAGATTAACCCATAAAGTAACCGGTTACTTTACCGGTTACAATAATATAAAAAAAGCAGGAAAAGGCGTTACGGAAAACCGCAGGCCCAAGCACTGCGAAAAATGGAGGAGGATGACTTCATGGGAAAGAAAGTGATGAAAAGGACTATTGCCGCAGCACTTGTGATGATGCTGGCGGTGACGAGTCTGACCGGATGTCGTTTCGGTTTTGCCAGCGACCCGGATGATCCGAATGAGGTGGAGGTTAAGGCACCTATTGATACTTCCACGGACACATTTCAATATGATTCTGAACTGAAAGGAACGAGTATCACACTGATGAACTCTAAAGCCGAGATACAGATTGCGCTGGAAGAGATGGCAGTTGCGTTTGAAGAAAAATCAGGAGTTCATGTAGAGGTTATGCCGGTGACAGACGGGGATTCCCCGTATACGAAGGTAGTGAGTCTGTACAATTCCGGCAATCCGCCTACTTTATCTATTCTGGATACTACCGATGTGATTGCGCTGGCGGAGGAGAAAGCGGAAGACCTTTCTTCGGAGGAATGGATCAAGGAGGCAGAAGGGTATCTGACCGAAGTGAACGGAAAGGTATATGGCTTTCCGCTGTGTATTGAGGGTAGAGGACTGATCTATAACAAAGCGGTAATCGAGGAAGCTCTGGGAGAGACTTTTGATCCCGCTGCGGTTAAGACACAGAATGATCTGGTGGCGCTGCTTGACAGACTTGTGGCCGCAGGCATTGAGAAGCCGGTTTCCATGGCTAAGGAAGACTGGTCGCTGGGTGCACATCAGCTTCAGTATATTTATGAAACTTATGACGGAACTTCCGCAGGTGCGCAGGAGATCATCGAACAGATCAAAAGCGGTGAACTGAAAGTGAAAGATCACAAGCGTATGTCAGAGTTTCTCAGTACTTTTGATATTTTGAAGAAATATAACGTGGCAAAGGGTGATCCGCTGGGCGCAGACTATGATGAGATGGCAATTGATCTGGCAGACGGCAAGACAGCGTTCTGGTTTAACGGTAACTGGGCGTGGCCGAATCTGAAGGAGGCGGGAGCAAAGAATGAGGACGCCTATGGGTTTTTGCCTTATTTTATGAATAATGACGAGAATGATTTTGCAAATCAGATGATTCAGGGATCTCCGTCAAAACAGGTAATGCTGGACGGACAGTTTGCAGATGACAAGCAGAAAGCAGCGGCGAAGGAATTTTTGAACTGGATCGTGTACAGTGAAATCGGACAGCAGATGTTAGTCAAGACCTGTAACGTGATTCCGCCCTTTAAGAATAATCCTTATGAGCCGGAAGATCCGCTGAGCAAAGATATTTATGAGCATGTGCAGAACGGTACGGCGTTCAATGCTTCTGCCATCGTACCCAACGATCACTGGGCGGTTCTTGGCGCGGCGATGCAGAAATATCTGGCAGACAGAAGCGACAAAGAGGAACTGATGCAGTCGATTGAGGGATATTGGGCACAGCAGGAATAGCAATTAGCGCAATTATGCATCGGGATTGGAATTAAGTTAAAAACGGGTAAATATAACGCAGCGGATATAAGAATAGGAAAGAGGGTAAGACGATGGAATCAAAAAATAAAGGGAAAGATTTCTGTATCTTTGCACTGCCGGGAATGTTTTGTTTCTTTGCGGTCGTGATCGTACCGTTTCTCTACGGTGTGTATCTGACTTTTACAGATTGGAACGGCGTGGCGCAGGCGAAGAATTTTATCGGGTTTAAGAACTTTGCAAGTGTTATACAGGATGGGCAGTTCTGGTCGTCGCTGCTTCTGACATTTAAATATGTTATCGTGGTAGTTATTCTGGTAAATGTGCTGGCTTTTGCGATTGCATACTTATTAACGAGAGGAATCAAGGGACAGAACTTTTTCAGAGCCGGCTTTTTCACACCGAACCTGATCGGCGGTATTGTTTTGGGATATATCTGGCAGTTTGTTTTTTCCAGAGTATTTGTAAACATCGGCGAGAGCACAGGATGGAGCCTGTTTGAGATCTCCTGGCTGTCGGAGCCGAACAAAGCTTTTGCGGCACTTGTACTTGTATCTGTATGGCAGCTGTCCGGGTATATGATCCTGATTTATGTTGCCGGTTTTATGGGACTGAGTGAGGATGTTATGGAGGCGGCAAGCATTGACGGCGCTGCAGGATGGGCGAAGCTGAAAAACATTATTATGCCGCTTATGATGTCTTCCATTACGATCTGCCTTTTCCTGACACTTTCAAGAGCATTTATGGTTTATGATGTGAACCTGTCATTGACATCGGGAGGCCCTTACGGAACAACGGAGATGGCGGCTATGCACGTATATGAAAAGGCATTTACATCCAGACAGTTCGGCGTAGGGCAGGCAGAAGCATTGATCTTATTCATTGTTGTTGCATGTATCAGCGGTCTTCAGGTATACCTGACCAAGAAGCAGGAGGTGGAAGCATAATGAAGCAGACGGAAGTTGGAGGAACAAAGAAAAAAGTTACTACGGCCGCGGCGATGGCCGGGCTGGTTATCATTTTTATCGCATATATGTTTCCGTTTATCATGGTAGTCATCAACTCTCTGAAGCAGAAGAGAGACATTATCAAAAGCCCGTTTTCCTGGCTTTATACCATCAAAGGACTTTCCTTTGACAACTTTGTGAAAGCATTTACGCAGATGGACTTCCTGAATGCGTTCAAGAATTCCCTGATCGTAACAGTATCCGCTACTGTTCTGGTGACGCTGCTTGCGGCGATGCTCGCGTACTATATCGTGCGGAATAAGAACGTGATTTCCAATATGACTTTTGCACTGATGGTAGCATCCATGATCATTCCTTTTCAGGCGATCATGATCCCGCTGGTAAGTATTTACGGCGGTACGCTGAATGTGCTGAACCATAGAATTACGCTGATTTTCATGCATACAGGATTTTCCATGGCGATGTCAGTCTTTATGTTCCACGGGTTTGTCAAGGGAAATGTGCCGATCGCGTTGGAAGAAGCGGCTTATCTGGAAGGATGTACTCATACGCAGACATTTTTCAAGATCGTGCTTCCGCTGTTGAAGCCCATTATTTCAACGATGGTGATCCTGAATTCGCTGGCATTCTGGAATGATTTCCTTCTGCCGTCGCTGGTACTGACAGACAAGAAGCTTTTGACGCTGCCGCTTTCCACATACAGCTTTTACGGAACATACTCCGCGGATTACGGCACCATCATGGCGGGACTGCTGCTGTGCGTATTACCGATCCTTGTGCTTTACGTAGTATTGCAGAAGCAGATCATCGGCGGTGTTGTGGCCGGCGCTGTGAAATAAAAAGAGGAAAATTTTCTAAGCCGGCAGAATACGTCGGCTTAGAAAATTCAGGGTATCAATCGGCGTTCTGTCTGTCATGAACCGGTTAACATGCGGTGTTAATAAAATCAGATGAAAACAGTGCCGGAACGTGGTAAAATAGATCGGGAAATTTATAAGATTCAGATTTGAAAAAATACAATGGAGAGGATTACCGGATATGAATAGAGACAGGATACATCTGAAAGCGCCGGGAAACTGGATTAATGATCCAAACGGATTTATTTATTACGGCGGGAAATATCATCTTTTTTATCAATATTTCCCTTATGCGCCGGTGTGGGGAACTATGCACTGGGGACATGCGGTGAGCGAGGATCTGGTAAACTGGGAGCATCTTGGCGTGGCTCTTTTTCCTACACAGTGCGGTGATCAGAACGGATGCTTTTCGGGCAGTGCCGTAGAGCATGAAGGGCGGATGTATCTGTATTACACGGGAGTTCATTATCACCGTGCGGATCCCCGGAATATTCATCTGTGCCCGGAGGATGATTTCGAGTCGGCGCAGATGATGATTATCTCTGAGGACGGAATGCATTTTGACAATTTTAAGGATAAAAGCATGGTAGTGCCGGTCATGTCCGACAACGGGCCAGGGGATATGACCCATACCAGGGATCCGAAAGTGTGGCGCGGCAAGAACGGATGGTACATGGTTCTGGGCAGCAAAACACAGGATAACAGAGGGGAACTGCTCTTTTACCGGAGTCAGGATCTGATGCAGTGGGACTATGTGAATACTGCTTCTAAGGAGAATGGCCTGGGCTGGATGTGGGAATGCCCGGATTATTTTGAAATACCGGGAGGCAAGGTGTTGATCATCTCTCCTATGGGGCTTCTTTCGGAGGAGCCGTTTGAGGGAAATCAGACAGTCTGTATGCCCGTAGAATTTGATGAAGATACCTGCAGTATGCAGATCCCAGACGAATACCAGTACATGGATTACGGACTGGATTTGTATGCACCGCAGACCACCACCGACGCGGAGGGACGGAGAGTGCTGACAGCCTGGCTGCGTATGCCGGAGGCGGTAAAAGGCGGATGGATCGGTATGTTTTGTATTCCAAGAGTGGTGGAGACGGAGAAGGGACATATTTATTTCAGAGTCCATCCAAATATAGAGAAGAAGTATACAAGAAAAATATCTCATCCGGCGCAGGCGGACAGTGCAGGGTACCGGGTGAGCCTTGCGTTGAAAGAAGGAGAGAGGGTGTCGGTGGGAGGATATCAGATATCCCGTAAAGACGGCCGGATCTGTACGGACAGAAGCGGGGTATTTCCGAATAACACGGCGCAGTGCAGAAAATTCCGGATGCAGGCAGCCACGCCTGAGGTTAAAGAGGGTTATCGTCTGGATATCTATGTAGATGAAAATCTGGTTGAAGTGTTCGTCAACCATGGTGAATATGTGATCAGCAATGCGGTTTACGGGTTGACGAAAGAGATACAGACGGATTCCGTGGGGAGAATAGAGATCTATTCGTTGGAGGAGTCTGATTGAGGCAGAGCCGAGAATATGAGAAGTATAAAGGGGGTTAGCTGAACCATGTCGAAAACAGATGAGATTTTTCAGCAGAGGCTCGCGAAACATCACGACGAGCTGAGATGGCTTTATATGGAGCTGTATCATAATGATTCCATGTTTGCGGAGCTGTGTACGAACCTTTACCGGTTTTATAAAGAGCGGAAAAGACAGCTTAAGACAAGGGATAAAAAGCGGGAGGAAGATCCCGGTTGGTTTCGCAGGAATGATATGCTCGGCATGATGCTTTACATTGACAATTTTGCCGGTGATTTGAAAGGTGTGAAGGAGAAACTCTCCTATCTGGAAGCCTGCCATGTCAATTATATTCATCTGATGCCTTTTCTGGATTCTCCCAGGGAGCATTCCGACGGCGGTTACGCGGTGGCTGATTTTGCCAAGGTTAGACCGGATCTGGGTACTATGGAGGATCTGGCCGGGCTGGCGGATTTATGCCATAAAAAGGGCATGAATCTGTGCATGGATTTCGTGATGAACCATACGTCCGAGGAGCATGAATGGGCGGTTCGCGCCAGACAGGGCGAAGGCGAGTATATGAGCCGGTACTTTTTCTATGATAACTATGATATTCCGGCTCAGTATGAAAAGACGGTGCCGCAGGTATTTCCTACAACGGCACCGGGGAACTTTACCTATCTCCCGGAAATCGGGCATTATGTGATGACGACCTTTTATCCCTATCAATGGGATCTGAATTATGGAAATCCGCGTGTGTTCAACGAGATGATGTACAATTTCCTTTTTTTTGCCAATCAGGGCATGGATATCATCCGTATCGACGCAGTGCCTTATATTTGGAAAGAACTGGGTACAAGCTGCAGGAATCTGCCTCAGGTACACACCATTGTGCGTATGATGCGTATGATCGGGGAGATCGTCTGCCCCAGCGTGCTGCTGCTGGGCGAGGTGGTAATGGAGCCGGAGAAGGTAGTGCCCTATTTCGGAACCGTGGAAAAACCGGAATGCCATATGCTCTACAATGTGACCACTATGGCAACTACATGGAACTGTGTGGCCACGAGAGATACACGGCTTTTAAAACAGCAGATGGATATCGTGAACAGACTGCCGGGTGAGTATACGTTCTTAAATTATCTGCGCTGTCATGACGATATCGGCTGGGGACTGGATTATTCTTTCCTGGAAAAGTGGGAGATGTGGGAAATTCCTCACAAACGGTTTTTAAATGATTATTTTACCGGAAAAATGATAAACAGTGTCAGCCGGGGGGAACTGTATAATGATGATCCGGTTACACAGGATGCCAGATTCTGCGGAACTACGGCTTCCATGTGCGGCGTGGAAAGTGCGGAGACGGAAAAGGATCCGGATAAGCTGGACGCGGCAGTCATGCTGGATGTTATGCTGCATGCCTACATGCTTTCGCAGTCCGGGATTCCGATGCTCTACAGCGGGGATGAGATCGGACAGCTGAATGACTATTCCTATAAAGAAGACCCGGATAAAGCGCAGGATTCCCGGTATGTTCACCGAGGCAGATTCCGCTGGGATCTGGCAGAGCAAAAGGATGACGATAAGAGTATACAGGGCAGAATCTTCGGCGCACTGAGTACGTTGGAGCAGATCCGCAGGCAGGAGAAGGTGTTTGATGCCTCCGCCGAAGTTTATACTTATGATGTGCACAACCAGAAGATCCTCTGTATCACGAGAGAGAAAGAGGGAGAGAAGTTTTTCGGGATCTATAACTTTGGAGACAACCCGGAAACGGCCTGGATGCAGGAGGACGGAAGCTGGAAAGATCTTCTGACAGGGCAGGAACTGGAACTTAAGGATGTGATGGTGCCCGGACATGGATTTTACTGGGTTTTGCATAAATAATCCGGGTTATTTGGCCCGCGGGTAAAAGGAAATAAAAGAGAAAAGGACTGATACACTGGCAAGGTTTGGTGTGTATTGGTCCTTTTGGCCGTTTAAAGGGTTATGCCATTCCTACGGCTCTGCCGTCGGTTGAAGATTTTTGCTTTAGCAGTGAAACTTTTTAAAGGGATCAATCGTATTATAGTCAAAGAAAGTCCTGCCGTTCAGGACCGGTCCGGGCTTTCAGGCATATGTGGGGCAGTTTATGATAAAGATAAGGGACATAAAAACGGGAGGCTTGAAATGAATACGAATGGAATTGGAACAGCAGCAAGGCCGGCATGGTATGAGGCAGGAAAAACAGGAAGAAATGTTAAGACAGATCAGACGGGGAGCGCTGCTGAGACAGATTTTTTTGCCCGGATGGTGCAGGAAAGGCAGGCAGCAGGCACCCAGCCGACGCTGGTACTGCACGGGAAAAATGATGCAGACGAGGGGGAGACGGTGGTGGGTTCATCCATTGATGCGCGGACAGGAGCAAGCATAGCAGTTTACAGACCGCAGGATTTTGATGCGGATAATCCGGTTTATCATGTCAAAGTATGGGATTCCGACGGAAATATGACAGAGCAGATGGTAGATCTTTCAAAAATCGACCCAAAGAACAGCAATGAAATCGAAATGTCGGCGTATGCATGGCACTTGAGCAGCACCGGAAAATGTCCCAATGCTTTTCTCAATTTTGCAGGCGTCCGTTCTTATAACCAGACGGAGGAGAAAAATTATTCGGCGGACAGTGCGTTTAAGAAATTCAACTGGATGAATATTGTCAAGGATTTTATGCAGATGCAGTATGATGCGCATAACATGAAAGGATATCTGGATTACAAGAAACTGCTGGGATTTATGGAGACAGATTTATTTGCTGATGCTGCCCCCAGGGCAGGCAGTGCAGGACAGGAGTTCGATGTACAAACTGTCAGGAGCGGGAAGAAAACAGCAATACAGTATTGGGAAGAATCTTTTGACAGGATCGGGCCAAATGCACCGGAGAGTGTCAGACAGGCATGGATGGAGGCAGCAGCAGTGGCTGGAACAGACGGCATGGGAGTTACCTTGTCGGGAAAACTGAGTCATATTTCCCAGCTTATGGTTCGGAAGCTTGAAAAAGGATACAGCGGTGAGCAGATCACAGATCTGATGGGAAATTCCGTGCAGTCGGCTGTACGGGCGGCAAAAGAGGCATTGTATGCGCTGGAACATCCTCTTGCGCCGGACCGGGGCAGGACGATGGAAGAGATCATGAACAGAGAAAAGGAAAAACTGTTTTATCAGGAGTTTATCAAACGGCTTTCGGGGACCGTCGGTGCGGAGACGACCGGACAGGGGTTTAGCCGGCGATTTTGACATATAAGTCGGGAGATGATACTATATGGCAGTAGTGTTGTATGCAGCAGTGCCGTGACAGCAAAATACAGATGCTTTAACTGAAAAACAGACTTTATGGCGGGATAAAAGGTAAATATATGATGAAAAAGAAACGTTTGGGAGTAGTTATCGTGATTGCGGTCATGCTGACGGCAGGAGCAGTTGCTATCGTAAGAAGCGCCGTGGCAGGCAGCAGGTCTGAAAGCCGATCCGGTCTGGAAGCGGAAGAGATTCTTCTGGATGAGACATTTGTGACGTCAGAATCCCATAAGCAGGCAAAATATACGGAATATCTTGAGGAAATCCTTGCAGATGAGATCGTAGAGGCTTACCCGGCTGTCAGGAGCGCAGATGTGACATTGACCGGTGGAGAAGAACTGGAATATGCACAGCTTATACTGGAACTGCAGGACGAGTTTACAGCCGATCATGCGGGAGAAGTGGCGGATGCTGTTGCGACAGCCATTGGGAATATGACGACTGAGTATGTTACGATTGAAGATTCTGAGGGAAATGTTCTTTTTGCCGGGGAGAATATGTAGGAAAGATACCGGGATTAATAATAGAATGATAGAAACAGATCATTGTGGGCTGTGTCTCGTGTGCGGGACACAGCCTAAACTCAACTCTCCCTTTTTAATCTACATCTTCCAATTCCCGTATCGTTGTAATCATACGTACCCCCTCAATCCTGCTGATCTCACTCCGGATTGCCTGGGTATCTGCCCCAAGGCGTATACTCACCCTGTAATTGAAAGAATCAATAAGCGGATTACCCATGGATGCCGCCATTTTTTCCAGTTCCGGATCCCCACTTAAATATGTAGATTTAAATTCTTCCCAGGCATCTTCCCCGCTGATGTAGTGAGATGCAATTTCGGGGATTCGGGACAATTCTTCACCGACTGCCGCTATTTTCTCCTGTGTCAAATCGCAATCCATAAAAACGGCGAGCTGCTTTTCCTGATAAATATTGTATGCTGCCAGGGAGGTAGATCCTACTGCACCAATGCAGAACAGTGTGAGCAGAGCGGCACAGATTCTGGAACAGCGGCTGTAGAGGTTATGTTTTCTGTGGCGGCCTGTGCAGTTTTGCAGCAGAATATCTGCTGTTTCAGAGGGCATGATCATGGAATCTTTGATCTGTATGATGTCTTTTTCGTTCATAATGATAGTCTCCTTTTCTATGTGTTTATTCTTAGTTTGGTTATTTATAATTGGAATCAAGCAGTTCCAGCTTCAAGGCTTCTCTTGCCCGCTGGAGCCGTTTTTTGACGGCGCTTTCCGACAGCTTGAGAATTTTGGAGATCTCTCTGACCGGATAGCCTTCGAAGTAGTGCAGCAGCAGGACTGTTTTCCATTTGGAGGGCAGGGTGTAAAGTTCCTGCAGAAGCTGTCGGTCTTCGGCGGCGGGCAGGTATTCCTGAAGCTGTTCCGGGTCCAGGCAGGACTGCCGCATACGGAAACGCAGACAGTCCTTGCAGCAGTTGGATGTTACACGGAGAAGCCATGCCTTCTCATGATCTTTGGATGCAAAGGCAGGCGCCTTTTCCATATACCGGATCAGGACTTCCTGCAGTACATCCTGTACGTCGTGGGGATTGCCCAGAAGCAGATAAGCGGTGCGGTAGAGCATATCACCGTAAACTTGCAGGATCCGCTTGATTTCCGGTTCGCTGTATTGATTCATTTTTTGGTGATCCACCTCCTGTGTATGTTTTAAATTGATGATATCTTTTGCATTTATGAGGCCTCTTACACTATATACGGACAAAGGCTCCAAAAGGTGACAGCATAATTTTCTACCATATGTACAGGTATTCTTGACGGATAGAGTAGCTATTTTGGAAACGATGTACTAGAATATATAGTATACAGTATATGGCAGCGTATTTGCGGGCGGTTATCATTTTAACCGTGGGAGGTTTGCAGGATAAACGGAAAGATGTCCGCAGCGGCAAGGGTAAAAGCCAAGACAGGAAAGGGAGAATGCAGATGGAACAGAGAATCTTACGCTACAGAAAATATATCGATGAATTGCTGAAGCGGGATGATGTGGATTGGGAGGAAACGATCAGACAGCATTTGATTCAGGTGTCTTTTTTTCAGCATGAAAGACTGATTCATCTGATTGTGACAGTTACTTTCGCACTGTTGGAGGTAGTGGTCATCGCGTTATCGGTGGCGGCTTTTACTTTGGGAGTCGGACTGTTGGCACTGGGACTGCTTGTTTTGCTGATTCCTTACATCCGGCATTACTATATTCTGGAAAATGAGGTGCAGAAGATGTACAGACAGTATGACCAGATGGTGGAAAAACGAGGTATCAGGGATTATTTTCTTTAACGCAACCTATTGGTATGGACACGGGTATTAAGAGTAGCAGAGGTTTTTATATGACAAAAGAGGGGAATATCACAGTGGACGAAGCCATCGACAGATACGCCGATATGGTGTACAGGCTGGCTTTAACCCAGATGAAAAACAGAACTGACGCGGATGATTTGTTTCAGGAAGTGTTTGTGCGGCTTGTAAGTCATATTCAGGATCTGGAATCCTGGGAACATGTAAAGGCGTGGCTGATCAGGGTGACGATCAATTGTGCGAAGAAGCATTTTGACCAGTACTGGAATAAAAATGTAGATTATATGGACGAGCCGGAGCGCGTGGCGGACGAGGATACCGGATACGGGCTTGCGGAGGAGCATCCTGTGCGCACGGCGGTGCAGAAACTGCCGCCGAAATACCGCCTGGTCATACATTTGTATTATTTCGAGGAGCGGACGGTAGCGGAGATCGCGGAACTGACCGGACAAAAGGAAAGTACGGTGAAATCCCAGATGCATCGGGCGCGGGAGATGCTGAGAGGTTTGCTGAAAGAAGATTCGGGATGAGTTGTCATGCAGAGAATAAGATAAATCTGAGATGAAGCGGAAATCTGTAGAAAACAGATGAAATACTTGCGAAAAGTACATGAAAAGCAGCAAATAAATAACAGGCAATAGAGGGAAGCTATGATAATAAAGGATCAGTATATCAAAGAAACTTCACAGATACACGCACCTTTAGAATTGATTCAGAGAACCAGACAGGCGGTTCGAGAAGAGGAAATGCGGATATGCAGGGAGAATATGCCGCAGGTGCCCGTGGAACAGAGTTCTTGCGACGTACAGCCGGAAGAAATGCAGATCATTTTACAACCGGAAAGGGCAGACGGGAGACATCAACGCAAATCCTGGGGGAAAATATACAGATGGGCAATGCCGGTGGCTGCTGCTGCCGTTCTTTTGCTCTCCGTGAATGTATTCCGTAATATATCAAAAGGCAGTGCATCTATGCCGGCATCAGATACAACATCGGGGCAGGCGGGAGGAGCCGAATCAGCGGCCTCCGATGAAGACTTTATGATGTGGGATGCAGCGCCTGCCGAAGGAGCGGCGGCGGAATCCATGGTGCCGGAGGAAGTCTGGTCGGGAGGAGCAGAAGATTCCATGATGGCGGATGGAGGCCGGCCGGCGGAAATGGCGGAAGACGATCGTCTGGCGGAATCAGGAGAAAATTCGGTATTGACGGATGATGTGCAGTCGGAAAAAAACCAGGAAGATTCTAAGTGGGCAGGTTCGGAGACGGGCGCAGAAAAAAAGGAGGATACGGCATTTTCCAGGCAGAATGGGGAATCAGAGACGGCAGACAGGGGGGATCAGTCAGACGGAGCAAATGTGCGGGTTGAAGAGCTGACAGTCACAGAAGTGAAGAGGATGCCGGAACTTTTTGAAAATAAGGATGCAGAATATATTACCGTGCAAGGGATAGAGTTTGCGGTAGTTCAAGAGGGAGAGGATATCTGGTCTGCTTATGTAAAAATTGATGAACAGGGATATGTGATCGCAGGAGAGGCCGCTGATCAGGATGAATTTACGAGCCGGGCATACGATCTGATCATGGAGACCATTCATCCCGGATTTTCTGATTAAAAATAATTTGTTCAAAATAGCATTAAAAAGGTTGTAGAAAAAAATTTTTTTCTGCAACCTTTTTCTTCCATAAAGGGTATTTATGATAGAAGCGCTAACCGGACAGTGAGAGCAAGCCGCACAGGAAGGGCTGCAAACGGGAGGGAAAGATTATGAAAAAAAGAAATTGTTTTGCGAGAGGATTATCTTTCAGTCTGGCAGGAGTATTGCTGCTTACGGGTTGTGGCGGATTGGAGAAAGCCGATGAAATTCCTGCGGAAGAGAACAGATACACAGAAGCGGCCGGAGAGGACCGGGACGGTGCATATTACAGCACAGACAGTGCGGGGGATATGTCAGAAGGCGTGGCAGCGGCAGATGAAGCGCCGGCAGATCTTGCGGATGAAGCCACATCAGGTTCTCAGAAATATGCAGAGAATGAGATTTTTGACGGTTTGCTGAATGACCAAAAGGTAATGGAAGAGGACAGTTATCTGGACTCCTGTTATGAATGGGAACCGGGCGATTATTCCGGTGAGGAATACAGTGAGTGGGACGAGAAGGGATTTTCTGTTGTGCTGAAAGAGCCGCTGTCGACTTTTTCCGCGGATGTGGATACAGCTTCCTACAGTAATCTGCGGCGGCTGATCGGGGAAGGGTATCTTTTGGACGAACTTCCTGATAAGGCCGTGCGGATTGAGGAAATGATCAATTATTTTTCCTATGACCACAAGACACCTGAAGGGAAGGACCCTTTCGGGGTTACGACGCAGATCAGCGCCTGTCCATGGAATGATGAAGCAGAATTATTGATGATCGGGTTAAAGACAGAGGATATTGATTATGACCGCGCGCCGGCATCCAATCTTGTATTTCTGCTGGATGTATCCGGTTCCATGTTTTCTGATGACAAGCTGCCTCTGCTGCAGGAATCTTTCGGGCTGCTGGCAGAGAATCTGTCAAAAAAAGACAGAGTCTCCATTGTGACATATGCGTCGGAAGACAAAATTGTGCTGGACGGCGTGCGGGGTGATCAGACAAAAGAGATCCAGAATGCGCTGAACGGACTGCAGGCCGGCGGCGGTACTCACGGCAGCAGAGGAATAGAGGCGGCTTATGAACTGGCTGAGGAAAATTATATAAAGGGCGGCAACAACCGTATTATTCTGGCTACGGACGGAGATCTGAACATCGGGATGACCACTGAGGAAGAACTGGAAGATCTGATCACGGAGAAAAAGGAATCGGGGATCTTTTTATCTGTGCTGGGATTCGGCACCGGCAATATCAAGGATAATAAGATGGAAATACTGGCGGACAAAGGAAACGGTAATTATGCGTATATCGACGGTCTGCGGGAAGCAAACAAGGTGCTGGTGGAAGAATTGTCCGCTACGCTTCTTACAATATGCAAAGACGTAAAGTTTCAGGTAGAGTTTAATCCGGCCGTGGTGGCGGGCTATCGCCTGCTGGGATATGAGAACAGGGCGCTGAAAAAAGAAGATTTTGACGATGATACGAAAGATGCGGGAGAGATCGGAGCGGGCCATAGCGTGACGGCGCTCTATGAGATTATTTTAAAAGAGCCTCTGGGAGATCTGTCTGATGAGGAAGTCGATGATTTGAAGTACAGTAAAGAGTACATAAAGGAAAAGGGCGGGGAAATTTCGAGTGCGGCGGCAAAGAAGGAATGGCTGACTATCAGCATCCGTTACAAGAAACCTGCCGGGGACAAGAGTAATCTGCTGGAATATCCCGTGGGTTATGAGTGCTATACGACCAGACCATCGGATGACTTTGTTTTTGCAGCGGCGGTGGCTGAATTCGGGCTTCTGGCATCGCACAGTGAATATCCGGAAGGTGCGTCTGTACGGCATGTGGAAAAGGCGTTGCGATCTGTCGATCTGTCGGATCAGTACAAGAAAGAATTTTTGAAACTGGTGCAGGCAGTGCAGTGACAGACAGTTTCTGTTGTGATCATATAAGGAAGGGGCAGGTGCGACTTTCACGAGTCAAACCTGCCCCTGTTCAGGACGATCTGTTTCTCTACAGCCCTCTGTTCAGGACGATCTGTTTCCTGACGGCTCCTTTCTGTGCTACTTAACTTCGATCTTTCTGATTTCTTCTTTGGCGGCAAGCTCCTTCTTTGGGAATTTTACTTCCAGAATGCCGTTGTTGTAGGAAGCATCAATATCGCCTGCTTCCACGTCATTTACGCGGAAACTTCTGGAATAAGAACTGTAGCAGCGCTCTTTGCGGATATACTTGTTCTTATCCTCATCACACTTCTCCTCTTTGTGGGAAGCGGAAATGGTGAGCAGGTTATCTTTCAGATCAATGTTTATATCCGATTTATCAAAACCGGGAAGCTCTGCCTGCAGAAGATAGCTGTCGCCCTGGTCGATCACGTCTGTCTTAAACGCTTCAAAAGTGGCAAGTTCGTTGTTACCCCAGAAGTTCTTAAAAGCGTTGTCAAACATCTGATCAAAAGAATTATCAAAAAGCATGGGTTTGTAGGTACGATTGTTGAATAATGCCGGTCTTAACATAATAATCACTCCTCTGTAATATGATATGAGATAACGAGTTCCAAATTGCTGATCC
>CAJUJP010000006.1:33756-50700 GCA_910586615.1 uncultured Lachnospiraceae bacterium
GAGTTCGCGAAGCGAATCTCGTAAAGTTATTTGCGAAGCAAATTACTTTTTTTCACGGAGTAGGAAATTCCATCGCTAATCCGAGTTCGCGAAGCGAATCTCGTAAAGTTATTTGCGAAGCAAATTACTTTTTTTCAGTATTACCGGATTAAGAAATCCAATTCAGAACTTGTATCTGTTTCTTTGTTTATATATGTTATACATCATATATAACAGATAATCAATTATGTGACTATAAACTGTTTCTAAAGAAAAAATAAAGTAAAGGCGCCCGCAGGTTGCGCAGATTCCAATCAGAATTGATTGCATGTAAACGGGTGAATTGCTAAGATAAATTCAGTTCCGAAGGCGGCCAAGGAATGTATTGTATTAATATGTGTTGTATTAATAAATGCAGGAACTTAGTGAATTAGCAGTAAAGGAGAGTAATGATTATGG
The DNA here is from genome assembly GCA_910586615.1 of uncultured Lachnospiraceae bacterium. Taxonomy (GTDB): domain Bacteria; phylum Bacillota; class Clostridia; order Lachnospirales; family Lachnospiraceae; genus UBA3282. The sequence continues at coordinate 34,195 of CAJUJP010000006.1, forward strand.
ATCTTTCAGAAAAGATATTAAATCTGCGAAAAGCAAACAATCTGACACAGGAGCAGCTGGCGGAGAAGGCAGGAGTTTCCAGACAGTCCGTCTCCAAATGGGAGAGCGGCCAGGCGGTGCCGGATCTGGATAAGATCACGGTATTATGTGAAATATTTGATGTGACGGCAGACTTTTTGTTAAAGCCTTCGGAAATGGATATTCTGTCGGTAAAGACAGAAATGCTGGAAAAGCAGCAGAAGAGTCTGGAGGAAGCCGTTCATAAGAAGGAAAAGAGAAAAAAGATCATTCTGGAATGCGTGTCAATTTATCTGATTGCATTTGCCGTGATTATGCTGGTTAACAGGCTCGCGTGGGAGATTGATTTTTTGTGGAATATATTTCCCGGCTTTACACTGGATATTATCGTGCTTTGTATTGCGACTGCGCTGGCGGTCCTTGTTGTCCGCCGTAACCGATAGATAATGTGCATCGGACGAAATTTATGAATCCAGTGGCATATACAAAAACAGTTCAAAGACACTTCCGTCTGCTTTGAGCTCCATGGCTCCACGGCTCCGTTCTACGATTTCTTTTATGCTTTTCAATCCAAGCCCGTGATTCTGTTGATCGGGCTTGGAAGTGGAAGGCAGATCTCCTTTTTCCCAGATTTGTACCATACTGTCGTCCGGTATCGGGCCGGTGTGCGGGTCAGTCTCGTTTCTGTTCACCGGATTTGTAACTTCCAGACAGAAAAGTCCCTTTTGTGCCTTGCATTTCAGGTGGACACGTCTTTTGTCTTCCGGCAGCTGTCTGCATGCCTCAGATGCATTATCCAGTGCATTGGAAAAAAGCGCGCAGATATCTGTTTTCTCAAAAGGCAGTTCTACGGGGATATCGATTTGTGTTTCCAGCCGGATACAAAAACGGCTCATCTGGTCTTCTTTAACTGTGAGCACTGCATTTACCACGGTGTCTGCGCAATACTGTAGAGAATGGCCGAGAGGGCTGTACGCAATCAGGCTCGTAATATATTCTTCGCGCTGTTCCTCTGGCAGTGTGGCGGCCACCGCCAGATGATTTGCCAGATCATGTTTCAGCCGCCGTATGGCGAAGTGCTGCTGTTCCATGGATTCATAATAACTGCGGTTCATTTCTGCCAGCATACTCTGCTCTTCCAGTTTCTGCTGCCTTGCCAGCACGAGGACAGTCCAGAACAGACCCGCAAAGGATATCAGCGCCAGCAGGAGCAGTATGAAGCAGGTAAACCGGAAACTGCCTGTCGTTTCATTCAGGCCTGTTTCATTATTCGTCAGCAGAACCAGGCTTAGGACAATGCCAAAGGGTGTAGCAGACAGCAGGAGAAGGAGTTTCCAGAGACTGTCAGCAAGGTGATACTCTTTGGCCGGTGCAAATTTTCTGATTGCCACATACAGGAAGAGAGTAAGTAGCAGTGAAAAGAGCGGTGAAAAGATCCGGCCTATTACAGGAAAATAATGACGTATATTGACCGTTAAGAGAAAATTGTCCCGCAGTACGTTATAGGCCAGAACAGTACTGGCATACATCATTCCGATGGCGGTTTTTTTCCAGATACTGCCTTCACAGGTAATCCATATCAGAAATAGAAAAGCAAAAATCGTGGGCAGAATATTTCCCCAGTCTCCTATATAAATGATCATGTTGAGCAGCAGCCAGCAGCCAATCCATAAAGTGGACTGTTTCCGTCGTTTTTCAGATACAGAGATCAGCTTTTTCATTCCCAGCAGCAGTAAAGTGGCTGCCGCAGCGCTTGTTATCAGAAAAAATAATAAAACCATATGGTGCTCCTTGTTATCAATTGTCCATCATGAATCTGGCGATTTTTTTCATGGCGTCTTCCCTGTGATTTCTGCTGCAGGGCAGCTTCCGGCCGCCCACTGTGACAGAATCGCCGCCCAGATTGTCTACCTGATCCGGGTTGATCAGGTAACGTTGATGGATTCGCACAAACTGTCCGTTCATTTGTGCTTCGATTTCATCCAGTTTCGCATAGAAGGAATATTCATTCTGCCTTGTCACTAATGTTACCTTGCGCCGGTCGGAATAGAAGAAAAGAATATCCTTCACAGGCAGCCGCCATGTTCCATCCGGGTTTTTGAAGGAAAAATGTTTATCTTTTTCCTGTTCTATTTTTACCCTGATCCGGTGAAGCAGTTCCATCAGCTTCTGCGCCGTGGCCGGTTTTATGATATAGTCCAGTGCACCTACGCTGTAGCCGTCAAAAACAAATTCGGCATAACCTGTGAGAAAAACAATCATGATATGCTCATCAAATTTTCGGATTTGCCGTGCCGTTTCCATACCGTTCAGATCCTTCATTTCGATATCCAGAAAAAGCAGATCCACTTCTCCCGGATGCTTTTTCAGCCATGATACGGCATGGGATCCCGCAGAAAACTCATATACGATCTCTTCCGTTTTTTCTATCAATGTCTTTTCCAGTTGAAAGCGGAGAGCGTCTCTTGCGTCCGCCGCATCGTCACATATCGCGATCCGTAACATAAAATCCTCCATTCCAGAGCGTTTTCACGACGGGGTGACGCAAATTTGTGACGCTCCGGCTCCATTTGAATTTCAATCTCTGATCTGCCATAGGCATATCTTATCACAAATTAATCTGCAAAGTATATGCCTGCTCTTTTCTACGGAATCTAATCTTTACAGAAAATACCGCCAAACTTTACAAGATCTGCATCCGCCGTACAAAGATTACAACTGGAACAGCCAGTCTTTACACCTAGCAGACAGAATTAAGGGTTAATGTGCTATTTTATGGTCAGAAAAAAAGAAGGAGAGGTATTACTATGTTGTACGTCAAAAATCTGTACAAATCTTATCAGACAGGAAAAAATAAATATCAGGTGCTCAACGGTGTTGATTTTTGTGTGGAAAAGGGAGAATTTGTAGCTGTTATGGGGCCTTCCGGTTCGGGAAAGACCACGCTGCTTAATTGTATTTCCTGTTATATTCCTTTTGATAAGGGGGAGATCACAATCGGCGGCACAAATCTGGCAGGACAGAGCGAAACCCGGCTGGCACATTTTCGTAATACGCAGCTTGGTTTTGTTTTCCAGGATTTTATGCTTTTAGACGGACTGACCATCCGTGAAAATATTCTGGTGCCGCGGATTGTACAGGGTGAAGTGCCGCAGGAGGCGGAGGAGCTTGCGGACCGGCTGACGGCTATGTTTGGAATCCAGCATATCGCCAACAAGTATCCGGCTGAGATTTCCGGTGGCGAAAAACAACGGGCGGCTGTGGCGCGCAGCCTGATCAATAACCCTCTGATTATTCTTGCGGATGAGCCAACCGGCAATCTGGATTCCAAGTCGAGCCGTGCCGTGATCGAGAGCTTCGGGGAGGCCAGGAGGCGCATGAAGGCTACTATTTTCATGGTGACTCACGACAGCTTTGCGGCTTCTTTCTGTGACCGTGTGATTCTTCTAAAAGACGGTTCTATCTACCGGCAGCTGAAGCGGCAGGGAGAGCGCGGGGAGTTTCAGGATCAGTTGCTGACCGCTATTAAGGAGATGACACAGTATCGGTAACAGTTATGTCTTTGGCTTCACTGCTATTGGTAACATCGTTTCGACACGGCGGCCGTTTCCTGTTTTTATACTTGTAAATATTTATTCCATTCGGAGGTATCAATATGTCACAGACTTTAACCATGAAAAAAATGGAGCAGAAACTGCAGCGGGCGGACCGGAAGCACGCGCATTTGTATCTGTTCTGTAATTTTGCAGCTTTGATGATTATTTCCGCCTATTCCGGCATGATGCTGTCTCATACGGTGCAGACCACTTTTCCGGCAGGAGGAGACAGCCGCAAACAGATGAATGCTATCTTTATGCTGACACTGATCGGATGTGTTGTGTTTACCGTCTATGCCGCCAGCCTCTTTTTCCGGCATAAATCAAGGCAGCTTGGTATTCTGATGGCGCTGGGTGCGTCCAGAAAAAGGCTGGTTCCGGGATTGTTCCGGGAAGTCCTGTTCTTAAGCGGATTATCCTGTACCGCAGGTATTGCGGCCGGGTTTCCTTTTATCTGGATCATCTGGTCGCTCTTTCGACTGATCCTGATCGACAGTTCGGATATGAAGCTGGCTTTTGATTTCAGATGCCTGCTGATCTCCTTCGGATTTCTGGCGGTTGTGGTTATATTTTCCTGTCTGACCGCATGGCATTATCTGCGCAGGACTAATATTATGGAGGTGATCCGGGAGGAGCATATTAACGAACCCGTGAAAGAACCTGGAAAATGGTGTGCACCGGCGGGTTGTGTACTTCTTGCTGCCGGTGTCCTGCTGGGATACTGTACGCCTTCGTTCTATCTCAGCAAATATAATGCCCTGCCTCCTGCATGGATAAGCATTCTGTACGCACCGGCATTTGTCGGGCTTTATATGATTATGCTTCATGCAGTGATACACGGTTTTAGGAGTTATAAACATAATCCTTATAAAAATATTATTGCCAGAAGCATGATGAAATTTCAGGGAAAACAGACCATAAACAATATGATCGTGGTTGCGCTGCTGATTGCCGGCGCCTGTTTCGGGATTTTCTATATGCCTGTTATGTCCATTGGCACCATGATGCAGTATGCCGCCCAGCCTTATGATTATTTCTACCACTACCGGGCGGATCAGCCGCTGCCTGACAGAGAGGCGGTGGAAGCTCTTGCCGGGGATTACGGGCTGTCTTTAAAAGACTGGGGCGAGATGGATTATATTTCACTTGGATTTGGCGCCCTTACTGATATTATGGAAGACGACGGTGTACACTGGCATGAGGAATATCTTCCCGTTGCACAGGAAATAAGGGTCATCTCTGAAGATACGTGGAATGCCCTGACCGGACAGGAAACAGATGTTCTGCCAGGCACTTATCAGTGTATTACAAATACGGAAGAAACTTCATTTTCTGTAGGCAGCAGTGCAAAGCACATTACCAACATGGCCACACGGGTACAGATTTCTACCGAATATGCCGGCGTCCTTCACTATGATCTGTTGACGGATATGCGAGGCTATCGGGTATTAGACAATACCGATTACGGTCTCCTTTCGGAGGGACTGACAAATGACTGGAAGGGTAAGATCGTATATTTTAATGTGGACGGAAAAGATTCTTATCCATTTGCTGATGCACTTTTTCACCAGATTGTATCATGCTTTGACGAAGAATGCTTTATTTCCGTATTTTACGACCGGGTCAGCGCCATCAGGGCCAGAGAGCAGGGGATTGCGGACTGGCAGGATACAGACTCGCTTATGCATGTTGATCCGGCTGAAGCAGATTCCATTGCCTTCCGGCAGATGTGGGAATATATACCTGCTTTTCGTATTTTGAGCCAGAATGATTTTCTGTTGTCTACATCTGTATTTTTGATGATGTTTTTGTTTATTTTTATTGTATGTATCCTGACGGCTCTGATCGTTTGTTATACCCGCTGCCAGACGATTGCTTTAAACAACCGCTACATCTTCGATGATCTGAAAAAGCTGGGTGCATCTCCCGCTTTTCTGAACCGGGAAATAAAGAGTCAATGCGGAAGTGTCTTCAAAGTACCGGCGGCGGTGGCGATGATCGCGGTCTACCTGCTTTTTATTCTGCTGCTGTACGGCAATGACGGGAAGATTGTTTTCAGTGAGGTGGTATCGCTGGGGGCGTGCCTGGGAATTGAGGTGCTGCTGAGTGCACTGGTTTACGGGATATACCGGGTTACGGTTGCCGGGATACGGCGGAAGCTGGGGATAAGCGCATGACAGGGTGTGACAAGTAATATATATGTGATCCTATGTGATTCGGGGATGTTGATTTGATACCCGGCGGTTGTCCTTTCTGTTTAAATAAAGTATAATAGTGGCGGCAGATAAATCGTCCGGCATAGAGAATAGCAGATGAATGATCAGAAGAAAATCAGGGACCTGATTGAGTTCAGTCGTCAGCTGACGATGCCGCCTAAGAAGTGCAAAAGCATAATTTCAGGAGGACAGGAACATGACGGTAAATCAAAATCTGAAAACATATAGTCTGAAAGATATTGAAAATTTCAAAATACATGGAAGAACCGATGAGACGCAGGATCCGCTGCCTCTTTTTTTCAACGGAAGCGGTGTGGAAGTGAATGTGACCGGTACGGAGCTCTGGATTGATGTGGAGGTCGATTATGATACCCATGAACCCTGGATCTGGACAGCATTGAACGATGCTTTTATGAGCAGGCAGATGCTGACGGCCGGAACAGGTTCCGTCTGCCTGTTTCGCGGTATGAGTCCGGAAGCGGTTAAAAATGTTAAGTTTTTCAGGGAACTGCAGGCCATGTCCGAGGACTGTGGCTGCCGTCTGCTGGTCAGGGGATTTCGCTGTGACGGGGAGTTCCTGCCGGTGAGATCCAGACGTTATAAGCTGGAATTTATCGGGGACAGCATTACTTCCGGTGAGGGAACATACGGGGCGGAAGAAGATACAGACTGGGTATCTATGTATATGGGCAGCAGCCGGAATTATGCGAGAATGGTTTCCGATGCACTGGATGCGGAGTACCGTCTGATTTCTCAGGGAGGCTGGGGTGTGCTGACCGGCTGGGAAAATGATCCGCGCCACAATATTCCTTCCCGCTATGAGAAGATATGCGGTCTGGCGGAAGGGGAAATAAATGAAAAGCTGGGTGCCGGGAAACCCTATGATTTCAGCAGCTGGGTGCCGGATGCAATTATTGTGAACCTGGGTACAAACGATGCCAGCGCGTTCAACCAGCCGGCATGGACAGATCCTGAGAGCGGGCAGACCTTTGAGCAGCGCAAAGAAGCTGACGGAACATTTCATCCTGAGGATCTTGCGCGCTTTGAACAGGCAGTGGCGGATTTTCTTAAGATGATACGACGGAATAACCCGACATCCCATATTGTCTGGGTTTATGGGATGCTGGGATATGATCTCACCCTTGCCATTACAGATGCCATGAATATGTACCGGAAAGATACCAGAGACAGCAATATCGGGTTTTTGCAGCTTCCGGTCATGACCGGAGAAACGGTAGGCGCCCATTTCCATCCGGGAGAAAAATGCCATGTAAAGGCGGCGCAGGCGATTATAGAGTATTTAAAGACGCTTTTAAATGCTTAATTGTTTTCCCTGACGATACGACAGGGATTTCCATAAGCGACCACATTGTCCGGGATATCCTTGGTGACAATGCTTCCCGCGCCGATTACCACATTACTGCCGATGGTAACGCCCGGCATGATAATGGCGCCGCCGCCGATCCATACATTATCGCCGATGATAACCGGCGCCGTCTGTGTTTTGCAGAATTCAAAGGAACCGTCCTCTCTGGGTGTGCCGAACCGGTCTGCCGCGTTGGCAGGATGAAAGGCAGTGTAAATCTGTACGTTGGGCGCAATCAGTGCATTGTCGCCGATGACGATCCTGTTATCATCCAGAAAGGTACAGTTCATATTTACCTCACAGTTATTTCCGAAATAGATGTTATTTCCGTAATCAGCAAAAAAGGGTGCAGTGATCCATAAGTTTGTGCCCCGTCCGCCCAGCAGTTCGGATAAGATGCGGTCTTTTTCCGCCGCATTATCAGAATCAGTCATGTTGTAGTCACGAACCAGGTTCTTGGCTTTGTGCCATTGGGTGATCAGTTCTTCGTCGCCGCAGTCATAAAGCTGTCCGGCGAGCATTTTTTCTCTTTCGGTCATGTGGGACTCTCCTTATCGTTTCAATATATAAATTGTATTCATTCTAATGTATCCTTTGTTAAAAGGCAAGGACTTTATATTATGGGATAAAGCAGGAAAAATCAAATGTTTTGGTTGAACAGATCTATGAAAACAATGTGTTAGACATTATGACAGAGGACAGGAGATAATCCGCATGAAATTTGCGTCGCCCCGTCGCGAGAACGCTCCGGAATGGAGATTTTTATGATTCTAAGTGTAAGCCGCAGAACTGATATCCCCAATTATTACTCCGACTGGTTTTTCAACAGGATAAAAGAAGGCTTTCTTTATGTCAGAAATCCCATGAACCCGCACCAGATCAGCAAAGTCACATTATCGCCGGAACTGGTTGACTGCATTGTTTTCTGGACGAAAAACCCGGAACCGATGTTTAACAGGCTGAGTGAACTGGATAGATATGCATATTATTTTCAGTTTACACTGACCGGATACGGGCGGGATATAGAACCCGGTGTGCCCCATAAAAAAGAAAGAATGATACCGGTTTTTCAAAAACTGTCGGATAGAATCGGCAGTCACAGGGTAGTCTGGCGGTATGATCCCATCCTGTTCAATGATACTTACACGCCGGATTGTCATTTGCGGGCTTTTGCACAAATTACCAGTGCGCTGTCGGGTTATACAAAAAGGTGCGTGATCAGCTTTGTGGATGAATATGCGAGAAACCGGGCGGCAATGAAGGCACTGGGAGTCAGGGATATAGATTCGTCCGGCAGGAAGGATCCGGAGCCTGCGGACAGGCCGGTCATGGGCGGGCAGAAATCTTATAATGAAAATACGATTAGTCACAACAGTCTGAAAGAATTTGCAGCAGAAATAAGCAGCATTGCCCGTCGAAACGGCATGGAAATCTATACCTGCGCAGAGAAAACAGATCTGGCGGACTGCGGTATCAGACATGGAAGCTGCATTGACAGGACGCTGATTGAGGAAATCATCGGATGTACGATAAAGGCGGAGCAGGACAGAAACCAGCGGGCAGAGTGCGGCTGTGTGGAAAGTGTGGAGGTGGGCACATATCATACCTGTCCAAACGGCTGCAGATATTGTTATGCCAATGACAGCCGGGAAAAAGCGGAGAAAAATCACAGAGTTTATGATGCTTCTTCTCCGATCCTGTGCAGCCGGATCGAAGACGGTGATAAGATTACGGAACGGAAAGTTGTATCATTGAAAGACGGACAGATTAGGCTTTTCAGTGATTAAGCCAGCCGGTAAGCCTGAGACCGGCCAGATCCCGGGAATTATATTTTTGAGGATATGAAATGATAATGTTGTCACCGGCAGGCAGAAAGTGGTAGTATGTATATAAGATTTAAAATTAAGAAAAGGAGAAACCGCATATGAAACTGGGGGCATTAGAAGCAGGCGGCACTAAAATGGTGTGTGCCATCGGAGATGAGACAGGAAAGATTTTTGAACAGGTGTCTATACCAACCGAGACACCGGAAATTACCATACCGAAATTGATTGATTTTTTTAAGGAGCGGGAAGTGGATGCGCTGGGGATCGGATGCTTCGGCCCGGTTTCTTTGAACAAAAAAGCATCCAATTACGGCAGTATTACTTCTACACCGAAGCTGGCATGGAAGGATTATAACATTGTAGGGGCATTTGCGGATGCACTGCATTGTCCCATCGGGTTCGATACAGATGTGAACGGATCCGTACTTGGGGAAGTGACCTTCGGGCAGGCGAAAGGTAAAAACTGTGTGATCTATCTCACGATCGGTACCGGTGTGGGCGGCGGAATCTATATAGACGGCAAGCTTCTTCACGGAATGGTGCATCCGGAAGCCGGACATGTCCTGATTCGAAAGAGAAGCGATGACCAGTATGAGGGAAAATGTCCTTATCATAAGACTTGTCTGGAAGGGCTTGCTGCAGGACCTGCAATCGAGGAACGGTGGGGGAAAAAAGCGGTAGAACTGGCCGATAAAACAGAAGTCTGGGATCTGGAAGCGGATTATATCGCGCAGGCGCTGATGGGCTATATTGTAACTTTATCACCCGAAATGATCATTCTGGGCGGCGGCGTAATGCATCAGGAACAGCTTTTCCCGCTGATCAGGACAAAGGTGTCGGAGCTGCTTGGTGGTTATGTGGAGGCGAAGGAACTGGAAGACATGGAACATTACATCGTACCTGCCAGCCTGCATGATGATCAGGGTATTATGGGATGCCTGGAACTGGCAAGGCGGGCATTGTCCGAAGAAGAGTAACAGTTTATAAAGCCGGCAGTACTCAAAACAAGTACTGCCGGCTGATTATAGATCGTTCTGTTTGTAAATAACGTATCCAGAATTTATTTAGTTGTAATTATCGATACAGGGCTGAAACATGTCTTTGGTCACGCCGCAGAGAGGGCAGCACCAGTCTGCCGGAATGTCCTCAAATGCCGTGCCGGGCTTAATGCCATGCTCCGGATCTCCTTTTTCAGGATCATAAGTATATCCACAGGGATTACAAAAATATTTCTGCATAATCTTTCGTCTCCTTATTTTTTATGGTATAGTAAATTCTCCGCATATTTGAGTTCACGAAGCGAATCTCAAACGGGCTTTGTTTGTTTTTAGCCGAAGTATCTCTTTAACAGACCTTCAAATGCTTTTCCGTGTCTTGCCTCGTCGCGGGCCATCTCATGAACGGTATCATGGATCGCATCCAGATTAGCAGCTTTTGCGCGTTTAGCGAGATCAAATTTGCCTGCGGTTGCGCCGTTCTCAGCATCGACTCTCATTTCCAGATTCTTCTTGGTGGAATCGGTTACCACTTCACCTAACAGTTCAGCAAATTTAGCAGCATGCTCAGCCTCTTCCCAGGCAGCTTTCTCCCAGTACAGACCAATCTCAGGATAGCCTTCTCTATGTGCTACTCTTGCCATTGCAAGATACATGCCGACTTCTGTACACTCACCGTTAAAGTTTGCACGAAGATCAGCCATGATGTCCTCGCTGACACCCTTGGCAACGCCTACAACGTGCTCAGCAGCCCAGTCTCTTTCACCGCCCTGTGCCGTAAATTTCTCAGCAGGCGCATTACATACCGGACATTTCTCCGGAGCGGAATCTCCTTCGTGAACATAACCACATACCTGACATACAAATTTCATGATCGTATTCTCCTTTTCTTTGTTAAAATTATATCGTAAGGCGTTATGCAAAACATATGCGCCTTATGACCGATCAGATTCATATTCCCAGCCTTTACTCCAAGTTTTGGTAATTATAACATAAAAAATACATTAAGCTAAAGATTTTTATAACAATTTCCGCAAATCCCGTGGAAATAGGTAACATGATCCTGAATCATGCCGTCAAAACACTGACCGGCAATTTCTGTTATATGGTCGATGCTGTCCATTTCCAGATCAATAACGCTGCCGCATTCTGTACAGACACAGTGGTAATGCCTGGAGGTGTCTGCGTCAAAATGGTCCGTGCCATCACCTACCTGCAGCCGCCGGATTTCACCCAGATCAGCCAGAAGTGAGAGATTACGGTACACGGTTCCCAGGCTGATATTGGGATATTCCTGCCGCACGTTCATGTAAATCGTATCGGCGGTGGGGTGATCCTTGCGGGTCATAAGGAAGTCTTTGATGACTTGTCTTTGTCTGCTGTATTTCATTGCCATTTTAAATTCCCCTTTAAAATAGTAATGATTACTATTTCTAAAATTAATATAACAGAACGACAGGGACATGTCAATCGCAATATTTTATTTTTTGTGTACAGGATTTGTTCCGGTGAATCATATATTCAATTTTCGTGGCAGTCTGCTCGTGCAGTATCATGGAAATCAGTAGAAAGCGGGGGCAATAAGGTTTTATAGTTACTGTTCACACCCGCACCATGCACTTGCTGCATGGTGTCGGAGCCAGCGCCAAAATGCCTGTTTTTTGGCATTTTGTGTGCATCATCGTTGCAATTCACACTGGATAACTGTAAATTAATGCGAAATCTGGCATAGGTGTGAATTGTAACGTTTTATAAACTTTTAATAACTTTATAGGAGATGTTTTATTTTTATCCTTTAAAAATGTGGTATATTATTTATAAAAACAAAGAGGGGAGGTTTTTCCGTGAAATTCAGGACAAGGCTTCTGGTCACGTCGCTGACCATTGTGCTGGTTCCTCTTTTACTGACAAGTATCGCATTTCTTGTGGTCGGAAGCCATGTGGAGGATGCGGAGAATGAATTTGGACTGCTGGACAGGAATAACCTTTCTTTTACCTATACGATAGAGAATTACAGCCAGATCACAGAAGAAGTTTTACAGAAGGTAAAAGACCAGATCACAGCAGACGCTTCCCGGCTTGAGGATCAAGAATACCTGGAAGAGATCAGCGGGGAGCTTAATAATAAGTTTTCCTATATTATTGTCAGAAAAGGAAACAGCATTTATTATACAGGAAATACAAAGGCGGCAGAGAGGATATTTGATAATCTGCCGGAATACGGCAATGACGTGCTGGATTCAGAGACGGGTTATTATTATAATGACAGGAAGAAACTGGTCAAGCAGATTGATTTTCAGTTTACGGACGGGAGCGAGGGCAGTTTCTTTATCGTAGCCAGTGTGAATTCGCTTATTTCCAAGAATACGCTAAAGAGAATGATCTGTGCATTTATTCTCGTGTTGTGCCTGACCAGCATTGTGCTTACACAATGGATCCAGAAGGGCATTTTTACGCCCATCAACCAGCTTAACATTGCAATGCAGAATATTGCGGAAGGCAATCTGGAGTATATGCTTACCACCGAGGAAAAAGGTGAAATCGGAGAGTTATACCGCAATTATGAAGACATGCGGCTCAGACTTAAGGAATCTCTGGATGAAAAATTTGAGCATGAACAGAAAAATAAGGAACTGGTGAGTAATATTTCACATGACCTTAAGACGCCCATCACTTCGATCAAAGGGTATGTTGAAGGAATCATGGACGGTGTGGCCGACACGCCGGAGAAAATGCATAAATATATCAAGACCATTTATGATAAAGCAAATGATATGGACCGGCTGATCAATGAACTGACGACCTATTCCGGCATTGACAATAACAGGATTCCCTATACGTTCCGGCGCATCAATGTTTCCGATTACTTCAGGGACTGTGTGGAGGAAGTGGGGCTGGATCTGGAATCCAAGCATATTCAGTTGAATTACGAAGCTTTGATCGAGCCGTCTACGCAGATCGTTGCGGACCCGGAACAGCTTAAGCGAGTGATCAATAATATTATAAGCAACAGTGTAAAATACATGAATAAGGAAAAAGGGGTGATCGACATCCGGATTCTGGATGAGGTGGATGCGATCCGTGTGGAGATCGAGGATAACGGTATGGGAGTTGCGGCCAAAGATCTGCCTAATATTTTTGAGCGGTTTTACCGGACGGATGCGTCCCGGAACTCATCCAAAGGAGGCAGTGGAATCGGCCTGTCCATCGTTAAAAAAATTGTGGAAGACCATGGCGGCTATATCTGGGCTACCAGCAAAGAGAACGAAGGGACATGTATGCATTTTGTGATCAGAAAATATCAGGCGCCGCCGGAGACACAGCATTCCACGCACTGATTTGAGCTTCCGAAACATTGACGGGCATTTGGAGTTTTGCGTGACAGCAGGCGGGATTTGTAACTGACAGTTACTGAACAGACTGGGAAAGGATGAAAATATGAGTAAAATATTGATCATAGAAGATGAAGAGGCAATCGCGGATTTAGAGAAAGATTATCTGGAACTGAGTGACTTTCGGGTAACCATAGAGAACACAGGGGATAAAGGGCTGGAAACGGCCATGAACGGGGATTTCGATCTGGTGATTCTGGATCTGATGCTGCCGGGGATGGATGGATTTGAAGTATGCAAGAAGATTCGGGAGGAAAAAAATATTCCGATCATCATGGTTTCCGCCAAGAAGGATGATATAGATAAGATCAGAGGGCTTGGCCTGGGAGCGGATGATTATATGACGAAGCCTTTCAGCCCGTCGGAACTGGTGGCGAGAGTCAAAGCCCATATGGCGCGCTATGACAGGCTGGTGGGCAGTAATCAGAAAGTAAATGATATTATTGAGATCAGAGGACTGAAGATCGACAAGACGGCCAGAAGAGTATACGTGGACGGAGAAGAGCGGATTTTTACCACGAAGGAGTTTGATCTGCTGACTTTCCTTGCGGAAAATCCGAATCATGTTTATTCTAAAGAGGAACTGTTCCGTGAGATCTGGGATATGGATTCCATCGGAGATATTGCCACGGTTACCGTCCATATTAAGAAGATTCGCGAGAAAATCGAGTTTGATACAGCCAAACCCCAGTATATTGAGACGATCTGGGGTGTAGGATACCGGTTTAAGATATAGACTCAGGATACAGGGCTTCATAAAAGGCAGAAACAGATATGAACAGAGAATGGATTCTTTATGAGGATGAGGACATCATCGTGTGCCGTAAAGCTGCCGGAATAGCAACACAGACAGCCAGGGTCGGGCAGGCTGATATGGTGAGTGAGATTGTTAATTATCTGGCACGTAAGACACAGAATACGACCCCCTATGCAGGGGTTGTCCATCGGCTTGACCAGCCGGTGGAAGGAATTCTTGTGTTTGCCCGTAACAGACAGAGTGCTGCCGGATTAAGCAGGCAGGTTGCGGAAAACCGTGTGGAGAAATATTATTATGCTGTGGTTTGCACAAGTCAGTCCGACCGAAGGGGGACATTGACGGATTACCTGCTCAAAGACGGTAAGACCAACACTTCCTGTATTGTACCGCCGGAAGTGAAGGGGGCAAAGAAAGCGCTTCTGGAATATGAGCTTCTGACCGAAAAAGCCTGTATGGGAAGTAAAATTGCGCTGGCCAGAATTCATCTTCATACCGGCAGGCATCATCAGATCCGGGTTCAGATGAGCAATGCCGGTATGGATCTTTTAGGTGACTATAAATATGCCGGACAGGAAACGACGGCATTGTCCGGGCAGATGCATATGAAAGATATCGCGCTGTGTGCCTTCCGCCTTTCTTTCCGGCATCCACGGACAGGAAAGCGGATGGATTTTCAGATCAAACCAGAAGGAAGATGCTTTCAGCAGGAAGAATTTCTTGCATTCTATTGTCTGTAAAAGAAGAGGATATACACACACATCCTGAACATTTGCCGCAAAGGAAAGTATAATAAAATATATTATAAGAAAGAATAAGGAGCAGAGAAAAACTGCTTCTTTTATTTTTATGGTATAGGAAATTCCTTCGCTTATCCGAGTCCGCGAAGCGGATCTTGCAAAGTTAATTTGCGAAGCAAATTTACTTTTTTTTCGGTACAGGATGCTGTCGGGATCAAAAGGTGCTTATGAAAGGCTGAGCGGGATTTTGCAGACGGAATCAGCATGATGGATAAAAGGATAAAAAATGACAGGGAAAGGCGCTTCGCGACTATGGATCAGAAAGCATTTTATAACCATAAACTGATAAAAATCTGCTTTGTTTTTGCAGGTGTCTGGTTCTTTTTTCGCTATATATTTACTCTGGTGGCGCCTTTTATACTTTCTTTTCTGCTGATCACCCTTTGTTATCCGCTTTTAGAGCGGATTCAACATCGCATTCCGGTCAGAAAAAAGTTTCTTGCAGTAGGGATTATCCTGCCTTTGACGCTTTTGCTGACGGGCATTCTTTGGGCGGTACTGATTCTGGGCGGCAGGCAGTTGGAGGGACTTCCTGCATTCTGTGCAGAACTGGGTGAGAGGTTTCAAGTCTTTTTTCACCAGTGCTGCGGAGGACTGGATGGCAGATTCGGCTGGGACGGACAGCAGATTGAACGTTTTGTGGTAGATAGAATGACCGTTATTATGGAAAATGTGCAGATACAGGTGGTGCCCCGGATTCTGGCCTCATCTTACAGCTGCTTTAAGGGAATTTTTTCTGCCATCGGATTCCTGGTTATCACATGTATTGCGGCTTTTTTGATGGAAAAAGAATATGCCGGTATTGTGGCGGATTTAAAGGGGTCAAAGGAACTGCGGCTGTTCTGGGCAGTGGTGGAAGGCGTTTTGTCGTATATCATCACTTTTGTGAAAGCCCAGGGGGTGATCCTTCTGATCATATGTGTACTGTGCAGTGTGGTGCTGACAGTGGCAGGTGTGCCCGGCGGAATACTGTTTGGCATTCTGGCGGGTGTGCTTGATGTACTGCCTTTTATCGGAACGGGTATCGTGCTGGTACCGCTTTCCCTCTGGCAGCTTTTGAACGGACAATATGTGAAGATGGTAGTATGTTTGATCCTGTATGGTGCCTGTATCCTGACCAGAGAGTTGTCAGAACCGAAGCTGATCGGTAAAAGAATCGGCGTATCCCCTGTTTTTATGCTGCTTGCAGTCTATGCGGGCATGAAGCTTTTCGGGGTGGGAGGTATCATCAAGGGCCCGCTGGCGCTTATTGTGATCATGGAGATTCTGAAAGTTATGAAAGCGGAAGAAAGGGCATTTGACGAAAGAGAATCCTTCGATTATGATTAGAAAGGACGGATGTCAGTCCGGTGCTGATTACGGCGGAGGGACAGTCGGGCACAGAGATTGGCCGGACAGCGGGACAGAAGCACTGGATGAAAAAGAGTGAAAGGTGGAGAAATCTACGCGGGATAAGAATCTTCAGGTAAAGGTGGATATAGACAGCAGGACGGAAACGGCGTCAGAGACAGGAACATATGCCGGGAGGGCAAAAGCGGCAGAA
>CAJUJP010000006.1:50800-118541 GCA_910586615.1 uncultured Lachnospiraceae bacterium
GCAGGGACATGCGTCAAGACAGAAACGGGGTCAGAGACAGGAACATATGCCGGGAGGGCAAAAGCGGCAGAAGCAGGGACATGCGTCAAGACAGAAACGGGGTCAGAGACAGGAACATATGCCGGGACGGAAACACTGGCAAAGAAGAAACCGCTTGAAACAGAGAAGGAAGATGGCGGCTGGCACAGGGATATCTGCCAGGGCGTACTTATGGCTTATTTCATTGTGATGGCGTTGATTTATCCTCTGTATGCGCCGGGCGGATATATGCGGATCGGTGAGGTGAAGTATCTTTTTTTCCGGAATGTGAGCCTGGTTACGCTGGCGGTGCTGGCGGCGGCTCTTCTGGTTTCGGTTCTGATCCGTCGTGACAGGAGATGGATCGTCAGAAATTATGAACAGATGTCGGTCACGGACTGGTTTGCTTACGGTTATTTGACAGCGGTTCTGCTGTCTTATTTATGTTCGGATTATAAGCAGGATGCATTTTGGGGTGCGGACGGATGGTATATGGGCGTTATGACTCAGCTGACGCTGGTGTTGTGCTATTTTTTCTTTTCCCGGTATTTTCATTGGGATATGAAATGGATGGGCGTATGGCTGACGGCAGCGGCCCTTACATTTCTGCTTGGAATATGTAACCGGTATTCGGTTTATCCTGTTTTTATGGAAGGGCAGACAGATACTTTTATTTCTACCATGGGAAATATTAACTGGTTCTGCGGATACTGGTCGGTGACTGCACCCGTCGGCATGGCTCTGTACTGGTGCAGTGATAAGGCAGTGGTCCGGATGTTGTCAGGGATTTACAGTGCCATTGCGATGGTTTCCGGTGTGACACAGGGAAGCAATAGCGCCTGGCTTGTCTTCGGTGCGGTATTTTTGATGTTGTTTTTGTTGTCTGCCTGTGGAGACTGTGGGCATAAATGGTATCGTTTTCTGGAATTGTGCATGATATTTTTCGCCGGATGCCTGCTTGCAAAGATTTTGCGGTATGTGCCGGCACTGGATTATAATTACGGGCTGTTTACGGCAGACGGCGGATCACTTACAGCGATAGCGCTGCTTAACGGCAACGCCGCATTGAAAGGGTTTTTGGCTGTTGCACTGATTTATGTATCATCCCGATGGGTGTCCAGACAGGGGAATTTGTCTGACAGGTGCGGAAAGCAGTGTAAATGGGTGCGGCGGGCAATGGCAGGAGTGCTGCTGGCGGTGTTGTGTACAGCGGCGTTTTTGCTGCTGCTTGACAGTGATATCCTGCAGTTTCGTGAAGTTCCGGGGACGATGGAACGGGACGGCAGTCTTGAACTTGCATTCAATGAGGACTGGGGAAACGGCAGAGGCGCCACATGGAATTGCGGCATAGAGGCTTTTCGAAGTATGGATTCGTTACATAAGATTACAGGGATCGGACCGGACTGTTTTGCCGACTATGTATACGATGTGCCGGAGCTGGCAGAGAAACTGGCGGACAGGTTCACGAATCTGAGGCTGACCAATGCCCATAATGAACAGCTTACGCTGCTTGTCAATGTAGGGATTTTTGGCTGGCTGTGCTATGCGGGCATTTTTGCCACAGCCTTTGTGCGTTATGTGCGCAAGGCAGGTGAACAGCCGGTGTTATATGTATGCGCTTTGGGGATTCTGGCATATACGGTACATAACATGGTCAGCTTCCAGCAGGTGCTTAATACACCGTATGCTTTTATCCTGCTTGGAATAGGGGAGAAGGTTTACCGGGATTTGAAATTGGCGAAGGAGAGACGGCAGCCCTGTGGCTGAGAGGGCAAGAGTAGTCTGATGACTGTATCTGTCCTGCGGCTGCTGCGAGAAGGAAGAAATAAAGGAAATATGTATGAGCAATAAAACAGGAGGCATCGACAGGAAAAAAAACAGACAGAAAAACAGCGGCATGGAGATTACAGGACAGCTCACAGAATATGTGCTTGCCATTGTAATGATGATTTTGTGCCTGGCGGTTCTTTTTTATGCAAAAGACGGTTATCATCAGATCGGAAACGCCAAGTTTGCGGCATACCGCACCGTTATGATCTACGGGTTTGCGGTGCTTCTGGTGCTGGCGGCATTATATATGGTTTTCTGGCTGTGTGAGCATGGAAAACCGATGCTGTCTGTCACAGACAAGTTTGTATTGGCGTATTTGGTTCTGACAGGAATTTCTGTGATTTCCGGTGGATTTTATGACGATGTCCTGTGGGGGTGTTCTGGATGGAATATGGGACTGATGTCACAGGTCAGCTTTGTTCTGCTCTATTTTTTTCTATCCCGGTTCGGCAGATATTATCGTCTGCTCCTTACGGTTTTGTGCGGGGCAGCGGCCATCGTTTATGGAATCGGCATTCTGCACAGGCTTATGATTGATCCGGTGGGTTTTTATGAGGGACTGACCGGCGCACAGAAGGCACAGTTTCTGTCCACGCTGGGGCAGGCTACATGGTATGGAAGCTTTCTCGCCGTGACGCTTCCGGTGATGATGGGTGTATTTTTGTTGACGGAAAAGAGGCTTTGGCGGAGCCTGAGCGGCATCTGCATGACACTGGGATTTTCCACCCTGGTAACGCAGAACAGTGACAGCGCCTACTTCGGCCTGGCCGCTGCTGTGCTGGTTCTTTTTGTGACGGCGGCAGAGGACCGGGAAAGAATGTGCCGTTTTACGGGAATGCTGACCCTTCTCTTCGGCGCGGGCAAGGTGATGGCTTTTCTCGTGAGGAGACATCCGAATCCTGAGATGGAGGCGGATTTTGTGACGAGGCTGATGTGGGACTCACCGGTCACGTGGGTACTGCTGGTGCTATGTTTGTGCGTGACGCTTTTTTTGGTCTTTACAAGAGAAGAATGTCAACCCGTGCCGGGAAAAGGAACGGTCCGGAAAGAAGGAGAAAAGTGTGTGGAAAAAGGAATGAGACGGCTTGCAAGGATTGTGCCGGTGGCAGCCGCCATTCTGACCGGAGGTATGATTCTGGTGATTTATCTGCAGACTTGTGGACTTTTGCCGGAGGACGTGGCCGAAAGGCTTGCGGACATCTCCTATTTTAACTGGAATGACGGATGGGGTAACGGCAGAGGGAGAATCTGGCGTTTCAGTGTAAAAATGTTTTCGGAAGAAAATATAAAACATAAGCTTTTCGGGATCGGACCGGATTGCTTTTCCAGTTATGTTTCCGCATGTTACAGTGAGGAAGCGGCATTGCTGTGGGGCAGGAAAAAACTGACCAACGCTCACAATGAATGGCTGAATATCCTGATCAATGGCGGAATTCTGGGAGTGACGGCTTATCTGGGCATTTTCCTGACGGCTTTTTACAGAATGTTTCGCAGGCATCGGCAGAAACTGCTTCTGGCAGCAGTCTGTGGGGCGTGCGCATCTTATATGTGTTATAATTTCTTCTGCTATCAGCAGGTACTCTGTACACCTTTTATCTTTATGCTTATGGGGATGGGGGAATATATGCTGAGAGAGCAGGATGCATCATTGGGTTAGACGGGAACATCTTTACATAAAAATATTTGATGAAACAGCTTACTTGTCTGTGTGGCAAGGGGCTGTTTTTTTGTGGCGTAAAAAACGGAAAAAGTGCGAAAACCCTTGACATTTAAAGGGGGGGGGTAAAATGGACTTATGTGTTTTTGCGACACAGAAGGCTTCAAAGAGAGCAAAATATATAAGGAGGATGGAGAATGAGTAAGATGAAAAAGCTATATCAGGCCAGAAGAATTCTGGCTGTGATCTTAGCAGTGACGATGGTCTTCGGCATGGTTCCCGAGACGGTTCATGCTGCTGCACCCGATAATCAGGAGATGCAGACCGTGGCTGATTCCACAGTGGAAACACCGATGACCGAAGAAATTGCAGACAGTTCATCAGATGAAAACGAAACTGATCCGGCGGCTGACGGAAATAACGCCGCGGGTACGGATGAACCTGCTGCAGACGGAACCGGTACTGCAGACACGGATGGATCTGCTGCCGGAAATGATGAAACAGCAGGTTCGGATGAGTCCGCTGACAATGGTGACGGGACAGATGGAAATAATGTTTCCGGAGAAAATAATGCAGCAGGTGCAGACAGTCCGGATGCAGACAGCCCTGCGGAGGGCGAGGATGACACGGCGGCAGAACCGGATCAGGACGGTTCCCGTGCAGAAAAGCCGGTTTATGAGATTCTTACCGACGATCTGGAGACAACGGCTGAATATACCGGATATTCTGTATTTGATCTGAGCAGTGTATTACTCAGGAAGACAGAAAACGGCAGTGTTTATACAGAAAATGCACTGGATGCAGGCGTAACTGCTGCATGGGCTGTACAGGGCGCTGACGGGAAGTACACCCCTATAGCATCGGCTCCGGTGAGTGCAGGCAGCTATGAGCTTACGTTATCTTTTGCGAAAGAGCCGGATGTACATGACGGTGCAGAAAAGAAGGTGCTCTGTGAGGTCACAAAGGCTCCGGTAACTATTGTTTTGGGATCCAATGAGGACGGAAAAGTTTCTGTAAAAGCAGGCACGCTGAAGGAAAACGCAAAGCCGGAGATCGGCCGTGTGAATTCAGCGGGATATGCCATTGATGCGGAAGATATTGTTTTGACGGTATCTATGGTGAGAGATGCCATAACAGGCGCGGAGATCAAAAACGGGACAAAGCTGACGAAAGCCGGCGATTATGTTATGGATATCACGCCTTCCTTTAAGGCGGATGCTGCGGCGGACCGTAAGGAAGTATATGCAAATTATGAATTGAAGCCTTTTACGGCAGATATTGTGATAGAAGAGCTGATTGAAACGCTGGTTGAGGTTACTTTGGCAGGCAAGTGGCAGACAGAAGAAGGTCCTGCAGACTGGATCAATGCCAAAGAGTACGACGGAAAACCGGTGGACGCTCCCAAGGTTACGGATGATTATACATACAAAATCAAATATTTTGATGATACCAAAGGTGAATATGTAAAACTGGAAGGCGCGGAGGCGTACGGAGCATGGGAGGAATACGAAGGCTGCACAAAGGATAAGGACGGCAGGGTGGAAGCGCCTGTAGAATCCGGCAGCTATATTTATAACGTAATTTATGCAGGTGAAACCGGAATTTACGGGGACAGTTATGCCGGCATTACAGTGGAGATTTCTCCGGCGCTCCTCACAGTGGAGGCGGCAAATAAAGGACCTGTGACTTTTCTTGAGGGTACAACAGTACAGGAAGTATTGTCGGAGATTACCTATAAGGTGACGGATAAAGCAGGCAAAGATGTCACAAAAGAAGCAAAGGATAATCATATCTGGGGTACAGGATTTGATGATTCCAATGTAAGCCAGATTTATGAGCCTTTGTTTACATTGCAGGAATCACAGGACGGAACTTCCTATCAGAGTATAGCAAATGATTCCTATAAGTTAGTCAGCGGCAAAAAATACCGTGTCATTTATGACGGCAAAAAAGCAGTGTTTAATGCCAACGGTACTTACAGCCACAGGACGCAGGTAAACGACAGGAATGATATTAACGGTGTTGACTATAATTACCAGACAGATGTGACGCCTACGGCAGCTGATAAGGCGCTGGCAGTTGAAGTGACGCCGGGTACGGAAGCAGAGATCGATATTACAGCGTTACTGGGAGAGAAGAAAGGCGCCAAGACGATCGGCGAACTGACAGCAAAAGAGTATGACGGTAAGCCCGTTTATGGTGCAAAAAGCGAATATAAGAATAATGTCTCCCTGAAAGCGAAGGATGGCGGCGCAAAGCTGACCACACTGCTGAAGGAATTCAGTTTCCGGTGGTACCGTTACAGTTCGGCTGACGATCTGCTCGATGCGCAGATTCAGGATGAAAACCAGAAAAATGAGTTTGACAGCTGGGGTCCTGCAGATGAGGGAAGATGGTATGAAATATCCAATGTTTCTCCTCAGGATGCAGGTGTCTACAAGCTGGTCATCAATTACAATGACATGACGGATGATGGCAAGCTTTACTATGTGAAAGAACCGGCAGTGGTGTATTATGCCATTGATCCAATGAAAGTTAAGATTGTACCGGATGTGCCGGAAGGGGCAGAAACATATGAAACCTTCTCCGGACGCGAAATCTGGAAGTTTTTTGCACAGAATGAAATCAAGTACAGTATTCAGAAGGCAGCAGGAGAAAGCAAGGAGTCTCCCATCATAAGCGGACAGACCGCGGAGGTTCACTGGCAGGTTGTGGAGACAACACAGCAGGAAGCTCCTGCAGAGCCCAGCGTTGCGGAATTTGATGAAGATGACAGCTATGCCTTTGTAAATGATGCAAAAGTGTCTTATGAACTGCGGGGTAATTCGCTGTACGTATATAACGGTGTAAATTATGATTATGATGAGAGCGCTAATTATACGTGCATCGAATCAAAAAAGATCTATACAGAAGAAACGGCAGAAAACGGAGCGAAAAGGGCGGACCGTGAGGATAAATCTTTAAATACCGCTACTGCGCCCATTAAAGTAAAAGCCATGGGAACCACCAAATTGACCATTGTGGTGGACCAGACAAAATGGACTGCCAAAGAGAAGGTTTATGACGGGCAGCCTTTTAAGCTGGATGAACTTGTTACCGAAGGCCTGATTACAGTAAAGGAAGCGGATACCGGAAAGGTGATCACAGATCAGGGTCTTCTGGATCAGATTTCCTATAAGGCAGTGAGAATTGAGCCGTGGCAGAGCGATTATTATAGTGAGATAGAAAACATTATAGGATCGGGAGCCTACGAACTGTATGCCTGCTTTGACGGAAATGAGACGTATGCACCGATCAGGGGAGCCGAAGGCGATGATTCCCAGGGAACGAAGCTGGGAACTTTCAAGATCACAAAACGTCCGGTTACTTTGCAGGTTGATCTGCCGGAGAACTATACGGCGGGAGTAACGGCAGAAGGAATTTTGAATGCGATTCCCGGACATATCACGGTAGATGGATATCTTGCTGATGATGAATGGGCTTTTACGGAACAGAAATACTGGATGGATGGAACACAGTATTTTGGAATTCCGGCATGGTCGGATTCCTTTGACTCACTGCAGGAACCTTCATTCCTGATCTATGAGAAGGGCAGCAAAATCCCGTTGAATGATTGGAGTATGCTTCGGAAAGACACAGCATATGAAGTGAAGTATGATGCGAAAAGCAGCAGCCTGAGTGAGGATTATTCTCCCGGGGATGAGTACGAGTATGTTATTGACTTCAGTGCCAATTATGAAGTAAACGTTACAACAGCTGCTGAATTCAATGTTGTCAGAGGTAATTCTTACATAAAATCGGTAGAAGGAACTGACGGTACCGGCGAGCTTCAGCCTGTTGTGATCAAAGACACAATTGATGACAAAGATAATATGAAGCATGTTGTCACAATCCAGGAGGGCATCGGATATTCTTCCTTTAGCCTGGGAGAAGAAATGCTGGAAGGGCATCTTGTAGAGTTCAGGATCACACCGCCGGCAGAATATGGCGGCGTACTGCCTTCAACTGCAAGATATTATAATGAACTCAAGGAAAAATGCAGTCATGTGTATGGAGACGAAGAATATATTTATGCAGTCTTTGATGCAGATGAAGGCGATAAGACATTTAAGATCCGCTGGGAAGACGGTTATGTTGAGACTTATGAACTGAAACTTGATGATGCGGTCAAGCTTGGCAGCCTGAAAGAAGCCGTTGCTCCGAAATCACTGGCGTTTAATGCACCGGATAAGAAGATGGCGGTGGGACAGTCCCAGCAGCTCGATGTTAAGATTACCAAGGTACAGATGGGTGATGTGATCTGCCTTGGATATAAGAGCAGCGATGAAAAAGTGCTGACTGTCAATGAAAATGGCTATGTGACTGCCCTGAAAGTCGGAAAAGCAAATATCACAGTTTTCCCGCAGCGTTATGTGAAAGGGAAACTGGAACCGATTCCGGGCGCAAAAGAGGCTTCCGTAACGATCACCACAACAAAGATGACGGCGCCGAAGACGGTTAAGGTAACCGCTCACGGAACTTATGCAGACCTTAACTATGATTCGCCTAAGGACGGATACCGCCGCGAGATTTACGTGGTGGACAATACAAAGAACGCTTCCTTAAAGAAAGCAGCTGATATCGAGAAGCTGGTTACAACTGTGAAGGAAGACCAGTGGAAAGATAACTTTGCCATTGCACCGGTTTATCTGGACAGTGCGGATGAGTCTTATAACAGAATCAGAAACGGCTATACCGTGCGGCTTTCTGGCCTGGAGGTTACAGGTACTTACACGGTATATGTGAGAAATGTATGCGCAGCCAGAACTCTGCCTGACGGAAGCACGATTACAGAAAGTACAGTGAATGAGAGTGCGGCCGGAACAGCGGTCAGCTTCAAGACACTAAAATCGGAGATCGTGGATATACATCTGACTGTTGATGAAAGCGGCGAGGGCGTGAAGGATATCACGAAGCCGGAAGATATCGGCGGGGAAGGCTATTTCGGCCATATGTACAGGGTAGAGTTATCCAAGCTTGCAAAGGGCACGGTTGACTGTGTGACCTTTGGAGAATATCTTCTGAGCGTAAAGGATAAGACGGCAGATGCAGGAGATACCTTCTATCGTCCGCTTCCGCTCAGCGACAAGAAGTATTTTGAACAGTATGATCAGGATGATAAGAATTATTATGAAGAGCCGAAACTGGAATATACACTGGCCAATTGCTGGAACAAGAAGACAGAGCGTTATGAGTACGGCCAGAAGAATGATATTGCCAGCATAGATAAGAAAGGTAAGATCAAGATCACAGGCATTACAGGTGAGGACAGATATCTTCGTGTCAGAGTAAGAGATACTGTAACCGGGCAGACCGCATACGCAGGATTGCATATTGTTGCAGATGCGGATTCCGTAGCGGCGAAAAAGAAATCTGTTTCGCTGTCAGTGGGACAGACACAGAATCTGAACAGTATGCTTACTTACAAAATGGGTAAGCAAAATCTGACCAGCTATCCGAATCCGGATGTTGATATGGATGCGGTGAGAAAAGCGATCAAAGATCAGAGCCAGGAGAAGTTCTTCGAACTGGATGCCTACGGTTATCTGAAAGCAATTGAAAAAGGCGGTAATCTGAGACTTGACCTGATTGACAAAAATGTGGAAAAGACTTCCGGCAAAGAGAAAGCAACGGCGGCAGTCACATTCAGATCAACAGACCTTGTACCGGTGAAAAAGCTTAAGGCCTTTGACGTAATCGATGACAGCTTCGGACTGACCTTTACTTATGCAGGTGGCGCAGACGCATTCCTGCTGGAAATCTCCGATGCGAATAAGCTGATTTACAGCAAGAAATTTATGAACAGCAGTGTTTTCTATGACAGTGATAATCTAAATGCATGGGAAGTGTGGGAGAATAGCAAGCGTGTGAAAGATACTTACAGAATAGATGCCGTGGATATTACACGATATGTTAAGCTGACCAAAGAGACACAGTATAATATCAAGCTGACGGCATTATATGATACGATTGCGGCGAAACCCGCATCAACCAGGGTGAAGACCACGAAGATTCCCGCGGTTGACGCATACATTTCGGATAATTATTATGATGATGAGGAACAGACCATCAAACACAGAGGCGGCATGTCGATCCAGGTGGCTGAAAACAACGGTGGAAAGAGGTTAAATGAAAGCAACACCTCTTTAAGGGTATTATCCGGTAATTCCTACACGCTGACGGCAGAAGTACAGAACAGAGGACGTGTAAACGATACTCTCGTATGGACAGTCAATAACGGCAAGATTGCAAGTGTTAAGGCGGCTGCAGGTTCTTACTGCATTACCCTGAAAGGACTGAAACCGGGCAGTACCGTACTGGAAGTAAAGTCCAAGATCTGGGGCAATAAGGTCGTGGCAAGATATGATATCCGTGTGGTAGCGGTTGGAGATGCCTATCAGGATACAAACCGTTATTTTGGCGACAATGAGCCGGGAGACTGGACGGATTCTAATTTGAACAACGGCGGAAACGGAGCACCTGTATATCTTCCGTTAAGCCTCGGTGATCAGAGAAAGGTTACCATAAACCAGACGGAATATTTCAGCTTTACCGCGCCGGAAAGTGCAAGATACAGAATCAGATCCATCGGATATGTAGGAGATAGCGTATACTTCCGTAAAACTTCTTACCCGACAAAATATGGATATAGTTCATTGGATCTCGGATGGCTGCAGGCAGGTGAGAAAATTAATATTTATTCACAGGCTTATCCGGAGTTGGATGTTTCCGGGAATACCTCCTACTATGTGGAAGTGGAACTGACACAGCGCATGGAGACGGTACAGCCGGGTGAAGCAATGAAATTCACAGGTAAAGGACAGGAAGAGTATTTCATGTTCACGGCGCCTGAGACTGCTTCTTATGAGTTCTTCCTGACGGATGAATATGGAAGGAAGCAATACTTATATTTATATGGATCCATGAGTGATATCAGCAATGATTATTCGTATATAGATCGTGGTTCCTACATTAATTATGAGATCCAGAAAGACGACAGTGTGTGGATTAAAACCGAATATTTATATTCCGGCACGGAATATACGCTGAATATCGGCAAGAGCAGCGTGGATCTTTCGCTTGCCGGGCCGGTAGATGTGACTGTTGCATCAAACGGCAAGAAACAGCTGCTGCTTACGATGGAAAAAGACGGATTCTATAAGTTTTCATCGGAAGGAGGGGCCAGCTACAATGCTCGTGCAATTCTGCTGGTAAATGGACAACAGGTTGATTCTATATACAATTCAATTTTTGAGATGAAGCAGGAACTTCATGAAGGGGATCAGGTGTGTCTGCAGATAGAAAATTACAGCAGCTATGAGGATCTGTCTCTTAAAATAAGTGCGGAAGAAATCATAGTAGAAGAACTGACGACAGATGCGGAACTTTCGGTTGAAGACGGAGAGTGCTATCAATTTACAGCGTCTGAAGCAGGAATCTTTGAACTGGCGTTGACCGATTCATGGGCATCCATGAAACTGTTTACGTCACAGGCGGATGCAATGAAAAACAATTACAATTATGTTAAAAGCGGTAATTACATTGAATATCCAATGGAAGAAAGTGACACAGTATGGATTGTTGTTGAGCTTAACGGTGCAGAGGATTGCAAACTGAGTGTTGCAAAAATCGATCAGAAGATGGACTTTACAACTCCTTTCGATGTAAAGCTCGGAGCAGGTAAGAAACTTTATCTGGAACTTACAGTTGAGAAGGACGGATATTACAGGTTTTCATCGGATGCAGATCAAAATAATAGCTGCAGCGGAACAATAGCGGTAAACGGTTCGTACCTGGATAGTTTTTACAATGCTTCTTTTGAGGTAAAAAAGGAACTGACGGCCGGAGATACTGTAAAATTGAACTTGACGAATTCGGGGACAGCAGATGTATCTTTTAAGGTTACGGCCGAAGAAGTTGTAATTGAGGAAATGCCGGCCACAGTAGAACTTTCAGTTGACAATGATCAGTTCTACAAGTTTACGGCATCAGAAGCAGGGGATTATGAGTTTACGATGAGTTCCGCGAGTGTAAATACTTCTTTGTACATCTATGGAAGTATAAGTAACGCGATTTCCGGATCAAATTGGTTAAGCTCCGCACAGGCATCACAGGATCAAGAGAATACTTCTATATATAAATGTACAATAGAAACGGTATCTTTAGATGCCGGGCAGACAGTTTATATCAAACCGCACAATGACACGGGCAGTGCTTTAGAAGTAACATTAAGTGCGTCTAAAGCAGAAGTTACGTCTTAGTAAAAGATAACCGGGTTATGAAATGACAGACCGGGCCGCCGGCAGAGATGCCGGTTGGCCCGGTTTGTGGTGTGCCTGGCACTATGTTACAATTCACACCTATGCCAGATTTCGCATTAATTTACGGTTATCCAGTGTGAATTGCAACGATGATGCACACAAAATGCCAAAAAACAGGCATTTTGGCGCTGGATCCGACACCATGCAGCAAGTGCATGGTGCGGGTGTGAACAGTAACGGCACTATTCCGAATTTTAGGATCCTTACAGAATAACAGTTGACAAAGTATGTCCCCGCGGCTAGAATAAATAAAAACGTAACCGTCCGTCAGTCTGACGCGGTTATTATATGATTTGACGTGACAAAGAAGAGAATAGTACGGATGCGGAACGTTTCAGAGAGAGAACCGGCGGTGAGAGGTTTTTACGGGAAGTATTCGGAACCGGCCTCGGAGTCCTGCGTGAAGAGCGCAGCGTAACACCGGCGATAACGGTATGAAGAGCAGGATATGCATCAGCATATTAATCAGGGTGGTACCGCCGAGATTTCGGTCCCTTACGGGATGGGAATCTGGGCGGTTTTTAATTTCACAGGAAAGGAATGAGGTAAAATGGCTGACAAGAAATTAGTAGAGGCGATCACCTCCATGGAGGATGATTTCGCGCAGTGGTACACCGATGTGGTGAAGAAAGCAGAGCTTTTGGATTACACCAGCATCAAAGGCTGCATGGTATTCAAGCCAGCAGGATATGCGATCTGGGAGTTGATCCAGCAGCAGATGGATGCGATGTTTAAGGCGACGGGGGTGCAGAACGTGTATCTGCCCATGTTTATTCCTGAGAGCCTTTTGAATAAGGAGAAGGATCATGTGGAAGGGTTTGCGCCGGAGGTGGCGTGGGTGACTCACGGCGGACAGCAGCCCTTGCAGGAGAGGCTGTGTGTCAGACCTACTTCCGAGACACTGTTCTGTGATTATTATAAAAATGTGGTACAGTCTTACCGTGATCTGCCTCAGTTATGCAATCAGTGGTGCTCTGTCGTGCGCTGGGAGAAGGAGACAAGACCATTCCTTCGCAGCCGTGAGTTTTTATGGCAGGAGGGGCACACTGCCCATGCCACGGCACAAGAAGCGGAGGAGAGGACGATCCAGATGCTCAATGTGTATGCGGATTTCTGTGAGCAGGTACTGGCGATTCCTGTGATCAAGGGACGCAAGACGGAAAAAGAGAAATTTGCAGGAGCCATAGCAACCTACACTATCGAAGCGCTGATGCATGACGGTAAGGCGTTACAGTCCGGTACCAGCCACAATTTCGGAGACGGGTTTGCCAAAGCTTTTGAGATTCAGTTTACGGATAAAGATAATACGTTAAAACATGTGCATCAGACATCCTGGGGAACCACGACCCGTCTGATCGGTGCAGTTATTATGGTCCATGGCGATAACTCCGGACTGGTACTGCCGCCCAGAATCGCGCCTGTGCAGATTATGATCATTCCTATCCAGCAGAAGAAGGAAGGGGTGCTGGATAAGGCATTTGAACTGAAAGACAGACTGAGCAATTTCCGTGTGAAAGTGGACGATGCGGACAAGAGCCCCGGCTGGAAGTTTTCCGAGCAGGAGATGCGGGGTATTCCGATCCGTGTGGAGATCGGGCCTAAGGATATCGAGGCAGGCAAGTGTGTGATCTGCCGCCGCGATACGCGGGAAAAGATCGAAGTTTCTCTGGACGAACTGGAAGTAAGAGTAGGGGAAATCCTTGACCAAATGCAGAAAGAGATGCTGGAACGGGCGAGAACACACAGAGACGCGCACACATACGAAGCGAAGGATATGGATGAGTTCCGTAAGCTTTTTACAGAACAATCCGGTTTTGTCAAGGCTATGTGGTGCGGGGAACAGGACTGCGAGGACAAGATCAAAGAGGAGCTTGCCGTGACAAGCCGCTGTATGCCCTTCGAGCAGGAGAATATCAGTGATGTCTGCGTCTGCTGCGGAAGGCCTGCGAAGAAAATGGTTTACTGGGGCAGGGCATACTAAAAAAAGACATGAAGAAGACATGAAGTTATACTAAGACAGCAGAGTACGCTGTCTAAGTATAACTATAGTTAACGACATTAAAAATTTCGGTTTCGGTTCTGCAAAAGCTCTCGTATATGGCTTTTGCAGGAACCGGAAGCAGAAATTTGTTAGGTCGTTTACTATAGATCATGTCTGGAAGAATCGCTGGGGCGATTCTTCCCAGTGGCTGAAAAGAAAATATAGAAGTATGGTGGTTGAAGAGATAGTGAAGGTTGGGAATATTTAAAAAGACAGTAGGGGAGGTTTATGCAATGAATGTACTGGTTATTAACTGTGGTTCTTCTTCGTTGAAGTATCAGTTGATCAACAGCGAATCTGAAGAGGTACTGGCAAAGGGGTTGTGTGAGAGAATCGGAATTGACGGCAGCGCCATTGTGCATCAGCCGGCGGGCGGTGAGAAGGTGCGGACGGAAGCGCCCATGCCGGATCATACGGCGGCGGTGAAGCTTGTGATTGAGAAGCTGACGGATGCACAGGTGGGTGTGATTAAGTCTCTTGATGAGATCGATGCGGTGGGACACCGTATCGTGCATGGCGGGGAGAAGTTTGCCACCTCTGTTGTGTTAAATGACGAGGTGCTGGCGGCGATCGAGCAGTGTAATGATCTGGCACCGCTGCACAATCCGGCGAATCTGATCGGAATCAACTCCTGCAAGGAGATTATGCCGGATGTGCCGATGGTCGGCGTATTTGACACGGCGTTTCACCAGACTATGCCGAAGAAAGCATATCTGTACGGTCTGCCGTTATCCTATTACGAGAAGTATAAAGTACGCCGTTACGGTTTCCACGGTACGAGCCATGATTTCGTGTCGAAGCGTGCCGCAGAGATTCTGGGAAAAGATATCAGAGACTTGAAAATCATCGTATGTCATCTTGGCAACGGCGCTTCGGTGTCTGCCGTAAAATATGGAGAGTCTGTGGATACTTCCATGGGACTGACACCGTTGGAGGGACTGATCATGGGCACCCGCTCAGGAGATTTAGACCCGGCGATCATCACTTTTATTGCGGAAAAAGAAGGAATCAGCGCGGCGCAGGTGATTGATATCTGCAATAAGAAATCTGGTGTTCTGGGCTTATCAGACGGTGTTTCCAGTGACTTCAGGGATCTGGCTGAGGCGAAGGCACAGGGAAATGAGGCGGCCAAGACAGCGCTTGAGACATATGCTTACCGCGTAGGTAAGTATATCGGTGCATACGCGGCGGCAATGAACGGTGTGGATGCGGTTGTATTTACCGCAGGCGTGGGAGAGAACAATGCAGAGGTGCGGGCACAGATCGGAGAATATATCGGTTTTCTCGGAGCAAATATTGACGCGGAGAAGAATAAACTGCGCGGAGAAGAGGTAATACTCTCTGATGAAGACGCTAAGGTGACCGTTATGGTGATTCCGACCAACGAAGAACTTGCTATTGCAAGAGAGACCGTGCGTCTGGTACAGGCATAAAGCAGTATCCGGGATTGTTTTTCAGACAATGGACGGCGACGGGCTGTATGAAATAAGCGGGAAGGAGAACCTATGGGCAGACGCAGACAAAAAAAGAAAAAAGGCATAGGAATGATCGTATTTTTAAGCCTTGTAATTGTAATATGTATCCTTGTGATCATCGGGATTCTGCGAGGCACATTTACCGATGGCATTAAGTCTGCGGTGACGAAAAAAGTGACCGAACAGGTTATGGAGAAGGCTGTCCAGAAGGCGCTGGAGAGCACAGGTGACCCCCAGGCCGCCGCTAAGGCGAAAGAAATCGTCGATACCATGGACGAGAGCGACAAGGAAGCGGCGCAGGAAATCATCGGGAAATATGCCGACAGCGAGACGCTGTCCGATGTTATGGATCTTGTGGGAGACGGAATCAACAGTGAGACCGTTTCACAGGTGAA
Organism: uncultured Lachnospiraceae bacterium; assembly: GCA_910586615.1. Lineage (GTDB taxonomy): Bacteria > Bacillota > Clostridia > Lachnospirales > Lachnospiraceae > UBA3282. The sequence goes on from CAJUJP010000006.1 coordinate 66,577, forward strand.
AGACTATCTGCAGGAAACCGTATCCGAGGAGGATATAGAAAAACTGCAGGAACTGTATGAGAAATACAAATAGAAAAGGCGTTGGTTATACGGGGCTGTTATATGACGGAAGGATGTGAGAATCCTTCGGTTGTATGACGGCTCCTTTGTTTTGCGACAGTGAAGCCGAAGGCTGAACTGTTACGTAACAAGGATTTTCCGGAAATAAAAGGTTGACAATCGTATACCTTGCGTGTAAGATGAACAAAAAGGGTAAACGAATGTATACCAAAATATGCCAATACATAGAACTTCAATAAAACAGGCATTTCCTACACGGGTGAAACGGGCACGGCAAGGCAGGAAATGATGGGCGGAGAAAGGGACAGGTGGGAATATATGGTGAATTTATCGGACGGTGAGTGGAAGATCATGAATGTGCTCTGGGAAAAAGAACGGGGCACGATTACGGAACTGACGGCGGCATTGCAGGAGGAAACGGGCTGGGACAAGCATATTATCATTACCATGTTAAACCGCATGGAAAAAAAGGGAGCCATTGCTTACAAAAAAGAAGGCCGGGCAAAAATGTTTTACCCCATTGTACCCCGGGGGAAAGTTTCCATGCAGGAGACAAGAGGCTTTTTGCAGAAGGTATTCAGGGGCAGTCTGGGCATGATGGTTAATGCCATGGTGGAGGATCAGGCATTGTCGGGAGAAGAAATACAGGAACTGTATGATATTCTGGAACAGGCAAAGGGCCGGAAAAATGATCCGTGACAGGGAAAAGTAAAAGATAAGGGTTAAGAGAGATTCTGCAGAGCAGAATCGTGGAGGTAAAAATGAAAGAGATTATGATCACTTCTTCAGTTTTGATACTGTGCATTATGCTGATCCGGGTTATTTTCAAGGGAAAAATCAGCAGCAGGCTTCAGTATGCACTGTGGCTTCTTGCAGCGCTGCGCCTTGTGATTCCTTTTTCGGCACAGATCAGTATGCCTGTCGGATCTATAGAAGACTTCCGGGTTATGGATCTGGTGGAACTGATGGAGGCAAGGGTGGGGGATCCATCGGAATTACTTGAGCGTCCTGTCAGCTTTACAATGTCTTTAGAAGGCGGCTTTGGAGATATGATGGCGGAATGGCTGTCGGGAAAGGGTGGGGATTCAGATGTCGCCCGGCAGGCTGACGGGCCTACCAGCGTTTTTCTGGCAGGAAGGATAGGAGCGGGCTGGATCGATGTGTTCCGGGGATTATGGATCGGTGGTATGGTGCTGGCGGCAGCATGGATGCTTGCCACGAATTTTTTCTTTTGGCGCAGGCTGCATAAAGGGAGAAGAGAGTTTGTGCCTGCCGGCGGATCCGGAGATAAAGCTGAACATGAAAGCACATGCATGGACAAAAAAACAGGAACCGGAAAGAATGAAAAAAGATCCGTGAAGATTTATGTTGTGGATGAACTTGCATCGCCCTGTTTATATGGGTTTCCGGGAAGGGAAGCAATATATCTGACGCCGGATGCGGCTGAGGATGAAAAACGGATGCGGCATGTGCTGACCCATGAAATGTGCCACAGGAAACACGGGGACAGTTTCTGGTCGATTCTCCGCAGCGTTCTGGTGGTGGTGTATTGGGTAAATCCGCTTGTCTGGGCGGCGGCGTTTTTGTCTAAAAGAGACTGTGAACTTGCCTGTGACGAGGCGGCCCTTATGCTGCTGGGTGAGGATCAGAGAATTCCCTACGGTGAGACACTTCTTTCCATTATTACAAAGAAGAGCAGGCTGTCTGATCTTGCCTGTACGGCGACGACGATGACGGGCAGCGGCAGGAGTGTAAAGGAAAGGATCAGGTTTATTGCCGAAAAGCCCAGAGTTCTGGGTGCGGCAGTGGTGGCTGCACTGCTTCTTGTTCTGGTTGTTTCAGTGATGGTATTTACGAAGAATCCACGTTTAAGCGGCGGTACATGGGAAGAAGGGGATGCGGTGGTCATTTCCGGTGAGTTGATGGTCAGACTGCCTGAAACCATAGCCGGAATCAGCGGATATCATATTGAGGAGAACAGCGGGGATATTCTGGTTTATCAGGTCAGCTCCGGCAGAGAGGCGGGCAGATTCCGGGCACTTTCATTTGGAGAAGCCGTGGTGCTGGCGGAAGAGGGAAGGGAGATTGTGCCACTGGGCAGTTACGGACGAAATCCTTATCTCCGGCAGTATCTGGGACTGCTGAACGAAGATGCATCTGTGGAGGTGACAGAGCACAATTATTTACCAGATGAAGCCATCGGGCATACTTATATACCTGGCGGTGCGGAAGGCAGTGCAGCGGGTATGGACAGCAATAGCAATAGGGAAGAGCCTGATGTCATGGAAGATGACACCACATATGTTCTGGAGGGCAGCGTAGAGTATCTTCCCGATGAAGAAATCGTCACGGTCGGGATTCCGGCAGCCGGTTCCTCTGAACTGTGCTATATATATGTGAAAGCAGATGATACCAGGGTAAAAGAAGCTGATCTGGATGAAATGGAGTACATCAACCGCGAATTAGAGGCGGTAGTAAATCAGGCGGTGATTGTCAGTGCGGACCGGGAGGTCGGAGAGAAGACTTTTACCGACCTTGCAAAGAACAGAACCGCGTATCTTGGTGACGCTTCAAAGGTTTCCGCGCTGGTAAACGCGCTGCCTCAGCCGGAGGGACTGGCGTATACAGGAATAGAGCTTCACACAGATTCAGATACGGAACTTGCTCTGGATATTTTATATGAAATGACAGCGGGGCGCTGGGAGGATGTAGATGAGGAACTGATGCATGTAAATGCAGTTATGCTTTTTGCCACCATTGGGAATCTGGAAAAGTGTAATTTCAGGATAGAGGGAGATCAGGGCGAGATCAAGGCAGAAGTCAACAGTCAAAGCAGCGGCAGTCCGGCATCGAAAGAGATGGAAGCGGGTATGCTTGGACATTATGAAGTTATGAGCATTGAAAGCATCAGTTTTGAAAGAACAGATCTGGAAAAGAAATGGGGGGAGCTTTGGAACGGGGATGCACAAGCAGAGGAGAATGTGTTAACAGAGCAGTTAAAAAGCCTTTATGCCCAGGCCGTTGCAGACTCAGGCATGGACTGAAAACTGTTGGATAAAATGTGGTGTCTTAAAATTTCTTTAAAAAAAATTAAGAATTATGAAACCTTTTCTTAACATATGCACTCTAATATATAAAGAGGAGTGTACTACTTGTGATAGTACACAAATGTTGTTTTCACGCGAAACGCAGGAATGTGATAACCGGACTGCAGCGAAGCCGAAAGTTTCATGCTGTAAAACCGGCGGCGTGGCGGACAGTCATTCATCTTTATACGGAAGCGCTATCACGACAAAAGAGGGGAAAAGAAGTGGGACAGGCACAAAGAAAAAGACAGCAGGGTATGCAGTACAGAGATGTGGAACTATGGGAGCTGTATGAGGGCAGACGTGAGAGAGACCGTGGCAGCAGGAGAAGAAGCAGTCATACAGGAAACAACAGGCCGGCGGATAAAGAGCTGAACATTATGCTGTATGAGGAGAGCAGACCGGCCAGAGGCGGAGGCAGGAACAGTCAGGCACGAAACAGGAGTCCGCGGCCTGTACGGGAACTGCAGATACAGGATACCGGCCGGCGGCGGGGAGCGGGTCCGGGACAGCGGACAGGCGCACAGACGATTTACAGAGGCAGTGCGCGGCCGGTACAGTCGCTGAGACGGCGGCGCGCCAGAAAGAGAAAGGTGTATCTGGCAAGAACTTTTATTGTGACGATGATGGTGCTTGCCCTTGTGCTGATCTACATGATGACAGGGCAGATCTACCGCCAGATTCATGAGCGCAAGGACAATAAGCGGAAGCCGGTTATTTCAGAAAAGATCGTGAAGGAGCAGGATGCACCTTCGGTGATGCGGCCGGCGCTGACGGAAGACTTTCTGGAAATTAATGATTTTTCCCGGCCGGGGACAGAACTTACAAAGATCAACAATATCTTTGTCCATTATACGGCGAATCCGGGCACGTCGGCGGCACAGAACAGAAGCTATTTTGCCAATCTGGCGTTGACACAGGAGCGGTCGGCAAGTGCGCATCTTATTATCGGATATGAGGGAGAAATCATCCAGTGCATTCCTTTTGACGAGCAGGCTTACGCAGTTATGACACGCAACGAAGATTCCATCTCCATAGAATGCTGCTATGTGGATGCGGACGGTTCTTTTACACAGGAAACTTATGATTCACTGGTACATACACTGGCATGGCTGACGGATCAGTATGATCTGTCTACTCAGGATATTATGCGGCACTATGACTGCGGCGGCAAGAAGTGCCCTGTATATTATGTGGAACATGAGGATGCATGGAACAGGCTTTTGGAGGACGTGGAAGCATACCGGCAGACTTGCATGAAAAAACATTAACCAACTCTAAGGCAGCAAAGAACGCAGCCTAAGAGTTGCTAAATGTTTAAGAGAATGCCGAAAAACAGGCATTTTCCGCACTGATTTATAAAATGAAGAGAGATCGGGAGCAGGCTTAAGTCGGCTCCCTGTTTTAATGAAATATGCTGATGAAATATATAAAAAAACATGGAAAGAACGTGCTGTTGATGATACAATAGATATAATTATAAGAACAAGCCATACAGGGGCGGAAGGACGGTGAAGCGCATATGGAAGACAGGAATAAGGAAACTATTTTTGATCAGACAGGCGAATCGGCTGGCAGGAAGCATATCCTGATCGTGGATGATGATCTGAATATGTTAAAGACGCTTCGCTACTATTTGCAGGATACATATAAGGTGACAGTGATCAATTCCGGAAAAGTTGCAGTAGATTTTCTGCTAAAATTTACGCCGGATCTGATCCTTCTGGATTATATGATGCCTATGTTTAACGGTGCGGCCGTTCTCAAGATCATTAAGAGCCGTGAGGCCACCAGAGACATTCCGGTTTATTTCCTGACGGGTCAGACGGACAGAGACACAGTGGTGGAATGTCTCGCTCTGAAGCCGGCCGGCTATATTGTCAAACCGGTAGCTAAGGATGCGCTGCTTGCGAAGATGAAAGAAGCGTTCGGCGAATGATCAGGGAATGGTAAGGTTCAGAACCCGGCTGGTAAGAAGGGAGCAGGCTTCACGCACGGAGCAGAGGTGCGTGAAGCCATAGGGTAAATTGCTGCCGGGTTTTAGAGGGTTTGCTATGTGGGGAAATAAAAATGCGAAAGTTCCAAAGTACTTATTTGGGGCTTTTTGTTTCTATTTATTATATTTTATATCAATTATCATCTATCTTGACATGGATCTGAGATGGATCGGGGTGCCGGCCGGGAGTTTTATCTTAAGCCTGTTTATCCTTTGGAAATTTGACAGCAGGATAGAAATTCAGGCGTATACAATTTCGGTCTTTACTTTCATCAATATTTTTGCATACAGTGTTTTGTTTGATGAATTTACAGAGGCATTTACCGTATTTTGTGCGGCTGTCTGCCTGCTTTCTTTTTACCATGTTGTCAAAGCAAATTATATGCTGCTGGGGCTTAGCACGGTTTATATTCTGTATGGGCTGATCTGGCAGGGAAAATGGCAGAATTTTCTGATGCATGACAGTTCCATTGCCATTACGATCCGTATTGTCAGCGTTTATCTGGTGCAGATCATTCTCATCATGATGATCCGCCGGCAGCAGGCGATGCAGTGCCTGGTGGAACTGAAAGCGGAGGAAGCGGAGGCCGCGGCACAGGCGAAGGAAGATTTTCTTGCCAACATGAGCCATGAGATCAGAACTCCCATGAATGCCATCACGGGCATGGTGGAACTGGCGCTGCGCAATGACGCGCTGTCGAATCAGGACAAGGAGTATCTCTACAATATCCGGATGGCGGGAGAGGATCTGCTGGCCATCATCGACGATATTCTGGATGTCACAAAGATAGATTCCGGTACACTTGAGATCACGGAGGAGGAATACGAGATTACTTCCATCATACATGACGTGGTGAATGTGATTCAGGTCATGCTGGGAGAGAAGCAGGTGGTGCTGCAGGTGGATGTGCATCCGGACATTCCGGCGCGTCTGAAGGGGGACGGCGTGCGGATTAAGCAGATCATTCTGAACCTGCTTGGCAATGCTGCCAAATATACGGAGAAAGGCAGTATTCATTTGACGGTTGAGTCTGTGCCTTTCGACGGAGACTGCAGCCGGATGGATCTGAAGGTCACTGTGACGGATACGGGAATCGGAATGTCCGAGGAGCAGCTGGAGAATCTGTTTACCAAATTTAGCCAGGGGGACAGCAGCCGGAACCGTAACAACGGCGGAAGCGGGCTGGGTCTTGCTATATCCAAGCGGCTGATCGAATTGATGGGCGGCGCTCTCTGGGTAAAAAGCGTTTTAGGTGAAGGATCGGAGTTTGTGTTTACAGTCAGGCAGGAAGTAATCGATGCAAGGCCCTGTATCGACACGGATCCCCAGATCGTAAAACAGCCCGCTGTGAAGAAGGAAAACCAGGCTGCAGATCGTGAGAACCGTAAGAAAGAGGGACGTCAGACTACCTTCACGGCCCCTGACGCAAGGATTCTGCTGGTGGATGACAACAAGGTCAACATTAAGGTGGCAGAAGGGCTGCTACGGCCTTACAAGATGTGTATCGAGACGGCCTGCAGCGGTATACAGGCCATTGAAATGGTGCATGACCGTATCTATGATCTGGTTTTCATGGATCATATGATGCCGGAGATGGATGGTGTGGAAACCACGAAGGTCATTCGAGGGCTGCCGGGAGAGCGGTTCCGCAGTATGCCGATCATTGCCTTGTCGGCAAATGCGGTTCGGGGAGCCAAAGAACTGTTTGTAGAGGCGGGCATGAATGATTTTGTGGCCAAGCCCATTGAAATGCGGATCATGGACAGAACACTGCGCAGGTGGCTGCCGGAACATAAAGTCATTTCCAACAAAAATGCTGCCGCAACAGGGACTAAGGAAGAAGATACGCCTGACTCAAAAGTCAATCCGCTGCGATGGCAGATGGAAGGCATTGATGTGATGGTGGGGATGAAATATTCCGGTGAAGATGCAGAACTTTACAGAGAAGTGCTTTCCGATTACATGGATACCATAGAGGAGAAGGCAGATCTGATCGAACGCGCGGCGGCGGAGGGAGATCTGGAAACTTATACCATTGAAGTACATTCCCTGAAAAGCACATCCAGGTCCATCGGTGCCATGGAACTGTCGGAGCTGGCAAAGGATCTGGAAGAAAGTGGTAAAAACGGCACCTGGGGAACGATCATTGCAAGGACACCGGCGCTGCTTTCCATGTATCGCGGGCTGTATCATGTGATCATGCCCTATCATACCGTGAAGGAAGAGGAAGTGCAGGAAAAGAAGCCTGTTGACGAAAAAGAGATCATGGAACTGCTGGGACAGCTTCTGGAAGCCATGAATATGTATGATGCCATGAGCGGCGAGGAGATCACGGCAAAGCTTTCCGGGTATGACTTAGAGGATCCGTGGGCAGGTTATATGCAGGAAGTGTCGGAGGCAATGGCACGGTTTGATTATGATGCCTGTAAAGAGAAGGCAGGCTTATGGCGCGGTGAATGGAAGGAAAACATGCGGAAGGCGGCTGATTGATCAGTGGAAAAAGCGTATAAACTGGAATTTGCCGGAGAACAGACAGGCAGCCTGTATGTGAACTGCTGCGGACTTTCTCAGACAGAGGGGCTTCACAGCTTTGGACCGGCATTAAAACCACATTATCTGGTGCATTATATTCTAAGCGGCAAAGGCAGATTTCTGACCGGCGGAAAGGAGTATCCGCTGGAAACGGGCTACGGGTTTCTGATCACGCCGGACGAACTGGCTTTTTATCAGGCGGATGAACAGGATCCCTGGACCTATGTATGGGTGGGATTCAGCGGCACCAGAGCAGCAGAATATCTGAGCAATATAGGTTTGTCAGTGGGACATCCCGTTTTCAGGTCGGATGCTTCGGAGGAATTATACCGGATCGTAAAAGATATGATGGAGCATAATACCTTCGGGCTGTCTAATGACCTGCGCAGGAACGGGCAGCTCGGCATTTTTCTGTCAGTAATCGCAGAGGGAACCGAAGTTGACCAGAAAAACGAGGCAGACAAGGCTAATACTTATGTGCGGAAAGCGGTCGCTTTTATTCAGAGTAATTATTGCAATCCTGTCAAAGTGACGGATGTGGCGGATTATGTCTGTATTAACAGAAGCTATCTATATACGCTTTTTCAAAATTCCATGGGTATGTCGCCACAGCAGTTTCTGACTACCTTCCGGATTACCAAAGCCACGGAGCTTCTGCAGCTTACATCTCTGTCCATAGAGAGCATAGCGCTTTCCTGCGGGTATCATGATCCGCTTGTATTTACCAAGGCTTTTAAACAGATGAAAAAAATGTCGCCTACGGCCTACCGGCGGGAGATGTCGAAGGGGGAGACCCGGCGCAATAAAGAGCATTTGAAACAGGTGGAAAACTTTATCAATCAGATCAACAGCCTGAATGAAACATGACAGCGGCAGGACAGGTATTCGAACCGGCTGGTGCTTTGGATATTACCACCGGGATTCTATGATGCGAAATTAAATATTGCGATGCGATCAGACAACATTTTGACAGATTTATTTAACAAAGGGATATTTAAAATATCCCTCATTTTTTATATGATAATATCAGATAAAACAAACAGAACAACCGAGTGCGCACTACAGAGCGGGAGCAAAACCCCATAGACCAGTGCGCTTAACAAAAAATTTGGTATTAACTGTCCGCGTGGGAAACCGGGCAGATAACGGAAACGGATGTCATAAATATAGAAAAAGAAGGAGAACGGGTATGAAGGAGACGGTATTAAAGAAGTTTGAGGAGCTTTACGGGGATGCACAGGGCGTAAAGGTATATTTCGCACCGGGACGTGTGAATCTGATCGGTGAGCATACCGATTATAACGGAGGGCATGTGTTTCCCTGTGCATTGACCATCGGAACCTATGCCGCTGCACGGAAACGGGCGGACAGAAAACTGAATTTTTATTCCATGAATTTTGGAGAGATGGGTGTGATCGAGAGCAGCCTGGATGATCTGAAGCCTTATAAGGAGGCGGACTGGACCAACTATCCGAAGGGAGTTATGTGGGCGTTTGCCGGCAGAGGCATGACCATGGACTGCGGACTGGACATCGTGCTGAACGGAACGATTCCCAATGGTTCCGGCCTTTCTTCTTCGGCTTCACTGGAAGTGCTGACGGGATATCTGTTGAAGGATCTGTACGGCTTCGATGTGACGAACATTGATCTTGCCAGGATCGGACAGTATTCCGAGAATAATTTTAACGGTATGAATTGTGGCATCATGGACCAGTTCGCTTCCGCAATGGGTAAGAAGGATCACGCGATCTTCCTGGATACGGCGGATCTGTCCTATGAGTATGCGCCTCTTGCGCTGAGCGGGGCAAAGATTGTGGTTACGAACAGTAATGTGAAACATTCCCTTGTGAATTCCGAGTACAATGTGCGCAGAAGCGAGTGCGAGAAAGCGCTGGAAGAATTACAGACAGTTGTAGAGATCAAAGGACTGGGAGACCTTACCGAAGAGCAGTTTGAGGAACATAAATCTGCCATTCAGGACGAGGTTCGTGTCAGAAGGGCAAAACATGCGGTCTATGAAAACCGGAGAACGATCCGCGCGGTTGAGGCGTTGAAAAATCAGGATCTGAAACTGTTTGGCGAATTGATGAATGCTTCCCATGTATCGCTGCGCGATGATTATCAGGTATCCTGCGACGAGATCGATGTTCTTGTGGAAGAAGCGTGGAAGATCGACGGCGTTATCGGTTCCCGTATTACCGGAGGCGGATTCGGCGGCTGTACAGTGAGTATCGTGCGTGATGACGCAGTTGAGATTTTTAAAGAGAAAGTAGGCGCTGCATATCAGGAACGGACAGGGAAGACTGCTGATTTCTATGTAGTTGAGATTGGTGACGGCCCGGGAGAACTGTAAAGAGAAACAGATGATTGATAAGTGCAGCAGGGGCTTGCCGGAGAAGCATCAATGACAGGGGAAATGCAGGAGGTATGGACATGATTCAGAACAATATCAGAAAATTAGTGCAATATGGATTACAGACGGGACTGATCACAGAAGCGGACAGGATTTATACGACGAACAGACTGCTGGAATTATTCCATCTGGATGAGCTGGAAGACTTTGAAGATGAAGTTACAATGAATGTGGATGAGCTGGAAGATGTGCTTTCAGGCATGATGGATTATGCGTATGAACAGGGGATCATGACGGAGAACAGCATTGTGTACCGGGATTTGTTCGATACGAAGATCATGAGTATGCTGGTGCCCAGGCCAAGTGAAGTCATTGCAGCCTTTGCACAGAAGTATGAGAAGGATCCGAAGGAGGCCACGGAATATTTTTATAAGCTGAGCCAGGATACGGATTATATAAGAAGATATCGGATCAGGAAGGATCAGAAATGGATCGCGCCCACAAAGTACGGTGATTTGGATATTACGATTAATTTGTCTAAACCTGAGAAAGATCCCAAAGCCATCGCGGCGGCGAAGAACGCAAAACAGAGCGGCTACCCGAAATGTCTTTTGTGTATGGAAAATGAAGGGTACGCAGGACGTGTAAACCATCCTGCCAGACAGAATCACAGGATTATCCCCGTGACCATCAACGGAAGCCGGTGGGGATTCCAGTATTCTCCTTATGTGTATTATAATGAACATTGTATCGTATTCAATTCACAGCATATTCCGATGAAGATCGAGCACGATACCTTCTGTAAGCTGTTTGATTTCGTGAAACAGTTCCCTCATTATTTTGTGGGTTCCAATGCGGACCTGCCGATTGTGGGCGGTTCTATTTTAAGCCATGACCATTTTCAGGGCGGACATTACGAGTTTGCTATGGCGAAAGCATCTGTGGAACGGACATTTTCTGTGAAAGGCTTTGAAGATGTGGAAGCGGGAATTTTAAACTGGCCTATGTCCGTGATCCGTATTTCCGCACAGGATTCCGACAGGCTGATTGCCCTTGCTGATGTGATTCTGGCGGCATGGCGGGGATATACGGATGAAGCCGCATTTATCTTTGCGGAGACAGAGGGTGAGCCTCACAATACGATCACACCGATTGCCAGAAAAAGAGGTGACAGGTTTGAGCTGGATCTGGTGCTGCGCAATAATATAACCACAGAAGAACACCCGCTGGGCGTATACCATCCCCATGCAAATCTTCATCATATTAAAAAAGAGAATATCGGCCTGATCGAAGTGATGGGCCTGGCCGTACTGCCGGCGAGACTGAAAGACGAGATGGAGAAGCTGGCGGAAGCCATTCTGACAGATGCTGATCTTCGCAAGGATGAAGTGCTTGAAAAACATGCCGATTGGGTAGAAGGATTTCTTCCGGGCTATCAGGAGGTTTCCAGAGACAATATCATGGATATTCTTCATAAAGAGATCGGAGATGTATTCATGCAGGTATTGGAAGATGCCGGCGTTTATAAGAGGGATGCAGAAGGCCAGGCGGCTTTCGACAGATTTGTGAAAACGCTGGGATGAACTGCATAAATGAAGAAACATAAATCAAGAAATGAGGCGGAATCGTGAGATTCCGCCTTTTAGACACGCCCGCCATTGGCGGGGTGGAGATCAGATGTGACAGTAAAGGTTGGTGTGTTTCTATGGGATAATCTGTCAATCTGTTAGAAATGCAATAGTATGCTGTGGTGTTTATATAAAGCTGACGGTTCCCCGTGATGTCTGCCCGTCAGAAGTATATACGTCATTTGTATAAATTAATTTCCACAATCTTATGTATTGTTGCTTGTGTATAAATAACAATTGACGTCTATATTTAATAATAGTTCAGAATCTGTTGACCGCAATATAACCGCAGGCTGATGTGTGCGTTTGTGCGGTGTACCTGCCGTGGCACAGAAACAGAATATATTCAGAAGTCTTCGTCCTGAAGTTCATCACTGTTTAGGATGCTGCAGAGGAAATGATACAGATCTCTCTGCATTCGTGGACTCATTTTTTGATAAAGGGAGATAAGATGCCGATATTTCTTTAGAAAGTGCATATTGTCTGCCAATAGTATATCTGCGCTCAGACGCTCCTCGGAAAGATACAGAACGTAGTCTGCAGAGACCTGAAAAAAACGTGAAAGGCTGATTAGGAGCATGGCATCCGGCATAGTCAATCCGCACTCGATCTTACTCAGTGTCGTCTGGTTGACTCCCAGATTTTTTGCGAGGGCCTGTTGTGTTAACTTTTTTTCCAATCGAAGTTCTTTGATTCTTGTTTTCATTCACATATCCTTTTTGTTATTTTATGTTATTTTTTGGAGGAAAAAAATCCAATTTTTAATAAGGATATTCTGAAAAGAATATTTTTTGGAAATGCCCCGTAAAAAGTTGTATATTAGCAAAATAAACACAATATGTTGTATAAAAAACGTAATTGGTTACTATATATAGAAATTATTCGATTCGTTAAATATGAAGGCGTAAATGAGATGAAAATTAATGTTTCGTTAATTTTGACGGGCGGCAGGTCATTTTGGGGAAAAGTGTGGTATACTGATATAATTATTCAGCTTAGAGAGAAAAAGGTGCTTATGACGGATTCCTATGTATGTATTGATCTGGAGACAACCGGATTAAATCCCAGGACGGATAAGATCATCGAGATCGGCGCTGTCCGGGTGGAAAATAATCGAATCGTTGAACAGTGGGAAACCTTTGTGAATCCCGGCAGACAGCTGGAAGAGCGTATTATAGAGTTGACGGGGATCCGGGACGAACAGCTGGCTCAGGCGCCGCCTGTCGGGGAGGTACTGTCTGAATTTCTTGAATTGGCCGGAGATGAGGTTTTGCTGGGACACAGGGTATTGTTTGATTATTCTTTTCTCAAGAAAGCGATGGTGGATGAGAAACGGTCTTTTGAGAGAAAAGGTATAGATACCTTGAAGATTGCCCGCAAATATCTGGCTGATCTGGAGAGCCGCAGTCTGGCGTATCTGTGCGGCCATTTCGCGATCCCGCACAGCGCCCACAGAGCCCTGAACGATGCAGTGGCCACGGTGGAACTCTACCGCAGGCTGACAGAACTTTATTACGGGCAGGAGGAGGCGGAAGGCAGAAAAAGCCTTTTTCATCCCGGTGATCTGCATTTTCAGGTCAAACGGGACACGCCGGCTACCATCCCCCAAAAAGAGCAGTTATATAAACTGGCAGACAAGCATAAACTGATAATAGATTACGATATTGAGCAGCTGACCCGCAGCGAGGCTAGTCGCCGGATTGACCGGCTTCTTGCAGAATACGGAAGATAGTGTTGCGCATGGCGGAATTGAGCATCTCTGCAACCGGGTAGAGGTCATTTATCTTTTCCGGTGTATTCTGTTCCGTATAAATCCGGCAGAGCAGACGGTATGTGGCGCTTACATCTGTGCCGGTGGATATGGCAAATTCCAGCATGTGACAAGCCTCATCCACATATCCCGCATCGTAGAGAGCCTGCCCCCATTGCTGTAAAGTGCGGACAAGGACTGTGTAGTTCTGGTCATACTCTGTCAGAAGATCAATATTAGGCGCACCGTAACGCAGCTTTAATTCCGTGTTGTTGATCCCCGTAAAATTAACGATAGGACGTTCGCTTAATGTCTGGATGATCTGTTTGTAATCTTCGACCTTCGGAACATCATCCAGCAGATCCATGGGAAATTCCTCGATGGAAAGCCTGATATAGTCCAGATCATCCAGGGATTTTCGTCTTGTACTGTTGGCTTCCCGCTCCCGCTCTAAGAAGTCCCGGCGGGTGTCGGTTTTTGCTTTTTTACCTTTGTGCAGGTATATGGCGATGGCGGCGGCGAATATGAGAACGCTTGCATTAATGATAAAATTCATATATAATATCCTTTCAGAAAGTGGGGCGAATACACGTATGCTTAACCGTAAACAGAAAAAAATAATTTCTTCCATTATCATCATTATTGTGGTGATTGCAATGGTGCTTCCGTTACTGCTCACCGCGGTATCGTAAGGAGAAGACATCAGCGGTACCGGCTTAGGCGCCTGGCCGCAGCAGCTTTTATATTTTATCACAGTTTTTCCGTTTGGGCAATTTGACGGAGAGAAAGGTATGGTTAATTATGAAAAGGTTATCTATGGCGGCTTTTGTAATGGCGGCCGCGCTGTCGGTTATCACGCTGCCTGTATATGCCGGGGAAGATAAGATCCAGACAGGTATCTATGTAAATGACATGAATTTGTCCGGGCTGTCTGCCGGGGAAGCCAGAGATAAGGTGAATGCATATGTGGATTCTTTCGGAGACGCACAGATCACATTGAATGCAGTGGAGGGCGGAACGATCTCCACGACTGCTTCCGAACTGGGACTTAAGTGGGGCAATGAATCCATTCTGGACGAGGCGGCCAATTTCGGCAGGGATGGTGATGTCCTGCGGTGTTATAAGGAACTGAAAGACTTAGAGTATAAAAATAAAGTATATAAAGTAGAATTTGAATTTGACAAAAATAAGATCCGGACTCTGATCGAGGAGAATGCAGATCAGTATAATCAGGAAGCCGTCAATGCCACACTGGTCAAGACGGAGGATGGTTTTAAGATCACGGAAGGGCAGACCGGGGTTGCTGTGGATGTGCAGGCTTCGACAAATGCAGTATATGATCATCTGATGGCGGACTGGAACGGCGAAAACTGCAGTATTGACCTGGTTGTCACGACTCAGGAACCCAAGGGCAGCGAGGAGGATCTTGCGAAAGTGAAAGATGTGCTGGGAACGTTTACGACCAGCTATAGCACGTCAGGCGGGGCAAGAAGTGGAAACGTAGTTAACGGCTGTAATCTGATCAACGGAACGACGCTGTATCCGGGAGATGAATTTTCTGCATACGAAGCGGTTTCACCTTTCAGCCAGGAAAACGGATATTATATGGCGGCTTCTTATCTGAACGGGCAGGTAGTGGACAGTCTCGGCGGCGGAATCTGCCAGGTGACCACAACGCTTTACAATGCAGTGCTTTTGTCGGAGCTTGAGGTGACGGAACGTTATAATCATTCTATGATCGTTACATATGTGGATCCGTCCGCGGATGCTGCCATCGCAGAGTCTTCAGGCAAGGATTTTAAATTTAAGAATAATCTGGAATATCCCGTTTATATAGAAGGGATTACGACACCGGAGAAGCAGGTCACTTTTACGATTTATGGTGTGGAGACGAGAGACAGCGCCCGTGAAGTGGCATATGAAAGCGTTATTCTGGAAAAAACGGTTCCCGATACGGAAGTGATCAATGTGGACGAGGGACAGCCGGTAGGATATTGTTCGGTACAGTCGGCTCATATCGGATATAAGGCACAGCTTTGGAAAGTGGTGCGGGAGAATGGTGTGGAGGTCAGCCGGGAGCAGATCAACAGCAGTTCTTATATGAAGACACCCAGAAGTGCCACGGTGGGCGTTGCCAGTCCGGATGAAGGTGCACGCAATGCCATTCTGGCAGCGGTGGCCACGAACAGCATAGATGAAGTGAAGGCGGTAGCCGGAGCATATAAGGCAGCAGCAGACGCGGCGGCGGCTCAGGCGGCAGCAGATGCAGCGGCAGCCCAGGCAGCAGCGGACGCGGCGGCACAGCAGCAGGCACCTCCGCCGGCACAGTAAGCGGAGCAGTTCTGCACAAGATGTAAAACAATGGGACGGATCACAGGCACAGAGGCATGAGAAGAGGAAAAATATCGGAGAGCGTGTTAAAACGTTCCGTATTAAAGAAGATCAAAACGCATAGAGATGAAGTGGTATGTGGCGCAGGTATAGGGACAGACTGCGCCATTTTATCGTTTGGAGAGGGTTTCCAGACTGTGCTTGCAACGACTCCTGTAACGTCGCCGGCGGCACAGCTTGGTTCTTATGCAGTGCCGATGGCATTAAATAATGTGGTGCTGGCCGGGGCGGAACCGGTGGGCATTATGCTGACGATTCTGCTGCCTGAGGAGACGGAAGAAACGGAGCTTCAGGAATTGATGGAAGGCGCGGAGGCGGCCTGCAGCGAGTATGGCGTACAGATCGTCGGGGGTCATACGGAAGTAACGTCTGTGGTAAAGGAACCGGTGATGACAGTGACCGGTGTGGGCAGACGGGATGCGGCAGTTTCTTTGAAAGGAACCGGACCGGGCCAGGATGTGGTGATCAGCAAATGGATCGGCCTGGAAGGCACGGTGCGGCTGGCAAGGCAACGCCGGCAGGAACTGTGTACCAGATACCCGGAGCGCATGGTGGAAGAAGCAGCGGCATTTGACAGATATCTGTCTATCATACCGGAGGCCGCCACCGCCATGAAGTCCGGCGTTTGCGGGATGCATGATGTTTCCAGGGGAGGGATTTTCGGTGCCCTGTGGGAACTGGCAGAGAGTGCAGGCGTTGGACTGGAAATTGAATTGAAAAAGATACCTGTAAAGCAGGAGACAATAGAGATCTGTGAATTTTTCGGGCTGAATCCCTATGAGCTTTTGTCCGGCGGCTGTCTGATCATGACGGCGGAAAACGGTGAGGCACTTGTGACGGCGCTTGCAAGGGAAAATATTCCGGCAGTGGTGGCAGGAAGAACCACAGACGGCAACGACAGGGTGCTCTACAATGAGGACGAGAAGCGCTATCTGGACAGACCACAGATGGATCAGATCTACTGTGTATTTTCGGCAGGTCATGAGGCTGGCTTCGAGGATACATTATAATAAAAATGGAGGATGTGATTGAAAATGAGAGAAGAATTATTAGCTATCGTGGAGAGAAACAGTCGTATTGATTTAAAAGAACTGGCGGTCATACTGGGCGTGGAAGAGATTGATGTAGTCAATGAACTGGCAGCTTTGGAATCGGAAGGAATCATCTGCGGTTATCATACGATGATCGATTGGGAGAAGACATCCATTGAAAAAGTATCCGCACTGATCGAGGTGCGTGTGACGCCTCAGCGGGGACAGGGATTTGACAAGATTGCGGAGCGCATCTACAAATATCCGGAAGTGACTTCCGTATATCTGATCTCAGGCGGCTATGACCTTCTTGTCACATTGGAAGGCAAGTCTTTGAAACAGATTTCCGGTTTTGTGTCCGACAAGCTGTCAACGCTGGATTCGGTTTTGAGTACGGCGACCCATTTTATCTTAAAGAAATATAAAGATCATGGAACGGTTCTGACGAAAAAGCATGAAGATACAAGAGAGAAGGTGACACCGTGAAGCATTTATTATCAGATAAAACTGTAGCTTTAAAACCCTCCGGCATCCGGAAATTTTTCGATATTGTGAGCGAGATGGAAGACGCTATCTCTCTGGGCGTGGGTGAGCCGGACTTCGATACACCCTGGCATATCAGGGACGAGGGTATTTACTCGCTGGAAAAAGGACGGACTTTTTATACGGCAAATGCCGGTTTAAAGGAATTGAAAGAAGAAATCTGCCATTATATGAAGCGGAAACAGGGCGTTACATACGATCCGGCTCATGAGGTGCTGGTGACGGTGGGTGGCTCGGAGGCCATTGACATCGGTTTGCGGGCGGTCATTAATCCGGGCGATGAGGTGCTGATCCCGCAGCCCAGCTTTGTATCCTATGAGCCTTGTGCGATCATGGCAGGCGGCGTGCCGGTGATTATCGAGTTGAAGGCGGAGAATGATTTCCGGCTGACGGCACAGGAACTGGAAAACGCCATCACGGATAAAACGAAGATTCTGGTGCTTCCTTTCCCCAATAATCCCACCGGGGCGATTATGGAGCGGCAAGATCTGGAGGCCATTGCCGAGGTCATCAGAAAGCACGATATTCTTGTTATGTCCGATGAAATCTATGCGGAACTGACCTATAAAGAAAAACACGTTTCTATCGTGGAGATAGAAGGAATGCAGGAGAGGACGATCCTGATCAACGGATTTTCCAAGGCATATGCCATGACGGGATGGAGGCTGGGTTATGCGTGCGGCCCCAGAGCGATCATAGAACAGATGCTCAAGCTTCACCAGTTTGCCATCATGTGTGCGCCTACGACAAGCCAGTATGCGGCTGTAGAGGCGCTTAAAAACGGCGATGATGATGTAAGGGAAATGTGTACCGCATACAACCAGCGGAGGCGTTTTTTGATGAATGCTTTTCGGGAGATGAAGCTGGAATGCTTCGAACCTTTCGGCGCTTTTTATGTATTTCCGTGCATCAAGGAGTTCGGGATGACCAGTGAGGAGTTTGCAGAGCGTTTCCTTGCGGAAGAAAAAGTGGCAGTAGTGCCGGGGACGGCATTTGGCGACTGCGGTGAGGGTTATCTCAGGATTTCTTATGCGTACTCCATTGACAATCTGAAGCTGGCCATCGGGAAACTGGCGGATTTTGTGGGGAGATTACGCAAGACATGAAGAAATACTAAGACTGTAAAGGACACAGTCTAAGTATTTCTAAGTCATGTCTGGGAGAATGCCGCCGTAGGCGAGCATTCTCCGTGGGTTGAGAGATACATTCAGGTAATTTTGCGTGTGGGAGAGGATTATGCATATTGTACTGCATCAGCCGGAGATTCCGGCGAATACGGGAAATATCGGGCGTACTTGTGTGGCGACGGGTACGAGTCTTCATTTGATCGAGCCTTTGGGGTTTCGGCTGGATGAGAAGTCGATCAGGCGGGCTGGAATGGACTACTGGGAGCATCTTGACGTTACCAGATATATGAATTATCGGGAATTTCAGGACAGGCATCCGGGTGCGAAGATCTGGATGGCAACGACTAAGGCGAAGAAGGTCTATACGGACGTGGTTTTCGGTTCGGATGATTATATTATGTTCGGCAAAGAGAGCGGGGGGATTCCCGAGGAGATTCTGGTGGAAAATGAAGAGACCTGTATCCGTATCCCGATGATGGATGAGATCAGGTCTCTGAATTTGTCTAATTCCGTGGCCATTGTGTTATATGAAGCGCTCAGGCAGAATGATTTCCAGGGGATGCAGACGGAGGGAGAACTGCATCGTCTGCAGTGGGGAGAAAGAGACTAGGAGAAATTTTGCCGCATACTGCCATGCATCAGTCATCATCCTCCATATCCGACTTCGACAGGGAGAAAATAAATTCCGTCCCTACGCCTTCGGTGCTGATTACATTGATATTTTCCCCGTGGGAGCGGATGATCTCTTTGGTAATGGAAAGTCCCAGGCCGGTGCCTTTTTTATCTTTTCCACGGGAGAGATCGGATTTGTAGAAGCGGTCCCAGATCAGCTTCAGATCATCTTTGGGAATACCGATGCCGGTATCCTTGACGCTGACGAAGATTTTGTTATGTTTCTCAGTGGTTTCAAGCTTAATGACAGAATTATGGTGGCTGAACTTGATGGCGTTATCCAGCAGATTATAGAGTACTTGCTGGATCTTGTCCATATCGGCCACCACATACATTTCATCGCCTGTCAGCACCAGTTCGATGGCGATGGTTTTGGCACGGCAGGTGCCCTCAAAAGAGGCCGCCACGTTGCGGATCGTCTTGTTAATGTCGAAATCAGTTTTGTTCAACATGATTCCCTTTGTATTCAGATTATTAAGTGTCAGAAGGCTGTTGGTAAGTTTTGTCAGCCGCTCGGTTTCATTTAAAAGGATGGTCAGATATTTTTCATGCATTTCGGGCGGAATTGTACCGTCGATCATGGCTTCCAGATAGCCCTTGATGGAAGTCAGAGGAGAACGGAAATCGTGGGAAACATTGGCTACAAATTTCTTCTGGTCGTCTTCCGCGCGTGCAATCTCGCTGGCCATATAGGAAAGGGTGGCCGCCAGATACCCCATCTCATCCTCGCTTTCCACCGTAAACTCGTAGTGCATGTTGCCGCTGGCATACTGCTCTGTGGCTTCGGTGATCTTGCGCAGAGGAATATAAACGATTTCTGTAAAAAAGATCAGGATGATGAGGGACAGCAGGAACAGGATGATCAGCATGATGTAGGAAATATTGAGCAGTATATTTGCATCTGCCTGAATACTGCTCATGGAGGCATGGATGACCACATATCCCTTGACTTTGTAGTCCGAGGAAATGGGGGCGAATACACTGAGCATATCTTCTTCAAAGGTATGAAAAAAATCACCTATCGTGTAATAGGATCCGGCAGTGACAGTGGGATCGAAATTTTCGATCACCACTTCATTTTCCACATCCACGGCGGGGGCAGAAGAGTCCAGAATCATACGGCCGGAAGGGTTGATGATCCAGATTGTCGCATCCAGATAAGTATCCAGCGCGTCTAACTGCATTTTTACAGTTTCCAGAGACACTTCGCTGTTATACAGGTCGGTGGCATAAGTGTTGGCTACCAGTGTGGCTTCTCTGTAGAGAGAATCGGCAGTTTCTTTTTTCAGATGATCCACAGTCATATTGTAGACAAAAGTCGCCACAACCACAAATCCGAACAGGCCGAAGATAATATATGCAAGTATTAATTTCAGATATAACGTTTTTCTCATTGTTATATGTCATCCTTATCCGGGGTGTGCCCGTTTGGTTATTTGGATTCAAATTTGTATCCGATGCCCCAGATCGTGGCGATAGACCATTTCTCATGATCTTTGATTTTTTCCCGGAGACGTTTGATATGTACGTCCACTGTGCGCGTGTCGCCGATATATTCATATCCCCAGATCTGATCCAGAAGTTGCTCTCTCGTAAAAACATGGTTGGGCGAGGAAGCCAGGAAATAGAGGAGTTCCAGTTCTTTGGGCGGCATCTCAATGGTATTCCCCATGTAGATCACGGAGTAATTGGTCTGGTTGACAATCAGATCGGGATATTCTACGCATTTGATGTCAGAGACCTTTGATTCTGCGGCGGCCGGTTTGTAGCGGCGCAGAACGGCTTTTACCCGGGCAACCAGTTCTTTGGAGTCAAAGGGTTTCTCCATATAGTCATCGGCGCCCAGTTCGAGGCCGAGGACTTTGTCAAAAACCTCACCCTTGGCGGACAGCATAATAATAGGCAGAGTAGATTTGGAACGTACCTCCCGGCAGACCTGATAACCGTCAATGCCCGGCAGCATCAGATCCAGGAGCATCAGATTAGGCTTAAAACTGTCCACAGCACTAAGAGCCGATTCACCGTCATTGACAATCATGGTCTCAAAACACTCCTTTGTCAGATACAGAGAGATCAACTCTGCAATATTGTTATCATCATCAACGATTAAGATTTTCTGTCTGTTTACCATAAACTTCTCCTTTACAGATTTAAATATTCGAGTTTGCGAAGCAAATCTTGCAAAGATAATTTGCTTTGCAAAGTATAGCCTTCCGCTTATCCGAGTTTGCGAAGCAAATCTCGCAAAGCTAATTTGCATCGCAAATTAGCTTTTGAATTCCGCAATTGTAACACCTGCGTCACCTTCCCCGAATTCCCCAAGCCGGAAGCTTTTTACGACGCGGTTCTTGCGCAGGTAATTGTGTACTGCACTGCGCAGTGCGCCGGTTCCTTTGCCGTGAACGATACGGACATTGGGCAGATGGGCCAGATAGGCATCATCCAGGTATTTGTCCAGTTCCGACAAAGCCTCGTCAACTGTTTTGCCGAGCAGGTTGATCTCGGTGGAAACGGTGTAGGATTTTGACATTTTCAGTTTTCCGGAAGAACTGCGCTGCATGTTACCTGTGTTAATGGTCTCTTCCTGGGTCAAAACGAGATCACTCAGCAATACCTGGGAGCGGATGATACCGCATTGTACAAAAAGTTTGCCGTTTTTGTCCGGCAGTGAACTGACAGTGCCTTTTAACCCCATGGAGAGAACCTTGACGCTGTCACCAAGGCGAAGCTGGTTTGGCTTCAGGACTTTATGGGTCGGCTGGTCATTTTTCAGTGCCAGCTTTTCATTTTTCTCGGAGATCTTGTCCCGTACTTTCTGACGGGATTTTTCCAGATCTTTGATGGAAGAGCCGGCACCGGCTTTCTGGAAGGTGCGGATGGTCTCGTCGGCCAGTTCTTTGGCGTTTTGTAAAATTTCACGGGCTTCTTCGTTGGCTTCCCGCAGAATGCGGTCTCTGGACTGGTCAATTTTCTCCTGCTTGGCTTCCAGGCGCTGCTTTAAAGCTTTCACTTCTTCTTTGTAGGATTCAATCTCGGTCCGCTCTTTTTCAATGGTCAGGCGGCTGTTCTCCAAATCCGCCAGCAAGTCTTCGAAACTTTCCTTGTCCTCGGCAATATGCCGTTTTGCATCTTCGATGATGTGATCCGGCAGGCCCAGCTTGGAAGAGATGGCGAATGCGTTACTCTTTCCCGGAATGCCGATGAGCAGCCGGTAGGTGGGCCGCAGAGTCTCCACGCTGAATTCGCAGCAGGCATTTTCCACAAATTCAGTGGAAAGGGCATAAACCTTAAGCTCGCTGTAATGTGTGGTGGCCATGGTGCGTATACCGCGGCTGTGGAGATAATCCAGAACCGAGATGGCCAAAGCAGCGCCTTCTGTGGGATCCGTGCCGGCACCCAGCTCGTCAAAGAGGCAGAGGGAATCGGCATCCGCAGTTTGCAGGATGGAGACAATATTGGTCATATGGGAAGAGAAAGTACTGAGGCTCTGCTCAATACTCTGTTCGTCACCGATGTCTGCATAGACTTCCCGGAAAATCGACAGCTCAGAGCGGTCAAGCGCCGGTATGTGCAGTCCGGCCTGTCCCATCAGTGTCAACAATCCTACTGTTTTTAAAGAAACAGTCTTGCCGCCGGTGTTAGGGCCTGTGATTACAAGAAGGTTAAAATCCGTACCAAGCTGTATATCAATGGGAACTACTTTTTTCTTATCCAGGAGAGGGTGCCGCCCCTGACGGATCCGGATCCGGTGTTCTGTGTTGAAAACCGGCATGGAAGCGTTCTGTTCCAGCGCCAGAGCGGCTTTGGCGAAGATGAAATCCAAAGTTGTCATTGCCTTCTGGTCATTGGCTAGAATTTCCGTATATGCACCCGCCTGGGCACTTAAGCCGGCCAGAATGACATGAATCTCCTCCTGCTCTTTCAGTTCCAGTTCCCTCAGTTCGTTGTTCAGACTGACCACAGCCGCAGGTTCGATAAAAAAGGTGGAACCGGTGGAAGACTGGTCGTGCACCATGCCGGGCACCTGTCCCTTGTATTCGGATTTTACCGGAATGCAGTAGCGGTTGTTACGCATGGTCACCACGGCATCCTGCAGATAAGTGCGGCAGGAACCGTTGATCATGGAATTTAACTGGGAATGAATGCGGTCGTTGGTGATGGTCATGCTGCGCCGGATATGTTTCAGTGTTGGACTTGCATCGTCTGCAATCTCATCTTCCGACAGGATACACCGCCGGATCTCATTTGCCAGCGGTGAAAGCGGCTCTAACAGGTCAAAATATTCGTCCAGAGAGTCGCCGGGTACATCCTCTCTTTCCTTGCGGCCGTATGCCTTGATCCGGTTAACGTTTTCCAGAAAGGCGGCTATGCGCAGCAGTTCCTCGATGGACAGGACGCTTCCTACTTCCAGGGATTTGATGCACATGCCAAGATCCTTGTTGCCGCCAAAGGAGGTGGATCCTTTACGAAAAAGATGTCCCAGTGCGTCCGAAGTCTGGGTCTGGGCTGTGCGGATGGCCTCCGGGTCGGTCATGGGAAGAAGGGCAGAGGTCAGTTTCCGTCCCTGTTCTGAGGTTGCCTTGTCAGTCAGCCTGTCGATGATCTTGTTATATTCTAAAACGCGTAATACTTTACTGTTCATAGTTTGTTTGTTCTCCGATAATATATGTTGCCAAATTGTACTGATACGAGATTATCTTATCATAAATGGTGTGGAATTACTATGAAATTGTTACTGCGGTCAACGGGTCAGCCCACTGCGGGTCAGTCTGCGGGCGGGAGAGGGCCGATACAATAACTTTTGCGTATGGTGTGACTGATGCAGCCCGATTATTATGGTAGATACAAAAAAATTTATGGAGGAAATGCGAATGAAAGAACTGTATCTGATCATGCGGGAATTGTTGGAGGTGGAGTATAATCAGAAGTCTCTGTTGTATATCATGGAGATGCTGGAGACAGCATATAACGAAGGCGAACGGGAAGCTTCCGGTCTGGCAGTCAACGGAGTCAGGTATTACCTGGCGGTCTTACATAAGGATCTGGGAACTGTGATCAACAAACTGGATATTTATATGGCGGAAGGGGCAAAGAAGTCATAACTACAACGTGCATCCGGACTCCAAATCAAAAAAAGCAGCGCATTTATCCGGTCAAAGGATAAGTGCCGCTGCTTATTTTACAGGATAATCGGTTCGAATATCGCTGGCGCCTGTAATATAATCCATGGATACATCATAGAACCTGGCAAGAATCAGGAGGCTGTCAACCGGAATTCTTGTCTTGCCGCTCTCGTAATCTGCATAAGTTCGCTGCCCTATGTGAAGCAGATCCGCAACTCTTTGCTGCGTCATGGAATTGTCTTCCCGGATTTCCCTGATCCGTTCATTATATCTCATTGCTGTACTCTCCAAGACATATTTGATAGAAACATATGACATAATGCTGATTCGATTGCACTGGCGGATATTGAATCGTTGGTTTTGTGTGTTTAGTATACGTGATTATGAGAAAAGTATTGACAAATAGAGTCATAAACTCTAAACTAAGCATGGAACTTTAAGAGTTATAAACTCTAAGAAACAAAATCAGAGATTTGGCAATCGGCAATTCGAGTCAAAGCCGGGGATATGTCGCGATTGAAGTAAACTGCTCTGGCATGGGGGATTAATATGAAATTGCAGGCCGCGCAGACAAACAGCAGAAAGAAACTGCTTTATGTCATGGGAATCGACTGGAACTGGATTTATCAGAGACCCCAGATCATAGCCGAATACTTGAGCCGGGATTACGAGGTTACTGTGGTATATCCGGTAAAGCTATGGGATACGCCTGCAGTCCGCAGAAGAAAGAAAGAGGCACTGCGCTATCTGCGGATATGGACACTGCCTTTTCAGAGGAAGCTTAAGGTGGCCGGATGGGCGGCGGACAGGTATGGCAGTCTGCTTTTGAAAATCTGCCGGCATTATCAATATGTCTACATAGATTATCCTTCTTATATAAAATACATTCCGGCGGATTATGCGGGCTGTCTGATCTATGACTGCATAGACGACCATGCACAGATGTGCGCAAGTGAAAAGATACGCAGAGAAATAGAGAAAACCGAGCAGGAGGCAGTTTTAAGAAGCAGCCTTCTTGTGGTATCTTCCATGAAACTGAAGCGGAGGATAGAAGAACAGTCGGGCGGCAGAAAGGCTGTTCTGGTGCGCAACGGGACGGATTTCAGGAAAGTGTATGATGCAAAAGAAAGCTGTATCAAAGGGAAGTATACCATAGGGTATATCGGAACGATTGCGGAGTGGTTTGACGAGGAGCTGCTTGCGAAAAGCGCCGGAGAGCATCCGGAATTGTCCTATCATTTAATCGGTCCGTGTATGGGCATCTCCCTGACGGCACACAGAGGCATCTCTTACGAAGGGGTGGTAGAACATGGGAGACTGCAGTCGCATATCAAAGATTATGACTGTCTGATCATGCCCTTTGTTGTAAACGAGATTGTGAAGTCGGTAGATCCGGTCAAACTGTATGATTATATTGCTTTTGGAAAATGTATTGTCAGTGTCTGGTATGAAGAACTGAAGCATTTTGAAGATTATGTGTATTTTTATAGAACCTATGAGGAATACGATCAATTGATGAGGAAACTTATCCGCACAGGATTTCCGCCTAAATATAATGTACATCAGCAGGAGAACTTCCTGGATGAAAACAGCTGGCAGGAAAGATACGGGATGATCGTGGAAGCGATCCGCCAGACGGATCGGGAGAGGCAGACGGCAGATGAAAGTCATGAGTGTATTCGGAACCAGACCGGAGGCAATCAAAATGTGTCCGCTGGTAAAAGAACTGGAACAGGATCCGGCGGTAGAAAGCGTGGTGTGCCTGACGGGGCAGCATCGGGAAATGCTTAAGCAGGTCATTGATATTTTCGGGATCAGTGTGAAATATAACCTGGATATCATGCAGGAAAGACAGACACTGACTACCATCACAACATCTATATTGGAGAAAATGGAAACCGTACTGCAAAATGAAAAACCGGATCTTGTTCTGGTGCACGGTGATACCACCACTTCTTTTGCGGCAGCGCTGGCGGCATTTTATCAACAGATTCCGGTGGGGCATGTGGAAGCGGGACTGCGTACTTATGATAAATATTCTCCGTTCCCGGAGGAAATGAACAGGAATCTGACGGGAAGGATCGCAAATCTGCATTTTGCGCCGACAGAAAATAACTGTAGAAATCTGGCCCGGGAAAATGTTACCGAAAATGTTTTCAGGACAGGCAATACGGTGATCGATGCTTTCCGCACAACGGTGAGAGAGGAATATCAGTATAAGGATGCCGATCTGCAGAAAATCAATCTGGAAGGTAAAAGATGCATTCTGATGACGGCCCACAGAAGGGAAAATCTGGGGCAGCCTCTTGTGAATATATGCCGGGCGGTAAAGGAGATTGTGGAAAAATATCCGGATGTGGAAGTGATCTATCCGGTACATATGAATCCGGCCGTGCGGGATACTGCGGAAAAAGTACTCGGCAACACGAAGAGGGTACATTTGATCAGACCTCTGGACGTGGAAGATATGCATAACCTGATGGCAAGAAGCTATCTGGTCATGACAGATTCCGGCGGACTGCAGGAGGAAGCTCCTGCCTGCGGCGTGCCGGTTCTGGTGCTGCGGACGGAAACGGAAAGACCGGAGGCGGTGGAGGCAGGAACAGTCAGGGTTGTGGGAGTAGACAAGGCGGAAATCTGTCACAGTGCATCGGTACTTCTGGATGATCCCGCGGCATATGAGAAGATGGCAAAAGCCGTCAATCCCTACGGCGACGGTCATGCCGGAGAAAGGATCGTGAGAGCCGTGCTGGAATGGTATCATGGCGGATCATGAAAACAGCGTAACAGCCGGCCGCCGGGGCGGGCTGTAACAGATCGGAAGTCACAGATGGAGTTGTTTGATGACAATGATAAGAAAAATATTAAAACTTGCGGCAGATATCTATGAAGACAGAAAGCTGCTGAAGGATCTTTCCCTGAAAGATGTGAAAAGAAGGTTTTCCGGCACTTATTTCGGAATGGTATGGGGCGTGCTGCAGCCCCTTTTGACGATCATCGTTTACTGGGCGGTATTTCAGTTCGGCTTCAGAAGCGGAAATGTGGAAGATGCGCCGTTTGTATTGTGGTTTATTACCGGCATGATCAGCTGGCTTTTTATTTCGGAGGCTTTTCAGACGGCAGCCAACAGCTTTGTAGAATATAATTATCTGATTCAGAAAGTAAAGTTTAACATTAATATTCTGCCGCTGATGAAAATTCTGTCGAGCTTTTACATTCATTTGTTTTTCCTGCTGATCGTACTGGTTATCTGTGCTGTTTTCGGATTTTATCCGCGGCTTATGCTGCTGCAGATCGTTTATTACATGTTTGCAGAAGGCATGTTTCTGTTTGCGTTTTCCCTGATTACGTCCTCCGTGCTGGTTTTTTTCAGAGATTTGAACCAGATTATCAGCATTTTTCTTCTGATGGGAATGTGGGGTACGCCGATCGCATGGAACATTACTAATTTTCCGGAAAATGTTCAGCGCATTCTGATGCTTAATCCCTTCTATTATCTTGTGGAAGGATACAGGGATGCTGTTCTGGGACGGGAATGGTTCTGGGAAAAGCCGGTTCTGGGCATACGGTTCTGGATGGTGACGCTTGTGCTGCTGGTGATCGGTACGAGCGTGTATACACGGCTGAAACCCTATTTTGCAGATACGGTCTGAGGGAGCAGAGAAAGAGAATGAACACAGAGTATAAGATCAGGGCAGATCATATATCGAAATGCTTTAAGATGTACAATACGCCAATGGATAAGATGAAGGAAGCCTTCAGTCTGTCCGGAAAATGCCGGCACACGGATTTTTATGCCATTACGGATTTGAGCTTTTCTGTGAGAAAAGGCGAGATCCTGGGCATTATGGGGAGGAATGGATCGGGAAAGTCCACGCTGTTAAAGGTGATCACGGGCATCTATGAGCCGAGCATGGGCGAGATTACGGTAAGCGGCAGGATATCCTCGCTGCTGGAACTGGGAATCGGTTTTAATATGGAGTATACCGGAATCGAGAATATCTATTTTTACGGGACGCTCATGGGGTTTTCCAGGCAGCAGATGGACAGTAAACTGCAGGACATTATTGATTTTGCGGAAATAGGAGATTACATATACCAGTCGGTCAAAACATATTCCAGCGGAATGTTTGCCAGACTGGCATTTTCGTGTGCCATAAATGTGGAGCCTGATATTTTGATTGTGGATGAAATTCTCAGCGTGGGGGATATGAGGTTTCAGGCAAAGTGCTTTCATAAATTCAGGGAATTTAAAGAAAAAGGGGTCACCATTCTCTATGTGGGACATGACGTGGGCATGATGAGAACCTTCTGTGATACCGCCATGTGGATGGACAAGGGGAAAATGGTTGACATGGGCGACCCTACATTCATCAGCGCAAAGTATACGGAATTTATGTATCTGGACGACATATCGGAATTTACGGACTATAAGAAAATGGAAGATCAAGGCACCGGTACATCCCCAAATGACGAACCTGCCGAAGAAAGCCGGGAACATATGGCGGAGGATCCGGTTCAGAGTCCGGGGCAGGAAAAGTACAAGTCCGATCATACGAACTTTCCCGATTGTATTGCCCATTGGGGAACAGATGTGGGGCTGGTGGAAGAAGTGAGACTGCTGAATGCCGCGGGCGAGTCTGTGAATCATTTCGAAACAGATGACATGATAACAATAGAAATTAAATTTAAACTGCCGCCGCAGATTGACCGGGATACTTTTTCAGCCGCCGTATCCGTCAAAACTGTGGAAGGAACGGATCTGATCGTAAAGACAACATATGATGAAAATATCCGGTTTCAAAGCAAGGATACACATATCAAAGTAAAATTCCGGCTGGAACCGATGCTGGCCAAGGGCGAGTACTACCTTGTGGCCGCTCTGGAAAACAGAGAAAATCTGGCAACCGTATATTATGAATATATTGAGGGCGTGAAATATTTCAAGGTATTTACGAATAAGAGAATTTTCGGGCTGTTTGACCCTCCGGTGCAGATCACCATTGAGGGAGAAAAAGATTAGAAGGCAAAACAGTGCACAACAGCCTGTCCGGGCATAGGAAAGGAACGGTGAAAACATTGGAAGAGCATATCATGAACAGCCGGGAATACTGGGATTCCCGATTTGAGACAAACGATTGGGCAGAGGCAAAAGGGAAAGAGCAGTCGCAGTATTTTGCAAAGACCGCTATGGAACTGCTTCCTGAATGGCTGACCAGAGATGCTGCGAAATATGAGTACAGCGTATGTGACCTGGGATGTGCAGAAGGTGATGCGGTTCCTTTTTTAAAAGAGCATTTTCCAAATTCAAAAATTGTCGGAACTGATATTTCCGAAAAGGCGGTTGAAAAGGCGCGCAGTAAATATGAGTATGCCGATTTTATGACAGCGGATCTGATGCATAACGACAATCATTTTAGCTGTGATATTATCTTTTGCTCCAATGTGATAGAGCACTTTCCGGTTTTTAAGGAAACATTGAAAAAGATATGCAGCTTTGCCAGATTCTACACGATCATTATGTGTCCCCTGAGGGAAGATTTTGAAGTGCCGGAACATGAGGTTATTATAAATACCGATATGATTCCCTGTGTCATGGAAAACAATTATCTGGTTTATGCCCAGTCTGTGAAAGGAGATATCAGGTACTATGGCGGAGAGCAGGCCCTTTTGATCTATTCTAAAAAACCGGAAGACCAAAAGATTGTGAATTTATCCAATCTGGCAGACCGGCTGCGGTCCACGGCGCTTAATGATGCGGAAAAGTCATGGCAGATCATGAATGACGAATTATATCTGGAAAGAGAAAATTCCAGGGTTCTTTCCGGAAAATTAATGGATTCCGGTGAGCAGTTCCGCAGACTGGAAGCCGAACTGAATCAAAAAGAATATGCACTGCAGGCAGAGATTGAGAAAAGAAACGCAGTCGAGAACAGTCTGCAGGCCGGGCAGGAAAAATACTGGAATCTTCAGCAGAGTATCATAGAGAGCCTTGGACAGATCAGCGGAGCACAAAATCAGGAACTGCAGGCGGCAAAGGATCAGAAAAACACCGGGATGGAACTGTTAGAGCTTATGAAGCAGCTGGAAAATAAGATCGTCGAGTGCAAGGATGATGCAGACAGATACAGACTGCAGGAAGAACTGAACCGGTTAGAGCAGAGAAAAAGCGAACTGGAGCAGGAGATCAGCAGACTGGACAAGGGTTATCTGCTGGATCAGACACACACGATTACGGAGCGTCTTATGCATACAAGGGCCTATTTGATCGCTCTGGGACTGCGGCGCTTTGACAACCAGATGATGAAAGGTACCTCTGCGGAAAGAAAAGATTTCCTGAAGTATCTTTTTAATAAAATATTCCATACGCATTTTAAATGCAGAGGTATACGGGACTATGACCCGCTGCTTCTTGCCGACCGGTATATACAGGAACTGCAGGCTTTGAAGCAGTGTGCGGTGTCAGAAGAATCGGTTGTGTATGCGGGGGACGGGCCCTGTATTAAGCATACGTGCCAGGTATTCATATTTGCGGGCGTTCCCTTCTACGATGTGGGCGGAGGACAGCGAAGCTCCCAATTGGCCAAAACCTTTGACAAAATGGGATATGAAGTACATTACATCTACGCATATGAATCCAGCGAAAGCACAAAGTATGATCTGTTTTGCCCGACAGTTACACATGTATACCTGTACAGTATAAATGAAGAGTGGGTGATGAAGAAGCTGTGCGGAGACGCGCTTTTTATTTTTGAAGCTCCCTATGCGGGATTTCTTCCCTATCTGGAACTTGGAAAAAGATGCAGGACTGTGACGGTCTACGAGCATATTGATAACTGGGAAACGAGCATCGGCAGCCTTCTGTATGACAAGGATTCGTTTCAGATATTTATCAGAGAAAGTGATCATTTGGTTGCCACAAGCGTAGAACTGGTGAAGCAGCTTCACGGATATACGGACAAGGAAGTGGCGTATCTTCCCAATGCCGTGGATATTACGGTGTTTGAACCCGGATATGTAACTGAGAAACCGAAAGACCTGGTAAAAGGAAAAGATAAGACACTGCTCTATTTCGGCTCTCTCTGGGGTGAATGGTTTGACTGGGATCTCTTGATAAGAACAGCGGAAGGATGCCCGGATTGTTCGTTTAATATCATAGGCGACTATGCGCCGATTTCGGAGCGGCTGAATCAGTTTCCCCATAACATGCATTTTCTGGGTTTGAAAAAGCAGGTGGAACTGCCGGCATATTTAAAGGAGACGGATCTGGCAATCCTTCCGTTTAAAAACTGTGAGATCGGCGGATATGTATCGCCTTTAAAAATCTTTGAATATATTGCCATGGGTAAATATGTGCTGTCCGAGCCATTACCTGATGTGATCGGATACCCCAACACGTTTTGCTCCGACGATGCGGAGGAATGGATCAGAGTCATTCACAGTGAAGTGGAGAAGGAAGACTATTCCCGGTTTATTTCCATGAATAACTGGTATGAAAGATGTAACAGGATTCTGAGCCTGACCGGTAAGTATTATCTGGATGCCGGCCGGTATAGGGACAGAATATCCGTGATTGTATTGAACCACAACAATGACAGGGTCATTCACAGATGTGTGAACTCACTGCTGCTTCACAACAGCAGATACCAGTATGAGATCATAGTGGTGGATAATAACAGCGAGGATAATTCCGTAGCAAATCTCAGGCGTAATTTTGAGGACAGGATCAAAATAGTACATAACAGGAAAAACGGATGTTCATCGGGAAGAAACCTGGGTGTCGCAAATGCGCATGGGGAGATCATCGTATTTCTGGACAGCGATCAGTGGGTTATTTCTGACACATGGCTGGATGCGGGATTGTATATTCTGGAACACAGAGGGAGCGTAGGCGCGGTGTCATGGGGAGCAGGATGGTTTGTCAGCAGCGACTGCACAGGGCCGATTGTTGATTATTTTGAAAACCGGGCTATCACGCCTGAGCGGCTGTACAGGAATGACCTGTCCTATCTGGCCACAAGCGGATTTATGATTTCAAAAGTGTTGTTTGACCGGATCGGGGGATTTGACGAAGCCTATGATCCCACCTGCTTTGAGGACACAGATCTGTCTTTTGCAGTGAACCATGCAGGTTTCCAGACAGTATACTGCCCCTATATGAACATCATGCATCTGCCCCATCAGACCACAAATTCAGGCTCAAAGGGGCATAAGGAACTGTTGGAACGTAACGGTAAATATTTCATTGATAAGTGGAAAGAAAAAGATCCGAAGGTATATGAAAAGGCGTTCAGGCAGACCGTGACATAAAACGGAAGGGCATGGAGGAAAGAAGAATGGGAAGAAAATACGGAATATATAAAAAATGTCTGGAATATTTCTGGATTTTAATTCTGGTCACAATAGAACTGCTACAGATGGAACTTAGCTGTGGAATGGCAAAACAGCTTATTTCCATGGAGTTAAAATATGTATTTGTAAACTGGATCGTAATAGCCCTTTTCAATAGCATTCTTTTGCTGGCAATAGGGAAAGCATGGATTACCGCCCTTGTTTCGGGTGGGCTTATCACGTTCATCAGCGTGGTCAATTATTATGTCATTTTGTATCATGGAATGCCATTGTCGGTGAGTGAATTAAGAAATTTCAAAACAGCCCTCTATGTGGCAGGCACCTATTCTTATCCCGTCAGCCGTTCTGTTTTGTATGTTCTGGCCTGCTTCCTTATGACTGCCGGCATGTCGGCCCTTTTAAAAAAGAGACAGATTGCAGTAAAAAGAAAGGTCAGCGCGGCTATGCTGGCAGTATGTTTTGTGGCGGTCTGCTTCGGTTTCTTTGGCCCCCGTCCGATCAAGCCGAAAGTAACGCTGGGGTGGTCGTGGAAAGAAGCGTGCAAACAATGCGGATATATTTCCTATCTGGTTGAGGATGTCTATACAAAAGCAAAAGGAGTGACGAAGCCGGATCATTATGATCCGGAAACGGTACGGGAAAAATGCAGCACGTATCAGACAGACCGGATCAATCAGAATAATGAACTGCCGGATATCATACTGATTCTGAACGAATCCTTTTATGATCTGCATCAGATTACCGGATTCCAGACAGATCAGGATTATCTGGCGAACATTCAACAGATAGAAGATATGGTATGCGGATACGCAGTTTCTCCTTGTATAGGAGGCGGCACAAACGCTTCAGAGTACGAACTCCTTACGAGCAATTCTCTGTATCTGGTCAGGGAAGGTGCACCGTTTAATATTTTGGATCTGGAAGATGCTGGCAGTCTGGTGACTTATTTAAAATCGTTGGGCTACAGTACCTTTGGCACTCACTCTGAACCGGCAAGAAATTATAACCGGATATACGGATATCCGGCATTGGGGTTTGAGGATGTCAGGTTTCATGAAGATTACGAAGACTGCTGGTCCTATGAGGGAAGAATGTATAAAAGCGACTACAGCGTATATGAAAACGTTAAAAAGTGGTATATGCAGATGGGAGATCAGCCCCGGTTTATGTATTGCCTGACAATTCAGAATCATGGGGGCTGGGAGCAGAGCCCGGAAGAATCTGACACGGTTCATGTAACAGAAGGAGAATTTACCCGCCCAGATATCATCAATGAGTATTTAACGAGTATTGCCTATTCAGATGAGGCTTTCAGTGATTTTATACAATATATCAAAACAATTACAGACAGAAAGGTAGTAGTCTGTATGCTGGGAGACCATGCGCCGGACTTTGCGGTGTCATTGGCAGACGAAGAATATTCGGAAGGTGAAAGAAATCTGCTGATTGGCGGGATGCCCTTGTATATCTGGGCAAATTTTGGATTGGAAAAGGCCGATTTGGGATATATGAGTATGCATTATGTGGCACCGGTTCTTCTGGATACAGCCGGCGTTCCGCTGTCGCCGTATTATAAATACCTGATGGATACAAAGCGGGAAGTCCCTGTCATTGCCGCATGGGGTAAATATTATGATAAAGATTATGAATATTACGATATTGGTACAGGAAGCTGTTCACAGATTGTAGAAGATTATTTTAGCGTGGAATACAACAATATCAAAGGCGGAGATGAAAGAGTGACAGATTTTTTTGAGAGTGGGCTGGTAAATTGAAAGAATATGGAGAGGACAAAAGGAATCAATGGGGGATTTTCCACTGACGGAAACGCCTGACCAATATCGGATTTTTTCTAATTGGGGCGGATAATTCAGAGATCTGGCGGATGGAATTGTGAAACTGTTGAAATTGCTGAAGAATGTGTTCTTTTCTTTACAACAAACCGGAAAAAGGCTATACTGAGAAAGCAGCGAAAAACAGCAGTCGGATCAGATAAAAAGGGGAAAATGCCTATGGCGGAACCGGATAGAGAACAAAGCGGCATGAGTCAGGATACGGCTAAAGAACAGGCAGAATATACGCCGCCTGTCCAGCCGGATTTTTTGCGTGAGAAAATCAAGCAGAAACCGGTCAATAAAAAGAAACTTATAAGGAGAACCGTGATCACCGTGGTGATGGCGGTGGTATTCGGTTTGGTGGCATGTTTTACCTTTCTGGTGCTGGAACCGGTCATTAGCAACCGGCTGTACCCGGAAGAAGAGGCCGAGGAAGTACGGTTTCCGGAAGAAACGGTGACAGAGGAAATGAAACCGGAAGACATGCTGGTGGAAGAAGAGAAAGAGCCCGTGGTGGAAGTCGTGGAGGCGGAACTGGGAGACGAACAGATTGATAAGATCATGTCCCAGCTTTTATCGCAGGTGAAGTTCGGACTGGAAGACTATCAGCTTCTTTATGAAGAGATGGCAGAACTGGCGCGGACGGCCGGCCGGTGTGTTGTCACTGTCACCAGCGTGGTGTCGGATGTGGACTGGTTTAATGATATTTATCAGAATGAGAAATCTGCTTCCGGCATTATCGTGGCCAACAACGGCAAGTCAATTCTGATTCTGGTGAGTGCCGGAACGCTGGGCGGTGCGGACAGTATTATTGTGACCTTCTGCGATCAGGCCAAAGTAAATGCCGAACTGGTACAGAAGGATACGGCTACCGGGCTGGCGATCCTTTCCGTGCCTCTTGTATCCATTGACGAGGAGACTATGGATGTGATCGATATTGCAGATCTGGGAAGCTCCAATAACAGCAGTCTGCTGGGTGCGCCGGTGATGGCGCTGGGAAGTCCCATGGGAACCAGCGGGTCGGTCTGCTACGGCATGGTGACTTCTGTGGGGACGGTGATCGACCAGGTGGATTCCGCCTATAAGACGATTGCTACGGATATTTATGGCAGCCGCAATGCGACCGGCGTCCTGGTAAATATGAAGGGGATGGTCATCGGGATTATCGACAACGTCAATACCAGTAACGATATGGGAAACCTGCTGACTGCCTACGGAATTTCAGAACTTAAGAGAACCATTGAAAAGATGTCCAATGACAAAGAGAGGGCGTATCTGGGTATTCATGGTGCGGACGTGCCGAAGGAGGCGAGTGAAGAGCTTCAGATCCCTGAAGGAACCTATGTCAAGGAGATCGAGATGGATTCTCCGGCGATGGCAGCGGGAATCCAGAGCGGCGATGTGATCATACGGGTGAACGAGACACCGATTACGTTTTACAATGATCTGCTTACCGTGTTGTACAATGCCAGACCGGAAGATACCATGACCTTTGTGCTGATGCGGCAGGGACATGAGATCAGCCTGGAAGTGACGCTGGGAAGCAGGTAGACGGCCTGTAGATCAGCAAACATATGTGAAGCCAGTCGGAAGATAGGAGAAAACAGGGATGAAGTATATTAAAGATTATAAAGAGGGCGACAGAGTATTTGACATTTATCTGTGTAAACATAAACAGTCAGCGGTGACCAAAAACGGCAAGCCGTATGATAATGTGATACTGCAGGATAAGACAGGAACAGTGGATGCCAAAGTCTGGGATCCCAATAATGCAGGCATTGAGGATTTCGATTCTTTAGATTACATAGAAGTGTATGGGGATGTGACCAGCTTTCAGGGGGCCAATCAAGTCAATGTAAAACGGATCCGCAAGTGCCGGGAGGGAGAATATGACCCGGCGGATTATCTTCCCGTCAGCAAATATCCGGTGGAGGATATGATGAAGGAATTGCTGGCGCTGATTGACAGCATCAAAAATCCCTATCTGAAAAAGCTGCTTCAGGCTTTTTTCGTGGAGGACAAGGAATTTGTGAAGGCATTCCGCCAGTCATCGGCAGCAAAGACAGTGCACCACGGTTTTGTAGGCGGCCTGTTGCAGCATACGCTGGCAGTGGCAAAACTGTGTGATTATTTTTCTTCCCAATATGCCGTTCTGAACAGGGATCTGCTGCTGACTGCGGCCATCTGCCATGACATAGGAAAGACGAAGGAACTTTCCCTGTTCCCCCAGAATGATTATACGGATGACGGACAGTTTCTGGGGCATATTGTGATCGGAAGTGAAATGGTGAGTGAGAAGGTGAAAGCGATCGATGACTTTCCGGTAATTCTTGCGAATGAATTGAAGCACTGCATTCTGTCGCACCATGGAGAATATGAGTTTGGTTCACCGAAGAAGCCGGCGATTGTGGAGGCGGTGGCGCTGACATTTGCAGATAATACCGATGCGAAGATGGAAACATTTACAGAACTCCTGGAGAGCACGAATGAGACGGGATGGCTTGGGTTTAACAGACTGTTTGAGTCTAATGTGAGAGGGACGAGGATGGAGTAGGGCAGAGTCAGGGAATGCCTAGGAAAGATAGATGCTCTAAGTAACTTCTTAATCATGGTTTTTCCATGGTTAGTGAAGTGCTTAGAGCATATTTTATGGGATAGGAAATTTTTCCGCTTATCCGAGTTCGCAAAGCGAATCTCGTAAACAAGCGCCAGATACGCCGCCATATGAGGGCGCAACTGCTTTTGCAACCGCTGTATGACATAGATGTAAAGAACATCCGATAGCCGCAACCGGCCCACCCACGATATAATAAGGTAAAAGAAAGGGAGAGCTTACATGAATTTATCAAAAAAAATCTATGAATTAAGAAAGGCAAGCGGAATGTCGCAAGAGCAACTTGCGGAAAAAATAAATGTTTCGCGGCAGTCTATTTCAAAATGGGAGTCAGGAGAATCTTACCCTGAAATTGAAAGGTTAATTGAATTAAGTAACGTATTCGATGTTTCAACAGACTATCTGTTGAAATCGAGTGAGGCAGACGAATTAACTATTCGGACGGAACGCTTAGAAAAGGGACAAAATGATTTAAAATCGAAAGTCCAACAAGAACATCTTAAAAATGCCCGGATATTAAATGCTGCATTAGTATATGCGGTTGCAATGGCAGTTTTCTTTTTCCTCCAACTGCCATTACCCTATCTATGGCCATTAGGAGAAAGTTTTTACACAAGCGTGATAGTCCTGGCAATAATCTTGTGCCTTGCCACCGCGGCTGTTATTCAAAGGGATTTGAAAATCACAAAGAAATATATGGAACAGCATAACGATAATGAAATCGCGGGTGATGAAAATGAATAGACGAAAAAAGGCTCATATCGTATCTCTGCTCTGTATCATATTGGCTGCAGTATTATGTTTTCTACGGTTCTATTTGCCTGTATTTAACCCCGGACACATTTTCTATGATAATAATTTATTGTTAAGTGAAATTGATCGTTACCATTCTGAAAAGGCTGTTCAAATGCCTTTTGGCGGAGATTCAGAGGGAAACTTTTCATTTGGGAAATTTTCAGGTGCAAAAACTGTAAAAACAATAATGCTGCATGAAAATGGAAGTTTGTTTTACTCATGGGATGTGTATGTAGAAAGAGGTCATTTCAAAATTGTTTTAATTGATATTGAAAACCAAAAAATATTAGAAACAATTTGTGACGGCTCAAGTAATGGAAATTCAGAGATTCACAACTTACCGAATGGAGAATATTGTATAAAATTTGTAGGGGATTAGGCTGCCGTATCGGGAAAATTCAGTATTACCGAAAGTAACTGGTAATTAATCTGAAACGGTACTACTATCCCCTTGTCAAGACGGATGTTTTCGTGGAAGTGCCGGACGAGATAGCGGACGCCTTGCTCCATCTGCACCGGGAGGAAAACAACCACAAAAGCAAGATGTTCTATCACAAGGCGTATTTCTCCCTTGAATATTTTGTGAACTTGATTAAAAGTCATTGACATTTCGTTTCTGGCATTGCATGGTTTACAGTTACTGTTTTCAGTCTGATTCTATCTTGTACTCATATGGATAATAATTTTGTAATCGGTCTATATCTATTTCTTTCCCGGCATACGTCTTAAACCAGTTTTCATAGTCCGGGTTATTCCAGATTGTGCCATTTTCAAATACAACTTGCTTCAAACAAAGCAATGAATATGCAACTTGATTCGCTTCGCCATTCCCGACTTTCGGAAAATCTTCCATGATTTCTCCATCATATAGTGACCAGCCGCCATGGTATTCCTCGGTTTGATTGGATAAAATGTTTGTTTTTGTCCGAACAATATTTTCAAAGCTGCTTTTCGCACTGCTGTCAAGGAAATTCCAATACAGCTTTAACGGTGAACCGGTTTCGCTGTAAGCCAACATACAATATTGGGTTTCTATAATGGTACGGTCGGTATTGTTTGTAAGTATATCGTGAATATACGGTGCGCCATCTTCGTAATGTAGAATATCTGCGCTTTCATGAATAATAGTCATAGCACTTTTCTTATCTTCGACAATATCACTTGTGTTTGTTTTCGGGTCACTAACGGCAAGCGTATCATTCGTTTTACTATCAGTTGAAGCCATTGCAGACGTAGCAAACATACTGACAGTAGCAAGCACGATCAGGCAGGCGGATAAAAGAGTAATGGCTGTTGTTCGTTTTGTGTTCATAATTGCAGTAATCCTTTCCTCAATAGCATTTTTGCTGAAATTATTACAAAGCGGTGACAACCCGCTTTTCTTTGCTTCCATACTGATCAGCATTAACGAATAGGCAGATTTTGATTGATCGCCAAATTGCCGTATAACACTTTCATCACATGCCAGCTCAATATCACGATTGAAAAGAATATACATTACCCAGACAAAAGGATTGAACCAATGAATACAAAGGGCATATGCAGCAATCAGCTTTGCAATCGTATCAAAATGATAAATATGCACATATTCGTGTGAGAAAATATATCGTAACTGCTCTATATTCGTCCACTCCGTTTGCTTCGGCATTAGAATAACAGGGTGCAAAACGCCATACGTCAACGGTGTGGAAATTCTATCTGATTGTTTAATCGAAATTCGCCGTTTTAGAGGATGCTCTTTTATCCATTGTTCTACATAGACATTATTGAATGGTAAAGCTGCCCGAAACTCAATCAGACAGCGTAAATAAGACACCGTGAAAAATACAGCAAGAAGTATCATGCCGGTACACCAGACAATAAACCAAACAGAAACAAACGGGATATTTGCTGTTGGCTGTTCCATACCTTGTATCATCACAAAATATTCCCGTGCTACGGCAGAAGTAACATTATCTGTTTCTGCTTCAAAAAATGCGGGCGTGGATGTATTTTGGTTAATAAGCGTATATATACTAAAAGCGGACGGAATAGTAAACGGAATAATCAGCCTCAAAAGCACCATTTCCCACAAAACAAGAAATGTTTTTTTAGGCAGACTATTTATTGCTATTGCCCGAATCACCATAACCGCAATAATAAAAACAGCCCCGGAAAGGCTCACTTCCAATAAAGTCATGCTTATCACCTCATTCCAGATCTGCAACAATTTGCTTCAGCTTTTCAATTTCTTCAGCAGAAAGTTTTTTCCTGCCTAACAAAGCGGCAAACAATTTATCCGCAGAACCATCATAAATTTTATTAATCAGTTCATTCGTTTCGGCTTCCTGTACTTCTTCTTTTGGAATAAGTGCACGACACATAAAATTAGGTTCAGAACGTTCAATAGCCCCCTTTTTTATACAACGCTTAATAAGCGTATAGGTAGTGTTTTTATTCCAACCCAACTCTTTTGTAAGAACATCTGCAACACGCTTTGCCGGTACATCACCCTCTTTCCAAAGAACGCCCATAACTTTTAATTCGGAATCAAAAAGTTTTACAGTTTCTTTATTCATGTAATATGCACTCCTTTCAGATAAGACTGCAGTAGTCCTTATCATATAGACTACTACAGTCTTATTTAGATGTCAATAAATAAAAATATGGTTTATGGGATAAAGAATGAGAGGGATTCCAAAGCCTATTATGCATATTTCCACAATGTTTGCTTTTGGGCATTTGACTCTTTAGTTAGGAATAGCTAACTTTCTATTGAAGCAGTATCGCAAGCAGGCTTGCGATATGCATGGGAATTAGCGTGGCGCTGGCGGGCTGTCTCCTGTTTTTGACCGCATCCTGACCATAAAGGTTATGATGTGGTTAAGATAGGTTAAGATATAGGTGAGCACAACCAGAAGACTGAAAAGACGTTAAAACGACAATATATATTTGACGCAGCAGTTGTCATGCTCTGTACTTTTTAGTTGTATGTGTGAGGAGAAAATGTTAAAATCAAAAAGGCCGGCTTTCAATAATATGGAGACGTTATACGGTTTTTTTGTGGTATTTATTCAGGATTTTCCGGTATTTGAGGCTGCGAAGCAGATCTCGCGATACAATTTTAATCGGGAAGCACAACGGAGACTTAAGAGTTTATGGCCATTAATGCAGATTTTGGAGTTTTGCAGGACAGAGGGATGGAGCGGGTTATGAAGAAAGAAAAGTACCAGAAGAATGATATAGTCAAAGTGACAATAGGAGATGTTGCAAACGACGGCGAAGGGATTGGCAAGGTGGATGGATATACCTTGTTTGTGAAAGACGCGGTCATCGGAGATAACGTGGAAGCCCGGATCACGAAATGTAAGAAAAATTATGGGTATGCAAGAACAGAGAAGGTGGTGACGCCTTCTTGTTTTCGTGTGGAACCGAAATGCAGATTTCACAGACAATGCGGCGGCTGCCAGATCCAGGCCATGAGCTATGAAAGTCAGCTTGCCTATAAGCAGGATAAAGTGCGCAACAATCTGATTCGTATTGGTGGGTTTGCGGAAGAGCTGGCGTATGCCGTTATGGAACCGGTCATCGGGATGGAAGAGCCGTGGCATTACCGCAATAAAGCGCAGTATCCGGTGGGATATGACAAAAATGGAGAGCTTGTCACCGGTTTTTATGCAGGAAGAACGCATGATATTATCGCAAATACAGACTGCCCATTGGGTGCACCGGAAAACAAAGAGATTCTTGAGGCGGTGCTGACCTATATGCGTGAAAATCAGGTGAGCGCTTACCGGGAGTCGGAAGGCACAGGTCTGGTGAGACATATTCTGATACGAACCGGATTTCACTCTGGAGAGATCATGGTCTGCATCGTAGCCAATGGAGACAGACTGCCGCGGGAGGAATGTCTGGTAGAGACGCTGAGAAATCTCAGATTTGCCGAAAGACCGGGAAACACGGTAACAAGCATTTCTCTCAGCATCAATAAGGAAAATACAAATGTGATCATGGGAAAAGAGATCAGGGTTCTCTGGGGTGAGGAACGCATCAAAGACAGTATTGGCGATCTCGTATTTTCAATTTCCCCCTTATCTTTTTATCAGGTAAATCCCGTGCAGACGGAAAAGTTGTATGGACTTGCCCTGGAATATGCGGGACTGACGGGTCGGGAAACAGTCTGGGATCTGTATTGCGGAATCGGAACCATTTCGCTTTTTCTTGCGAAGAAAGCGAAACAGGTCTACGGCGTGGAAGTGGTTCCGGAGGCGATTGAAGATGCCAGAGAAAATGCGCGAAATAACGGGATAAATAATGCACAGTTTTTCGTGGGGAAGGCGGAAGAGGTGCTGCCTGCGTTTTATGAAGGTAGAATAAGTACAGGAAATGCCGCAGTACCATATGCCGGAAAAGCTTATGAAAGCGGTGTAAAGATAGATGTGGATGGCATGTTGGAAAACGGAAGAGGAACAGAATGCACGCTGGCGGACGAGCAGATGCGCCATCCGGATGTGATCGTTGTGGATCCGCCGCGCAAAGGGTGTGATGAGAAGTGTCTGGAAACAATGCTTGCCATGCAGCCGGAGAGGATCGTGTATGTGAGTTGTGATTCGGCTACGCTGGCGAGAGATTTGAAGGTGCTGTGCGAGGGCGGATATGAGTTGAAGCGGGTGCGGGCTGTGGATCAGTTTGGGCATAGTGTGCATGTTGAGGTAATAATAATGATGCAGTATTGTGGAAAAGAGAAGACTTAAGGGGTCTAAACCACAAGATGTTGGTGGTTAAAGCCAAACAAGTTTGGCTTGGGCAAAAATTGGAGTAAAAATTGA
Organism: uncultured Lachnospiraceae bacterium; assembly: GCA_910586615.1. GTDB lineage: Bacteria > Bacillota > Clostridia > Lachnospirales > Lachnospiraceae > UBA3282. Next base: position 109,274 of record CAJUJP010000006.1, read on the forward strand.
CCAGTTTTTGTCCTATTTTTTTGCCCGTTTTTATAGATACAGGAAACTGGTGGCTCCCAAGCGGGATAATGATTTTATTCTCTGTGTTTGCGTTTGCCTATGCGGGCATCTGGTTTCCGGCAGTTATCGCAGGGGCATATGCCTTTCTGACGATACAGGTGGAGGATACGACAATCATGGATTTTATCCGTTATGCCTGCGCCTATTTTCTGACGACACAGCAGTATTTTGAATGGAGATACACACCGGATGAGTAAGAAAAAAGAGCAGTCCACAGGAGAACTGATGGGCATAAAGGAATTGACGGATTACAGTATCCGAACCGGCAGGAACGAGGAACTGGTGCTTTTTCTAATTCAGCTAAGCAATCTGTCCGTACTGTCGGAGGAAAGCCTTTCCGCGCGGATTTACGGACTGATGACTGTACTGAAGGGCATCACGGAAATCGAGATGATGTGTTTAAATTCGCGGGAAAACTTCGAGGACAATAAAAGATATTTAAAGAAACGGGCGCAGGAGGAAGAAAACCCCGTGGTGAGAAAACTCCTTGAACTGGATGCGGGCCATCTTGACCGAATTCAGGTGCAGATGGCAACCGCACGGGAATTCCTGCTGATCCTGCAGCTTGGGAAGCAGAAAGAAAATGAGCCCTTTTCCTGTTTAAACCGGATAGAGAAGATGCTGGTGGAGCAGGGATTCAAGGCAAAGCGTGCAGACGAGGAGGATATCCGCAGGATACTGACGGTGTATTTCGAGCAGAACGTGACTACCGAGCGGTTTGAGGGGTTTGACGGGGAGAGATGGATTATCTTAAACGACTGATCTGATGCGGATGTTCCTGTTGCGGGTTTGCCGGAACACAGATATAATGTATCTGGGGTGATGACGTTGACACTAAATGAACTGCTGCAGACGAGGGAGCTTTCCCGTTACAGTCTATCAAAAAAGAGTGGGGTACCGTGGGCAACCCTGTCGGATCTGTGTTCCGGCAGAACAAAATTTGAGCGGTGCAGCGCGCCAACACTTTCCAAGCTGTCAAAGGCGCTGGAAATCAGTATGGAGGAGTTACTGCTTTTGGAAACGGAAGACCGCATGGGCGGGGATGGAAAGCCAAAAGATAAAGAATATCTGGGAACCGGACTGCCGGAAAGCCTGCAGCATGCCATTGATGAATTTGTCCGGGGAGAGAAAGAGCAGGTGTCCCATATGGACTGCCTATGGGGGGAGCTGTATGGTTCTATCAATGCATGCCAGTGGGGAGGCAGGATTACAGAAGAGCAGGCAGATTATCTGCGGAAAAAATATCTGTTCGGAGGAGAGGAGGCGGCGGATGATTGATTTTACGCCATGCAAAGTCAATAAATTCAAGGCATATGGCGGCGCAAATGGGAATAAAATCCATATTCAGTATCAGAAAAAAGGCTATATGCTGAAATTCCCGCCAGTGCCCGGACGGAGCAAAACCATGAGCTACACAAACAGCTGCATCAGCGAATATCTTGCCTGCCATATCTATGAAATGCTTGGATTGAGGGCGCAGGAAACGATTCTCGGCACTTATACGGACAGGCGTGGGAAAGAAAAAACGGTGGTTGCCTGCCGTGATTTCACGGATAGCGGAAAGAAGCTGATTGAATTTGCACAGCTGAAAAATACCTGTATTGACAGTGAACAGAATGGATACGGCACAGAGCTTTCTTCAATTATGACGGCGATTGGCGAACAGGAGCTGATTCCGGCGGAGGAACTGAAGGGATTTTTCTGGGATATGTTCATAGTGGACGCGCTGCTCGGCAATTTTGACCGTCATAACGGGAACTGGGGCATCCTTGTGGATGAGGAAAAACAGACGGCTGAAATTGCTCCTGTATATGACTGCGGCTCTTGTCTTTATCCGCAGCTTGCGGCAGGCGAAATGAAGGATGTGCTGGAAAAAGAAGAAGAAATTGACAGACGGATATTTGTTTATCCCACATCTGCGGTAGAAGAAGACGGGAAAAAGATTTCTTATTTTGATTATATTTCATCCCTGAAAGACCGGGACTGTAATGCTGCCCTGAGGCGCATCCATGAACGGATAGACATGGAGCAGATTGACCGGATGGTGGCGGAAACGCCATTTACGGAACCGATACAGAGAGAATTTTATCAGGTTATGATTCGGGAAAGGAAAGAGAAGATACTGGATTACAGCATAGAGCAGCTTATGAAGCTGGAAAAACAGCAGGACAGGGTACAGGAGCAGGAACCGCCGACACAGACCATGTAAACAACATCATACAAACAGACCGGAAAGAGTATCAGACGAAAAGTTTGGTACTTTTTTTGTGCCTGAAAGCATAACATGCCAGTTTTACGGAAAACAGGGAGGGTAACTGATTTTGGAGAAGAAGAACAATATAGGGAAATCGTAAAATTTCTAGCTTATTTGAACAGGGTTGAAATCAGAGCATTTGTAACCTGCTTAAACAATACAATCTATGATGCGAAAAGAAAATGTCTGTCGTATAATAAATGCATGGGACCTTTGAAAAATACTGACGCAGGGATAATTTTTATTGCATGTGAAGAAGGCATAACAGAAAAAATAAAAATGGTAGTGGATTTGTGCAGGTATAAGAAAAGGTTTGAATGTATCCTTGCGGCTGTTATCTATTTTGAAACTGATATTGATTTTAGGATAGACTGGTATTATCTAGAACGGAAGTGGGAGTATTCCGAAACTATGGAAAAGCTGATAAATGAGCCGGAGCTAGCCGCTTTGTGGAATGGCGGTAAAAAAGTAATTAACGTGTAAAGGAATGTATATATGTTTTCTCCGATGTATTTGATGATTGAAAAGAACAAATTGAAGGAAAGATTTAAGGGAACTGTTGCTTCGGCCATTATAGAAGCCTTAGATGAAGAGCAGGAGGAAAGACATCTTGAGGATATATATAAGGTTTTGAGCCGATTCAACAATACAATAAAGACACTGGATGAAGCGTTAGGTGGAGGGTTTGATACAAAGGATTGGGAGCAGTATGAAGAACGTTTGCATGACATGTATCTTAATATTTTACTGCAAAATCTGAACGGGCTGTTTTTGAGGTTTGGGAAAATCGGATTTCATAAAAGATTTTCTGAAATTTATTGGGAACATACACAAAGATTTATATTGGAATTATGGACGGAAATGCCGGGAACAAAAAGTGTGGCAGCAAATGAAAGCAGTTTCATGAAAATATTTGAAGATTTCTTTTCCCAGACGATAAAAGCGTTTCCTGATTTTATTATTAAACCGCTGAAAGAGTTTCATAACTTGTACAGAGCCAGCAGGCATGAAGTTTTTGATAATTATAAATATATCATGCCTGATCCGAAGTATTGTAAAGATAACCGCTGGAATGATGACGGGGTGGCATTTCTTTATTTGTCGTATGATAATGATGGAAGGAAATGCCAGAATTTGAAGTTGGCACAGAAAACATGTTTTGAAGAGCTTAGAGCCAGAGAAGGAGATAGGCTTTCTGTATGTAAATTTAAAGCTTTGCATAGAAGAGTAAAAATATTGGATCTTTCATTTGACGGAATTGACTTTGATGAGCAGCTGATGGAATTGGAAAGATCTAAGGATGATTATGAAGAGCGAATAAAGCTGTTGATAAAAGATAATTCTAAAGTAAAAAACAAGTTGGAAATGTATACAAAAAACGATGACATGGAAGGATTCAAAAAAGAACTGAGCCGGATAGAAAAGAAACTTGGGATCGACAGTAAGATGAATAGCAAAATTCAGCTACAACTATCAAAAATACTGATTGGAAATATATGTGATTCTATTTTTTATGCAGTAGATAAAGAGGATGATCCTGCATTAGAGGCATATGTCCCTTTTAGGGTATTTAGTAAATATCTGATCAATAAGGGCTTGGGAGGAGTTGCATATAGAAGCACAAGAATGGAGTTAGCAGGACTAAAAGGAAAATGCCTTACGCTTTTTAATCCAGAAGATGCAATTTATGTGCAGGGAGAAATGGAGGTATATGAGTATCATAAAGAGGGATGCACATTTTTGAAGAAATATTGAAGACAGATGGAAAATTTAGAAGATAAGATTTGAGAGTATACTTTTTTGGTAAAATCGGATATAATATTCGTATATACGAAGGGAGATGAGTGACATGGAAGTTGCAGTTAAGACAACAGATGAAGTAAATGAGAAAATTGCAATGGAAACTCTATTTTCTTATCTTGATAAAGGAATCGATGATATGGAAGCGGGCAGGATGCATACAGTAGATGAGGCGTTCCAGATTATCAGGGAAAGAATGAACAATGAATTATAGAGTACTGATTGCAGATGAAGCACTGGCTGATATCTTTGGACTTGTGCAGTACATTCATACAGAACTGTGTAATCCGGATGCCGCAGAGAAATTATATGAGAATCTAAACCGGGAAACAAAAAACATGGGAGATTTTCCATTGAAGTTTTCGGATTCCGGAATCAAGTATCGTGGGTATATCATACATAAAAAGGTTTATGAGTCATATCTGATTTTTTATATTATTAATAGCGAAAAACAGGAAGTTTATGTTTTGCGTGTTATCAAAGATTTGATGAACTGGGGAAAGATATTGAATAGGACAAAGATATATCATTTTTCGAGTTACAACAAATAAATGTGGTTAAAATAATGCCTCCAAGTCAAATTTGATTTGGGGGTTTTGTTCTTAGCTTTTTGTATTGGGAATTATCACATACGGAGGGGAAAATATATGAATTGGAGAAACATCAGGGTATATAATAATTCACAAAATAATGCATTTGAAGAGCTGGTGTGCCAACTGGCACGGCAGGAAAAGAGTAATGGGTATAAAAAGTTCATACGGAATGGTACACCGGATGGGGGTGTAGAATGTTTTTGGCAGCTTGAAAATGGTAAAGAGTACGCTTGGCAGGCAAAGTATGTATTTGACATAGACGGCGTGATCACGCAGGCCGATAAATCTTATAATACCGCTCTTAAAAACCACCTTGATATGTGTAATTTTGTTGTAGCTATTCCCTTTGATTTACCTGATCCCAAATATGAAAAGGACGGAAAAGCTGTTAAAAGTGCCTTAGAAAAATGGAATGACAAGGTCAGTTTTTGGGAGGAAAAGGCAAAGAAAGAAAATAGAAACGTTACGGTGGTGTTGTGGAATGCGTCTGTATTAGTACAAAAAATGATGAAACCAGAAAATGAAGGGATGCGGTATTATTGGTTTAATGGGGAGGAATTTACAACTGCATGGTTTAAGCAGCAATTAGAAAACGTAATAAGTGATTTGGGACCGAGATATAGTCCAGAATTGAATGTGCAACTGGAGGTAAGTAAGAAATTTGAATATTTAAGAAGGAGCCCAAAGGCATACTCAAAAATTCAGAAAGTAAAAAAGGAACTTCAAAGAAAAAGCAGCGCTTTTATAAAAGAAATTCCCAGTATTAATCCTAATTCAGAGCAGAAGAAAAAGGAAATACAGGAATTAATAGAAAGTATTTCTGCACAACTTGGGTTCAGTGGGTATGGAGGGATGGAACATATTGCATTTAATGATATTTCTTCAAATTTGAATGCTTTGGAGAATATTGTTGATGAGATAAGAAACTGCATATATGAAGAAATGGAGAAAGACTTTTATTCTTCTAAGTTTTACGATGCATATACAGGAATTGAAAATATAATATATGAAATACAAGAGATGATTGATAATAAGTGGTTATTGCTAAATAATCCGCTTATGTTGATATATGGTGAAGCTGGAACCGGGAAGTCACATTTGTTAGCGGATATTTGCAAAAGAGAAATGGATAAGGGCGTACCGGCAGTATTGATTCTGGGTGATTATTTTACTAGTTCTGTAAATCCAAGAGAGCAGATCAGACAGTTGTTTCAGAGCAACTTAAATTATAGCAGTATATTAGGTGTGCTTAATGCATTAGGGCAGGCAAAAGGCGAGCGGATTGTTTTTGCAATAGATGCGCTTAATGAAGAGCAGGGAAGTATTATATGGCCAAAGTTTTTGTCTGGTATGCTGGCAGAGATTAAAAAATATCCGTGGGTTGGGTTTGTTGCGAGTGTGCGGAGTGACAATATGGATGAAGTAATCCCGTCAGATTGTAAAAACAGTATGGTTAATGTTCTTCATACAGGGTTTGAGGAGTGCGTAGATGAAGCATGTGATAATTTTTTTGAACATTATGATATCAGCTTTAACATTCCTATACTGACTGATGAATTTTGCAATGCGCTGTATTTAAAACTTTTTTGTGAAACATTCAAACAGAATCAAGAAATGGAGAAACTGCCTGGTATAGCGGATATTTTTAATGGATATACGAATCATGTGAATGAGAAGCTGTCGAAGGCAGGGCGGTTTCGCTATGAAGAATCCATCAATCTGGTTGAATTAAGTGTTCAAAGGATTGCGGAAAAGATGGCAGAAGGGCATGTACATTCCTTGCCATATAAAGACGCTTTGACGGAAGTTAATAGCAGCATTAAGGAGTATTGCAATCAAAATTCTAACGAATATAAGAATTTTCTGGATGCATTAATAAAGGAAAATATTTTGAAGAGCGGTACCCGATATAGAGAAAAAGAAAAATATATCAGTTTTTCTTATGAACGAATGGGTGATTATTTTATATTGTGTTCATGCTTGGGGCAGAAAAATGCCGATGAAGAATTTGTTGATTTTTTCAAAAGATATGAATATTTCAAAGGAATTTTTGGAACCAATGGAGTGGGGAAAGGCAGTATGATAAATATGTTGTCCATTTTATTGCCCGATTTTTATGATACGGAGCTTTTATTCTGTAACCCTGAAAAGCATGTATCAGGATATATTATTCAAGGTTTTCTTAAAAGTTTGATTTGGCGAAAGAACAAAAATGTTGATGATAGAATTATTTCTTGGATAAAAAAGCAATCAGTAGGGAATGTAAACTTGAGGTTAATGGTAATAGATGAAACGCTACCATTATGTGCATCGGAAGAAAACCCGTTTAACGCGATGTTTATTCATGAGAATTATTTGAAGAGCGAAAGAAATGATCAAAGAGATGCATGGTGGAATTCACATATAAATGAGAAATATGAATATGCCAATCCCCTGATTTATCGCAGGTTGATTAGCTGGAGTTTAAGAGAACATAATAATCAAAAACTCAGTAACAAATCACGGAAATTATTGGGAATAATCTTAGCGTGGTTTTGTACATCTAACAATAGAAAACTTCGTGACAATGCGAGTAAAGCATTGGTATATGTATATAAATCAAATCCAATAGAAATACTTGATCTTTTTGCGGAGTTTGAGGAAGTACAGGATTTATATGTTATCGAACGACTGTATGCGGCAGCATATGGCGCGGTTGTTTATTGTGATGATAAAAGTACAATTAAGAAAATTAGTGATTATATTCTGGAGACCATTTTTAGAAAAGAAGAAGTGTTTCCCCATATCTTGATTCGTGATTATTCTTTAGGAATTGTGCAGTACGCATTGAGTAAAGGAATTTATAAAGAGGATGAAGAAATCAGTAATATTATTAAGGCACCTTATAAGAGCAAGTTTCCTATAAGGTTTCCGAGTGAAAAGACAATTGATAAACTGTTAGAGAAACATAAAGGAAACAATGGTTTTTCATATGTTGTTGATTCAATGGATACGGGTGCCGGATATGGAGACTTTGGAAGATACATATTTAAAAATGTGTTGGATAAATTTGAAGAGGATATAGATATTGATAAAGTCAGAAGGTGGGTCATAAAGAGAACACTGCAATTAGGATTTGATCCTAAAATTCATGATGTGAATTTACCGGGATATTTTGGTAGAAGGGGAGGGGCAACTGAGAGGATAGGAAAGAAGTATCAGTGGATAGCATTATATGAAATTTTAGCACGACTTCAAGACCGCTATAAGGCTCGTATGGGATGGAAGTATGAAAATATAGCTGATTATTTTGAAAATGCAGCAGAGATGGGGGTACGGAATTTTGATCCGACTTTGTTGCTGAGTAAAACGTTTATTGATGGTTTCCGTCAGCCGGAACGAAAATGGTATTGCGATTATGAGTATTTAGACGCAGATTATGATATGCACAAGTGGTTGAGTGAGCCTATATCGTTTGAAAAGAATTTAATAGAGCTTACCGATTTGCATAAGCGAAAATGGATTGCACTATGCAGTTATCCATCTTGGAACGAATATAGAGATGATGAAGATGAGAAGGTTTCTTCAAAACCAGAAAAAATAATGGACGCTGTAGTTCACTCCATAATAGTTAAAAAAGCAGATATAAAAAAATGGGACAAATGGAGTAACGAGTATCCTCAGCTAACAAGGTATGCAATTAAATCTTTTGATATCGGTGGGATGTTTTATGGCGAGAATTATTGGAATGAATTATATGACCAGACTGACGCTAATGCTGACAAAGAAGGATGGAGTGAGTTAATAATTGATGGAATCAAAACAGGCGTTTTTTATGCAAATACTTCACAAAGGTATAGGTGGGAAGCAGAATATGATTATTCAAAGGAAGATACCATAGGATTTGATATACCAACAAAAATAATTGTAGATGGTTTGAATCTGCAAGATAAAAAGGAGATAGGGAGATATTATGACAAAGAACAGTGTATCTGTTTTAATCCGGGGATTAAGCAAGTTTCAAATCATTTGTTACTTATAAATAAAGAGACATTAACTAGATGGTTGGAAGAAAGCGGATTATGTATTATATGGACAGTTAGTGTAGAAAAGAGAATTCACAACGGGTTTCATGGAATTACGGGAAGATCTGAGTGGTACGGAACGTATAAATTATTGAAAGGGGAGGTAAAGGGAAAACTTAAAAAAGTGAAAGAAACAGATTTTAATATAGAAACTGATAAATTCAAAGCAGAATTTGCAAGCAAGCGAACAAGGGAATTTTCTGATCAAGAGACAAGTAAGTTGAAACAGATAATGTCAGAATACATGGGAGATTCTTTTGATTCAGATGAAAGTGAGCAGTTTGATTTATAATAAAATAACTCAAACTTCCCACACCGATTGGTGTGCTGAACCTTGAAAAATCAATACTTTAGTCCATAAAAAAGGCACAAACCTGCACTTGATGGTATAATTGAATTGCGAATAACAATCACACAGCAAGGAGATTTATGCCATGTCAAGTGAGGCTGTAAAAAATCCTGTGTCTATGGGTAAAAATCTTTGTTGATATGAATCA
>CAJUJP010000007.1 GCA_910586615.1 uncultured Lachnospiraceae bacterium
GCGGATTGGGGACTTGCACCCGTTAGAAACGTGCGCCGCAAGGCGCACCATAAAAGAAACCCCGGATCATAATATCCCGAGGTTTCTTTTATGGGTACCATTTATTAGTACCCGATCCCTTTTTACAATTCTATCATAATACAAATCCGGATAAATTGATACTGTATTGTATCGCGCAGGCATCGCGTAATCATCGCGCAAATATCGCGCAACAATCGCGTAAATCAGATGCTCATGCAAACACGATGTCTGACTCATTTCTGACAGAAATAAACACTGCATCCTTCAGTATCTGGATATGCCGTTTGCTTTCGTGATAAAGGTGACAAACTCTTTCTTCGGAATGGGCTTGGAGAAGAAATAACCCTGAATAAAATCACATTTCAGATCAGAAAATGCATCCAGCATTTCCTGTGTCTCTACTCCCTCCACAACAATCTCCATATTCATATCTTTTAACATCTTGACTGTATTTTTCAGGAAAATCCACATCTTGGGATTGTTCTGCTCATCCACAAATGATTTATCCAGTTTGATAATCTTAAGAGGCATCTGAATCACACGCTTCATATTGGAATAACCTGTCCCGTAATCATCCAGGGAAAAACTGATTCCCGCCTGTGTAAGCTTTTCCAGATTTTCTGCCATCACTCTCTGGGCAAAGGCGGCGGCCGTTTCCGTGATCTCAAGATTAATCTTATCCGACGGGACCTGATACTGCCGCATAATGGAGAACAGCGTTTCCGGAAGATCCCCGTTCATACACTGAGCCACTGACAGATTCACTTCTATGTAGTCCAGACCAAGCCGCTTAAATTCTTCGCTGGCAATGAACTGGCATACCTGCTCAAAAACAAATTCTCCAATCTTATGGATCGCTCCGTTTCGCTCGGCGGCAGTGATCAGCGTCTCCGGCGAAATAAATCCATGCTCGGAATCAAACAGACGTATCAGAGCCTCCGCAGAGATAAACCGGCCTTCCGCAATGGAATAAATGGGCTGGTAATATACCTGAAAGCTCTTGCTTTCAAGCGCCCGGTCTATGATCGTATCAATATTGTTCTGGATATCAAGCTGATTGCTGTCATACAGTTCACCTGCTTTCATCACCTGACCGGTATAATGATTCTTTTCATGAAAATCCGATCCGAAGGTCATAAGCATTTTAAAGTCCGTGATTTCCTCCGGACAGCGTGCCAGCACGATAAACGGGGTCAGATCCACATCGATACCGTTCAAATTGGTCTTCTGCTTTAATTCCTTCATCAGCACATCTGCGATCGGTTCTGCCTTGTCTATATTTTTGCCGAAAAACACCATACGGAATCTGCCGTTGTCAAGATAATACAGATCCGCATATCCCTGCATCCTGCGGTTTACTTCCCTAATCTTCTCCGCCACGCTTTTCAACACCCGTGTGCCGGGATCAAACCCCATCAGTGACTGGATCGTATGAAAGTTCCCGATATTCAGCATGATAATATTCACATGCTTGTCATTATAGAAAGTACGTTTCATATGGTTGGCATATGCACTGTACTTCATAAGCAGCGTAAAAGAATCCACGTAATCTTCAGGGCGCTGGATACCGATACTTATGATCAAAAGACTCACTGCTCCGCCGAACATCTCCACAAGCGCCGAGGGAACGGCCATCTGCACCAGCATGGAAACCAGACCGATGGGAATCACTGCACTGATCGCAAGAATCTTTCCCTTGCTGAACAGGATGCGGTACTGGACAATATATACGATATCAAAAATTATGTACAACATCGTAAGAACATACATCAGTGGAAACCATGGTCCTTTTGTATATCCGCCTTCCACCGAGAAAATCATCCCGTTGGCCGCATTCACCACAAAGGCCGCCATCATAATTCCAAGAGGCAGGATCAATAAAACCTGAAGCCCCGGATTCTTTCGCAGTTTGTGCCAGGTATCTGTCAGACCGATCACAAACAGAAGATGCAGCGGCGCACTCAAAAAATGTGTGATCAGATATCCCACATGAGCCGTGTACAGAGCCGAATCTGAAGCATTCTGACTGTTGTCAAGGACCACTGCCACAATATCAAAAGAAGCTGCTGTGATCGCGATCAGCATAGTACACAGAAAGATACGGTTCGGAGGGCCGCTTGTCATTTTACGGCGTATACATGAAACCAGCAGTATAACAAGCAGGATCAATGCTGCAATATCTAAACTTATACTTTTTCCCATGGCATATTTCCTTTTATGATGAAAACAACGCAGATCTGTTTCTATCATATCAATCACAGCTTAAAAAGTCAACCAAACAGAACACTTATTCGGCATGACAACAGGTCAAAATTATGTTAAAATTTCAATAAATATTTTGTATCGAATCCATTACAATACAAGAAAGGGCTTAATCCTATGAACGATCACAAAATGGACCATAATTTAATCGAACATATGCTGATGATGCTGAATGTTGCCCAGCAAAATAACATCAACATTGATTTTCTGTCTGAGAATCTGGAACAAATAGAGAGTTCTATTCCCCTGGATCACGCAACTTTGAATTCTGTCTGTGCGATCATCAGATTCATGGACGAGATGCCCGGCGGTTTCCTGATCTACCATGCAGGCGGTGATGAAGAGATCATCTATGCCAACAAAGCTGTGCTCCGGATTTTCCGATGCCGTTCGCTGGAAGAGTTCCGGCATCATACCGGCAATTCCTTCAGAGGCATGGTCTGCCGCGAAGATGTGGAGATGGTAGAACAAAGCATCTCGGAACAGATTGCCCAGAGCCATCACGATCTGGATTATGTGGAATACAGAATTATTCGTAAAGACGGTGTTGTCCGCTGGGTCGAAGACTACGGACATTTTATCCAGAGTGAAGCGGTAGGCGACATTTTTTATGTATTTTTAACCGATTCTACGGATAAAAAGAATCATGTTCTATCCGAAAAAGCTGCCCTGATCAGCGAAAAAGAAGAGAAAGAACAAAAACTTCAGACTCTAATCGAAGAATATGATCAGGAGCGGAAAATCAATAATCAGGAACAGCTTCGCCGTCTCGATGTCATCGAGGGTCTCAGTGTCAATTATGCTTCTATTCTTTATGTCGATCTGGACCAGGACAAAGTACTTCCTTATCGTTTGAGCACCCGCACCGAACAGCAGTTCGGCAGTGAATTTAAACCCCATAAATTTTCCAAATATGCCTGCGATTATGTGAACACCTGGGTACATCCCGAAGACCGGGCAATGGTTGCCAAGGTTACCACGCCGGACTATATCCGCGAAAAGCTTACCAGCAGCAAAACATACTATGTTAATTACCGGATCTTAAGCGGGCCGAATCCGCAATATCTGCAGCTGCGCATCGTAAATGTCAGTACCGACAAACGTATCTCTCAGGTCGTTCTGGGCTATCGGAGCGTCGATGAAGAGATTCTGCTTGAGCGGGAACATCAGCGTGCACTGGAAGAAGCGTTAAATAATGCAAAGCTGGCCAACAATGCAAAAAGTACTTTTCTTTCCAATATGTCTCATGATATGCGGACGCCTCTCAACGCCATCTTCGGTTACACCACACTTGCCAGACAGCATGTCGAGACACCCGAAACTGCACTCGGTTACCTTGACAAAATCGAAGTCGCAAGCCGGCAGCTTTTGGATTTGATTGAAAAGGTGCTGGAAATCTCCTGGATGGAGTCCAAGGATATCCAAATCACGGAGTCCGAATGCAACCTCTGCGATATTCTTCAGGATATTCAAAAAAATCTGATGACACAGGTATCCGTCAAAAAGATATCCCTGGACATCAATTCAGCCAGTCTGGAACACTGTGACATATATGGCGATCATGCTAAAATAAAACAGTTTCTCATGTATCTTGCAAGCAATGCCGTAAAGTACACCCGAAACGGCGGCAGAATCAGCATAACGGTCTCGGAACTGGAACAGCTTCCCAACGACTGTTCCGTATACCAGTTTGTTGTGGAAGATACCGGCATTGGTATACACAGAGAGTTCCTGGAACATATATTTGAACCCTTTGAGCGGGAACAGAATACTACGTTCAGCGGGATCCATGGTACAGGGCTGGGGCTTACCATCGCCAAGAACATCGTAGAACTGATGGGCGGAACGATAACTGCCCGGAGTACTGTCGGCGTAGGAAGCACATTTACAGTAACCATGCGTCTGCGTACACAGACAAATCCCCTGCTGACTTCCATCGACACAGATCAGGTTCTGGATCAGCTTATGAACAAGAAAATCCTTCTGGTAGATGACAACGAAATCAATCTGGAAATTGAGACCGAAATCCTCAGCGGTCTCGGCTTTTCCATTGATACAGCATTAAACGGCATCATAGCCGTCAACAAAATCAGGGATTCCAAGCCGGGGGATTATGCAGTAGTCCTGATGGATATCCAGATGCCTGTTATGGACGGACGGCAGGCGGCAAAAGCAATCCGCGAACTGGACGACCCGGTTCTGTCACGCATCCCGATCATAGCATTATCCGCCAATGCCTTTGAGATCGACAGACGAATGTCTCTGAAATTCGGTATGAACGAACACTTGACGAAGCCCATTGACATTCCTCTATTGTTAGAAACGATCGCGAGAACCGTATCGTTAAACGTCTGATCAATTCCAAACTGTACATACGATATAACAGACAACATAAATTGCCCCGGCGAAAGCCGAGGCATTCTATGTTGTCTGTTATTATGAAACAGCTTGTTCCGTTCTTTTAACTCTTCTATACACAAACTTCTTCTATTGTATCGTGGAAGCGATCAATTGCATATTTCCCTGCATTTTGATCTCTCCGTATCCTTTTGGAAGAATGAAATGGTCTCCCTTTGTAATCATTTGTCCGTTGATCAGCCCGTCACCCTCAATCACGCTCATAATGAGGAACGGATACTCCTGTTCAAATGCAACAGCACTGGTCACATCCAGCTTCCAGACCTTATAATAATCGCAGGAAATCAGTAGATTCATCTGGTTTTCGGGCAGATCTCCCACAGCCATAACACTCTCTTCCACCGGTTTCGCAGGCACTGTAATCACGTCTATGCTCTTATCAATATGCAGTTCCCTCGGTTTACCGTTGGTCAGTCTGCCGTAGTCGTAAACTCGATAAGTAATATCACTGTTCTGCTGCGTCTCGAGAATCATCAGTCCGCCTTTAATCGCATGTACAGTACCGGGGTCGATTTGAATAAAATCACCCTTTTTCACAGGAATCTCACGAATCAGATCTCCCCACTTCCCTTGGTGGATCATTTCGGCCAGTTCTTCATTACTCTTTGCATTATGTCCGATCACAAGGCTGGAATCTTCCTCACAGTCCAGCACATACCAGCACTCCGTTTTTCCCAGAGAACCGTTTTCATTGACCTTTGCATAGGCATCATCAGGATGCACCTGGATGCTCAGGTCTGTCTTTGCATCAATAATCTTCACAAGCAGCGGGAATCTGTCCAGCCCGGTGTTGCCGAAAAGTTCCGGGTATTCCTCCCACATCCGGGAGAGCGTCCTGCCTTCATATATTCCTTCCCTGATTTTACAGTCTCCGTTGGGATGGGCACTGACAGCCCAGCATTCGCCGGTGTCATTTCCCGGAATCTGATAGGGCCAGTCTCTGCCCAGGCGATCGCCGCCCCAGATCATCTGTTTAAAGACAGGATTCAAAAATAAGATCTCTTTTTCGGGTTGATTGATTGATAACATTTTACCGTTTTCCTCCATCACTCTTTGATACCAGTAAGCAGAATCCTTTGCGATACGCTTCTGAGTCGCAAAATCCACATATACAATGCCGAATCGTTCGTTATACCCCTTGTCCCACTCAAAATTATCCAGAAACGTCCACAGAAAATATCCTCTGACATCGGCTCCGTCATCGGATGCCTGCTGCAGTGCCGACAGATATTTATCCAGAAAAGTGATCCTGTCAGGGTCATGAACCTGTCCGTCCCGTGATACGATATCATGACATGACATGCCGTTCTCCGTAATATACAGAGGCATCTTATACCGCTCATACAAGAATTTTACGCCCCAGTACAGACACTCCGGCGTCACCGGCCATCCAGCCGCTGTCTTCGGAAATCCCGCAGGTCTGTCAACAAATTCCGGCTCACCGGCCGCACCGGCCCGGACAATATATCCATTATAAATATTCTGGCCCATAAAATCAACAGGCTGAGCAATCAGTTCCATATCCTCCTGCGTGATCTCAGGGAGATATTCCTTAAACTTTTCCAGTCCCTGTTCCGGATATCTGCCCAAAAAGACCGGATCGTTAAACCATGCCACATTCCATGTCCAATTGTCCATAGGATTATAGAAGGAAAATAATACCTTTCTTGCCGCCTCGATGTCTTCCGGCTTATTGCTGGCCGGATATGCCATACCACAGGTAGGCGCATATCCGATCCTGATGGGCTGTTTCGCGTATTTTCTGAGCTGGATCACAGCCTGCCCGTGGGCTCTCAGCGCATTGTGGGCAATCTGGAAGGTCTCAGGATAAGAAAGCTTCTTTCCCGGAGCATGAACACCTCTGAGATGGCCAAGCCCGACAAAGCACTGAGGCTCATTAAGGGTGATAAAATTCTCACAGATATCAGAAAAATTCTCTGCAACCACTTTCGCATACTCTCCGAACCACCGGATCACTTCCTCATTCAGCCAGCCGCCTCTGTCCTGCAGCGCCTGCGGAAATTCCCAGTGATACATGGTCAGATAAGGAGTTATGCCGTTTTCCTTCATCGTCAGGATCATATCCCTGTACATCGCCACAGCTTTCTCATTTACAGTCCCTGTTCCTTCCGGCATGATCCGGCTCCAGCTTACGGAAAAACGGTATGCCTTCACCCCCAGAAGCCGCATAAGCTTATAGTCTTCTTTGTAACGGTGCATATGATCGCAGGTCACCGATGCACCCTTTCCATCCAAAGTGCCGCCCTCTTCCGTGAAAGTATCCCAGATCATCCTTCCGGCACCATCCTGAGGATCTCTTCCTTCTACCTGATAGGCGCTGCTGGCAACACCCCATACAAAATCATCTCTGAACATTATTTTCCTCCTGTTGAATCCCTGATTGGTTTCCTTTATTCATTTCCGCCAGTAACGAGCCAAGATCCTGCCTGCGGCGTGATCTTTGACTATGCACTGATAACAGAAACAAGATAAAAGGGCACAGCATCATCCTCATGGGCCTCAGTCAGCCGGATTTCCACTTTATGCGTGCCCGGTGCGATATGATGTGCCACCGTATCAATATGAAGACTGTCGCCCCATGTCTCGTCAAAGTTTGCATCCAGCGTAACGGCATTCGCCTCATCGCCATCCACAACAGCCACCGCCACCGGCGCGGGATGCTTCATGGACTTGCGGTACTGTACTGCAATCTCTGTTCCCTCCACCTCAAAAACGATCTTTGCACCGGCATCGGATGCCGTCCAGCCGCATCGGAACATATCATTCACATATTTCTTTAATGCAGGGTCCTCCGCAAAGCCGTCGCACAGCGGCCTGCTGTTATGATTCTGATATCTCCTTGCATCTGCATAGGCATTGGCAGTCAAAGGCTCCGGCATCACCGATGGCACTTCTTCATCATAACGCTGCATATAAATCTGATCCAGACAGCGGGTGATAACCTCCGCCACCAGCTCATGTCCGGCAGAGTTGGGATGCAGATCATCCGGCGTGATCTCCCGGTTTGGAATCACACCGGATTCCACTTCAGGATAAATCGTTGTCTTCATGCTGACACTGGGCAGTTCATAATGGGCTCCGACGGCACGATGCTTCTCTTCTGCACTGACTCCTGAATCATAGAAAATATTATGTACAAGCAGGACTGCCGGTGAATAAACATTCCCGTATACCTTGCGAACCAGTCCCTCATAGGTTTCCTGATAAAAATCTGTATTGTCATCATTGACCGAAAACTCAATGATCACGAAATCAGGCTTATAAAGAAGCACATCTTCCTCTACTCTGGCCACACCAAATTGTGATGTCGTACCGCCTACGCCGGCATTCACGTAAGTAAATGCAGTCTTCGGAAATCTTTTTACAAACCATTCAAATACACGGTATGCGTAACAGTTCGTATATTGGGTAGATACAGAGCCCTGTGTGATCGATCCGCCCAGAAAAGCCAGCGTCATCCGGTCTCCCTGTTCCGCCCTTTTCATAAGTTCCTTCATCCGGTAAAGGTTTCCCCTGTTGACCCATCCTTTTTCAGCATGTACTTCATACCCCATAGCATGATCCTCCCTTTTCCTGTATGTTTCCCGACATGATAAGTGATCATTTATCATCACTCTTAATATTTTTTCATAAATGATCAAATTCTTTTAATTAGCTAATTTAGTTTTTATTAGTTTATTATCCTGGTCAGTCCACTACATTTCTATTCTGTTTTTTGTTTTATTTCTGTCTCCAATTCTACTATTACATACTATAAATAACAAGTAAAACAAAAATCATTTTCCTTTTTTATTTAACATGCACAAATCACCCAATTAATTTTTAGCTAATATATTACTTAATTTTATTTCGTGCCTTTTATGTATCCGGAAAGAAAACTCACTTCTTTCCGATGTTCAGCATTTTCCTGCTGTTCTCTTTCCTTTTCCTATTTCTTTGCTTCCGGCAGACGCAGACGCAGCAGACGCTTGCCAAGCTGTCTCAAATTTAACGGCAGTATTGGATAAATATAGCTTTTATCGGACAATGTCTTATTGCATACCACCGAGAGGACGAATATGATGAGGGCCCCAATATATCCATACAGTCCGAACACCGCCGTCAGGATCAGATTGAGGATTCTCATGAATTTCAGGGCATAACCAAGTTCATAATTCTGCTGGGTATAGTTGGCAATCGCCACGAAAGCCATATAAAGCATGACCTCCGAATTGAACCATCCACTGTTAACTGAGAATTCTCCCAGTACCAGCGCCGCCATCACGCTGAGCGGCGTACTGAGCATATTCGGTGTATTGACCGCCGCCAGCTTCAAACCGTCAATCGCCAGTTCCAGTATGAGAAACTGCACGATCAGAGGTATATTGGGCTCTTCCTGCAGCATGATAAACTGATAGGATTCCGGTATCCAATCGGGATTCTGCATCAGGAGCAGGAAAGTCGGCGTCATAATATAAGTCAGGATCGAGATAATAAACCTGGACAGTCTCAGATACGTGCCTGTGATGGGCGGAAAATAGTAGTCATCCGCCTCCTCCACAATATCAAAGATAGATGTGGGAATAACCATTGCCGAAGGCGAATTGTCCACCAGGATAATAATATCACCTTCCAATACCTGTGCCGCAGCCACATCCGGCCTCTCTGTAAACTTAAATTTCGGAAAAGGATTAAACCATTTGCGCTGGTAAAGGCATTCCGCCAGACTCTCCTGGTTCATGGTCAGGGCATCAACCTGAATCTCCTCGATTCTTCTTTTGATTTTATCGAGAAAAGCATGATCCACCCGGTTGTTCATATAACACAGGACAATGTCCGTCCGGGAACTTTTCCCCGCATTCATCATTTCCATACGAAGCTCCGTGCTTCTGATCCGTCGTCTGATCAGGGCCGTGTTAAACACGATCGTCTCCACAAATCCGTCCTTGGATCCGCGCAGCGTCTTATCCTTATCCGGTTCCTCCACGCCTCTTGCGGGATAAGTTCTGGAATCGATCAGAATACATCTGTCAAATCCGTCAATAAAAAGCGCAAAAACGCCTGAGAGAATGCTGTATAAAATGTCATCCCATGAATCTTTCAGGTCTACCTCTACGTAAGGCGTTGCCTTCTTTGCCATCTCATGGACATTTTCCGGCATATCAGCCGGTTTCAGGTCTATAAAATACTGTAAGATTTTCATCATCAGTTCATCTTTACAGAATCCGTCTATAAAATAAATGCACGACTGCCTGCCGCCCACCTCTATGACCCGGTAAACTATGTCAAAGCTGGTATCCGGCGACATACGCTCGTTCATATAAGCCATGGTCTGCTGCAGAGATGTGGTCATCTTACTTTTCTGATCTTCTTGTCTGTTCTGCACTGTCAAAAACTCCTTCCAAGATTCTACCATCGTTGTCTATAGTATGTCTTAGAAGGAGTTTCCTTATGCGCTGTTCTTCTGTTTTTTCATGAGAAAAAAACAGTCTACTGCTTCCCTGTACTGCCGTGTCCGCCCCTGTCATCATGATCAAGATGCTCCACCTCGTCAAAAACGATTTTCGGCTGGTTCTCCATAATGCGGAACTGGCAGATCCTGTCATTCACCCGGATCTGTGTATCCCGCACGGCATATACCGGCATAAACCACTGATCATTGTCACCGCAGTAGGAACAGTCAATAACGCCCTGATGGTTGGTCTGAATAATGCCGAAATTCTTGAAAGTAGAACTTCTGGGAACCACATGCGCTTCATAACCTGCAGGCAGTTCCATGGCGACCCCCAGCGGGATCAGTCTGAATTCGCCTTTTGTCAGATCCACATCTTCCGCTGCGCGAAGATCGATCCAGTCTGACTTGCCGTCTATGTAAGCCAGCTTTTCAATTTTATCCGTAAAATATTTAATCTTTATTGTTTCCAAGTCGTGTTTTCCTCCCGTCGTGTACCTCGTTATGACACAGTCCGGACAAGATCCGGCAGTTCATGATACAATACCCTAGTTCTCATCACAGTACAAAACCGGATGAGCCGGATCAGTCTGCCGGAGACTGGCCTGCACGTCGATCACCCGCTGGTTGCTGCTCCCCTTCCATCGAAGTTTTGTATTCTTTAACTCAATCTTGAATTCTCCGTCTACCAGTACATCCACATACCTCATAACCGGATAATGCAGAATATCTTCCCAGCTGTCTCCCGTATAGAGCCAGATCGTCTTGTCGGGGTATTTCTGCCTGATCTCTTCCATCAGTTCTCTCACGTCCAGACGGTTGGCCGAATGGAGCGGATCACCTCCGGAAAAAGTGATCCCGCTGATGTAGGGCTTATCCAGCTGGGCAAAAATTTCCTGTCTGGCCTTATCGTCAAATAAAAGTCCGCCGTCTGGATCCCATGTGACCGGATTATGACATTCCTTACAACAGTGCGTACATCCGGCAACCCAGAGTACCACGCGCAGGCCATCGCCGTTGAGCATATCGTCCTTTGTTATATTGTGATATCTCATTACATGCTTTTCCTTTCTGCGATCTCCGCCATCTTCGCATCACTCAGTCTGGTGTCCCCATGTACACGGGAATAAGCCAGATAACCGTTCATACGGTCGATTTTGGTCAGATTGCGGCTGCCGCACACCGGACATACGTCCATCTCAAGCTCCTGATGTCCGCAGTCATCGCAGTAGGCCAGAGATAAATTGACACCTTCATAAAATCCCATTTCCATGGCACGGCGGATCAATGTTTTGATTGCCTCCATGTTATAGTCAATGGGATATTTCACGTACTGGATCTTGCCGCCGTTTGCCAGTTCCCAGAATCGGTATTCCAGATCCTGCTTTTCAATAGGAGTAATGTCCTCCGTCACATGGCAGTGAAAGCTGTTGGACACATATTCTTTGTCGGAAACGCCCTCTATAATGCCGTATTTTGCCCTGAACTGCTTTACCTGCAGACCGCACAGATTCTCCGCCGGTGTACCGTAAATGGCATAAAGATTGCCATCCTCCTCTTTATATTCGGATATTTTATTATTAATGTGTTCCAGCACTTCCAGCGCAAAGGCACCGTCTTCCACCAGTGATTTCCCGTTATACAACTCCTGCAGTTCATTAAAAGCCGTAATTCCAAAGCTTGCCGTCGCCGTCTTAAGAATGGGCTTGATTTTGTCATGAAGCTGCAGATGCCCGCCCAGAAAACCGCCTTCACAGTATGCCAGGGGATTGGTAGATGCACGCATCTCCCCCAAGTACGCATAAGTTCTGATATGAAGCTGTCTGATCAGGTTAAGGTAGTAATCCAGCACCTCATAAAAGTCCTTGTTTTCCTGACGGGATTTCGCCAGGATCATGGGCAGATGCAGCGATACTACACCGATGTTAAATCTTCCCACAAATACCGGGCTGTCCTCCTCATCTGCCGGATGCATACCGCCCTTCTCATACCAGGGTGAAAGAAATGCCCGGCATCCCATAGGAGAAATCACCTTGCCGTACTGCTTATACATGCTTGCAATATATCCTTTGCCGGTAAGGCTAAGCCAGTCGGGATACATAGTCTTTGCAGAACATTTCACTCCCGCCTCAAACACGTCTTCCAGTTCCTTGCCTTCACCGTGCAGATTTTCATCATACAGAAATACGATCTTCGGAAAAAGAACAGGCTTCTTGCATTCTTTCTTTCCCTGACCTTTGCGGCGTACATTGAGCATGACAATGGTAGCCATTCTGGCAAATCTGCCGGTTCCGATGCCTGCCGTCACGGTAATAAAAGGATAATCGCCGCGGCTGCTGGCCACTGTATTAAATTTATACTCCCAGCCCTGAAAACCCTGTTCAAACTCCTTCTTCACATCGGCCAGCGCTTCCGCTTCTGCTGCTTCCCCGTCCACGCCCAGCCTTATATATTTGTCCAGATTGCGCTTATACGATTTCTCGGCATAGGGTTCAAGGATCTTGTCCACTTCCGGCACGGTAAAACCGCCGTACTGCTGGCTTGCCGCGCTCAAAACGATATCACCGATCACGTCGAATGCCACATCCAGCGTCTTGGGCTCATTATACCAGATATTTCCCATTTCAAAACCACCGCTCAGAACCTCCGCCACATTAAAGAGACAGCAGTTCATGGTATCGCGTCTGGCTGACATGTCATGCACGTACAGATAACCGTCGCGGCAAGCCTGAATTTCCTCCGTAGTCATGAAAAACTTCTGATACAGTTCCTTATTGAACTGATTGAAGATCAGGCTTCTCTTTGTTGAGACAAGCGCGCTGTCCGTATTAGCGTTCTCCTTGTCTCCTATATACATAATAGACTGACTTTTCTTATAAACGTCGTCCATCATTCGCACAAAATCCTGCTTATAATTACGGTAATCCCGATAACTCTTGGCTACAATAGGTTTTACGTCCTCCAGCGCACTCTCCACCATGTTGTGCATGATCTGGATCGGAATCTCCTGTTCACCCAGTTCATTTACCTTGTCGATTACGGTCTGGCATATATGTCTCTTCTCTTCTTCCGTAAACTTTGTCAATGCACGGTATGCGCTCTTGCCTACTGCATCGATGACCTTCTGTACATTAAAATTTTCCAGGCTGCCATCCTTCTTGATCACCTTAACGATCTTTTCCGGTCTGTATTCCACACCATAGTTCTCATCACTGACAGTGTCTGACCCGAATCTGCTACTCATCCATTTTCCCTCCATGGTATCTTTTTTTGTTACTGGCCACTGAATAAACAGCAACTGTTTCAAGTGGTATTCCGTGTACAAGAAAATGTTTGCCTGTGAATATTATATGAGTCAGTCCCACTTCTTATACGAGTTATACAACTTATGCTACATGAAAATGCACAAAATATAGTATCAGTTTACATAAGTTATCTATATTTTGTGGTTTAGGACTAGTATAAGATAATACGCATCTTATGTCAATGTCTCACTATGATGAAAATCTAACAAAAAGGGATATGTCTTTTTGTGACATATCCCATACTTGACAACACATGACCTCATTATCAGAATTCAGTTCGACTTACAATGCCCTAATGATAGATCATACCAGAGCATCTGATCGCTTCCACAGCTTCTTTGATCGTCTCCACCGGCATCGTCAGCGCAAACCTCACATATCCTCTGCCAAGAGATCCAAAGCTGCTTCCCGGTGTGCAGAGCACGCCCGTCTTTTCTACCAGTTCCATGACAAAATCCACATCATCCGTATATCCCTGAGGAATTTTCGCCCAGGCAAACATCGTGCCCTCGCTGTCTTCCATATGCCAGCCGATATTCCGCAGGCCGCCGCAGAGAGCGTCCCGCCGGTTCTGGTACTCCGCACATTGATCCTTAACCATCTGGTCGGAACCGTTCAGCGCTGCCACCGCTCCGTACTGTACCGGCAAATATGTGCCGTAATCAATCTGGGAGCGGAGTTTCTTAAAGTTTGCCACAATTTCTTTGTTTCCCGTCAGGAAACTCATTCTTGCCCCTGTATAGTTAAATGATTTCGATAAAGAATAAAATTCCACCGAAATCTTCTTTGCCTCCGGTATTCTCAGAATCGATTTCCCCATTCTGCCGTCATAGATGATATCCGAGTATGCATTGTCATGGATGATTACGATCTGATGCTTTATTGCCCACGGAATGAGTTTCTCATAAAATTCATCCGGAGCCGTCTTGCATACGGGATTAAGAGGGTAAGATACGATCATGCATTTCGCCCGTGCAAGCATCCCTTCATCCATACTGTCCAGATCCGGAAGATAATGGTTCTCCCCGGTGAGATTATAGGTTACCACTTCGGCTCCTGCCAGGGACGGTCCGATGCCGAAAATCGGATAACCGGGATTCGGTACCAGCACCACGTCTCCCGGATTGCAGAGGGAAAGGCAGATATGCGCGATCCCCTCCTGAGAACCGTATACAGACATGATCTCGTCTGCTTCCAGTGTAACACCGTAGCGTTTCTCATACCGCTTCTGCACAGCTTCAATCAGTTCCGGAATATCAATCAGTGCATACTTATAATTCTCCGGCCTTTTTGCCGCCTCTACGACTGCATCCACTACATGCTGTGCAGGCGGGAAATCGGGCGTTCCTACAGAGAGATTATAAATCTTTCTTCCCTGTTTTTCGGCTTCGGCTTTCTTGTCGTTCAAAACCTGAAAGATACCGGCTTCATAGTCCTTCATGCGATCTGCAAATTGTATCATCTTTTGCTGCTCCTTTGTTTATGTATAATTTTGTGTGACTGCAAACAGCCTTTTATGCTTCATAAGTTGAGATTACCTGGTGCAGAAAATCAGTGTATTCTTCCACCACACCGGCCGGTGCCGTAAGACCGGCTCCTGCGCCGAGTCCTGTAAGCCAGCCGAAAAACTGACCGCTGACCGCCACCCGGACTCTCACTGAAAAGTGATCTTCATCCCGCTTCCGGACGGAAACTTCACTGCCGAAACGATCCATCACGACACCGATAAAACGGTTCTCAAAGGTCAGTGTGACCACTTCCTCCCTGCCGCCGAACATGCCGAAAGTTTTGTTTGCATAGGCCGCAATATCGAACCGTTCAAACAATTCCGCACCTTCCCTTGCCGTTCCGGTCAGCACTTCAATATGTCCCATCTTATCTACACGAAAATGCTTGATCGTATCATTTTCACTGTCATGAGCGATCAGGTAATAGTTCTCGTCTTTGCAGGTCAGCGCCCAGGGACTCACCTGATAGACTTTTCCGTCTTTGCGGGGAACAAGTTCTTTTTCCAGCGTCCATTCAAGATACTGAAAAGAGATCTGCTCGTTATTCTGGATCGCCCGGTGAATATCATCCACGATGTAGTAAATACTTTCATTGGCCGTCTTGATACGGTTTGCAACATATACCTGCCGCTGTAACTGCCCCGCCTCCGATTTGGATGCCAGCTTCTCGATCTTACCGATCAGATCTCTGGATTTCTTCTGGGTCAGAAAACGGGATGCCTGGACCGTCTCCACAAGAAGTTTCAATTCTGCCAGTTCAAACTCCCTTCCCGCCAGATAATATCCGCCTCCCGTCTTTGCCTTCACAAGTACGATATCATAGCCAAAATCGATCAGCTGGGCAATATCATCATAAATGCTCTTGCGCTCGGCCTTAATGCCATATGCGCCCAGAGCGTCAATCAGCGCCTGAGAACTGAGACAGTGCTCTTCATCAGACTGCTCTGTCAGAATTTTGACCAGATACAGCAGTTTTAATTTCTGATTTGCGGATCTGGGCATTACACACGCTCCTCTTCCAGAATCGTCAGCACTTCTTCCAGCCGGCGTATCTCATAATCCGTCTTTACATCAATATCCTTCTGTTTCTCCTGCGGATTAAACCAGCAGCCGGCAATTCCCGCATTACACGCTCCGCGCATATCGCTGGACAGGGAATCCCCCACCAGAATGCACTCCTCACGATCCACATCGGGAAGCGCCGCAAAACATCCGTCAAAAAATTCTTTCATAGGCTTAGGATACCCGATCAGTTCCGACACAAAAACGCCGTCCATGATCTGATCCAGCCCGGACAGCTTCATTTTATTTTCCTGAGTGGCATTTACGCCGTTTGTGACGATATACTGCCGGTATCCCTTCTCCCGCAGCAGACTGACCAGTTCTTTTGCCCCTTCCATATAAAAAAAGACACTTCCGAGCTCTTTCTGATAAGCCGGTGCCATTTCTTCCGGCAATACATTCTGAATGCCAAGCTCTTCGAAAAGGGTCCGGAATCTTCCTGTCTTTACCTCTTCTTTGGTGATCTCACCCAGTTCCAGCCTGTTCCAGTAAGATCTGTTAATCTCATCGTATCTGGCCACGATCTCGTCGTTGATCTCAAGCCCGAACCGTTCAAAAACCTTCCGTATCGCATGATCCATAGACAGATCAAAATTCAACAGCGTCTGATCAAGATCCCAGAATACCGTCTTATATTTTCCCATACTTTCCTCCATACCGTAAAAGGGTGTTCCACACATGAACACCCTTAAGCACTGTCACTTCATCATTTAAAACCGTCGGCACTATGCCGTAGTGTTTCCACCTGCAGGCTCCCCGCCGCCGTTTGCCGCCGCTTTGGCATCCTTGCTCTTTCTCCACTTAACGCCTATGATGCAGGCAACGATCACCAGAGCGATGATCAGTACAAATATCAGTAAATAAGATAAAAACGCGTTTACAAATAAAATCAAATTGCTCATTTCCAAAACCATGCCTTTCTCTTAGTCTACGAATCCGCCCGTCCAGTCCGCTGTCCGCTCAGTACAGACATGCGTTCTGATGAAGCTAGGATAATGATACCACCAATCAGAAGGTATCGTCAAGTAAGTCTGTTCCGTCCGCTGCAGTTGTTGCCAGTTTGTCACAGCGCTCATTCTCAGGATGTCCGTCATGCCCCCTGACCCACTGAAATATGACACTATGCGGCTCTTTTGCCCGCAGCAGCCGCTCCCAGAGATCAATGTTCTTAACCGGTTTGTTGCCCGCCGTCTTCCAGTTCTTCCTGATCCATCCCTCGATCCAGTGCTGATTAAAAGCATCCGTCAGATATTTGGAATCGGAGACCAGCGTCACCTCACAGGGTTTTGTCAATGCTTCCAATCCCACAATGGCCGCCATCAGTTCCATACGGTTATTCGTTGTTTTCTTATAACCTGCAGAGTATTCTCTCTCATGCAGTGTCCCTTTTGCATCAATATACTGCAGCACTGTGCCGTAACCGCCCGGACCTTCCGGGTTGCCCCTGGCCGCACCGTCTGTATAGATCGTTACCTTCATATTATAAATCCCCATTCCTACTCAATTTTATATTCCCCCGTTCTGCCAGCTTCCGTCAGCAAGAAACCTCTCCGCCATCGTTTCCGCCTCACGGATAATATTGCTGTCATACCCCAGCATCTTAAGCAGCGCTATGGCATTCCTCGTGGTGGCAGGTCCGGGGATCAGCTTGTACGGGAAGAAAATATCATCCTCCTCGATGCGCTCCTCAAAATGATAATTATCATATTCCTGTTCCAGCAGCTTCGTCAATTCCACATCATGAGTTGCCGCAAAACATACGGCGTGATCCGCAGCAAGCATACGCATGATCTGCGTGGAGGCGGCGATCCGTTCCACTGTATTTGTTCCCCGGAGTACCTCATCCACAAAACACAACACATGACAATGTTTCTGCTCCGCCTCTTTTACCTGATCCAGAATACGCTTAATGGATCTGATCTCCACCATGTAATAACTCTGTCCGCTGACCAGGTCATCTTTCAAAGCCATGGAAGAATAAATCCTGAAAACAGGCGCCTCATAACATTTTGCCAGACAGGTATGGATCGTCTGTGCAAACAGCGCATTAACTGCCACAGCCCGCAGAAAAGTGGATTTGCCCGAAGCATTGGAACCGGTCAGCAGCACCCCTTTTTTGGCCGTTATGGAATTTTTCACCGGATCTGTCAGAAGCGGATGATACGCCTCCTCCAGAAGAAGCCGGCGCTCTGCATCCTGCCGGAAATCTATGGACGGAACGCACCATTGTCCGTCAAGACTTTTCCTGTAGGAACCGATCACCACCGCAGTCTCAATCTGTCCGGTCAGCGTGATCATTTCATCGATTTCCGGCATATGTCCCCTTACGGCGCGCAGGGCATTGTTAAACTGGATCAGATCCAGATAAAAAATCATCCGCAGATAGTCCAGAACAACGCCCAGCGGATTGCCGTTTCCTTTATCAGTGAATACGATCAGGTATGCATTCCGGATAAATCCCTTCATCTGCCTGTGGCATTCTTTCAGCCGCTCCTGCTCCCGTTCAATCCCCGTTATCTTCTTTTGTCCCAGCCGCTCTGCACTGTCCAGAAGTCTTGTGATATAACGAAAACTTGTGATGTATGGTTCTATCTCTTTATATTCCTTAAAATAGCCTATAATATTGTGGCAGAGTACCACAAGCAGCGCGACCAGTCCCGCAGGAAGGGATACAAACATGGCTGCCACACTCAATATGAGCAGCACATTACTGATCACATATTTACCATTCCTGCGCTCTCCCAGCGTATCCAGATTATCAAGATATTCATAGATGGAATATTTTCCCATCCTGCCCAGACCCGCAAACATGCGCTGTACCGCATGTCTTTCCTCTTCATGCTCCATAAAAAACCGGATCTGTGCCTCGGTCCGTTCCAGCTCAGCCTCTTCATAGACCGGTGTCCGCAGCCTGTAATAAAGATATTCGTCTCCCGCCGCACTGCAGGACGCATTCATCCTCTGATAGACCGTGTCCATGTTCAGGTCATTCCACGTAATGTCGTCTATCTGCCCCTCTGAAGGGTGTTTCACATAATACATACTGATATGTTTCAGTTCTTCCGCCGTATAACTTCGCTCGGAAGCCTTACCATAGCTCTGATAGATCTGTGCCAGATAAGCCTTCTGACAGGATCTGCTGCTCAAATACTCATTTCCCATAATCAGTACGATAAACAATACGATCACGCCTGCAAGTACTATATATTCCATCGTGAATGGTTCCTTCTTTCACCTTTTTTACTTATTGATCTATCTGAACCCGTCTATGATCTCATTTGCCTTCCGGTAGATTTCCTCCACGTCACCTGCTTCGGAAAATACACCGTTCTCATATAAAATCTTACCATGAATCATAGTCATCTTCACATTCTGCTTACTGCCGCTGTAAACCAGATTCTTGGGAATGTTATTCACGGGCTGCATGTTGGGCTGATGCAGATCAATCATAATAATATCTGCAAGTTTCCCTTCCGCCAGTACATCCGTATCCGGCAGATTCATGGCCAGTGAACCGTTTACCGTAGCCATCTTCAACACTTCCCATGCATCTACGGCAGAAGCATCCTTCTCCCGCAGTTTTGCAAGTCCGGTCACTAAGAACATCTCCCGGAACATATCCAGACAGTTATTGCTGGCCGGCCCGTCCGTTCCGATGGCCACATTGATCCCCCTTGCCAGATATTCCGAGATTGGCGCGATACCGCTGGCAAGCTTCGTATTGGAGCCCGGATTTGTGACCACACTCAGCTTACGCTTACGGAATATCTCCATATCTTCGTCATTCAGATAAACGCAGTGATAACCGCCGCCGCCGTAATCAAAAATCCCCAGAGAGTCAAACAGTTTTGCCGGTGTCATACCATGACGCTCTATACAACCGTCCACCTCGGCCTGTGTTTCAGCCAGATGGGTGTAGACAGGCGCCTGATATTTGCGGGCAAGCTCTGCAGCGCTTTCCAGCAGACTGCGGGAACATGTGTACTCCGCATGAAATCCGATAAAATAACTGAGCAGCGGATGATCCTTGTTAAGTTTCTGATAATACTGTTCTGTTTTTTTCAGTGCTTCCCCGAAATTCTCCTGCCCGCTCATACCGCTCACCTGTACACACCGCATTCCCATGTCCACACAGGCCTGGGCTGTCATCTCAGGGGCCAGATACATATCAAAAATAGCCGTGACACCGCTGGTCAGGTA
Organism: uncultured Lachnospiraceae bacterium; assembly: GCA_910586615.1. Lineage (GTDB taxonomy): Bacteria > Bacillota > Clostridia > Lachnospirales > Lachnospiraceae > UBA3282. Next base: position 20,229 of record CAJUJP010000007.1, read on the forward strand.
TTCCAGAACCGCCAGCTTCGTCAAATGATAGATCATCTCCCCGTCCATTCTTGCCTCAATGGGAAATATCTGTTTCGTAAGCCAGTCATGCAGCGGCAGGTCATCTGCATAGGAACGGAGCAGCGTCATACCGGAATGAGTGTGTGCATTTTTAAAGCCGGGCATAAGAAGATTTCCCTCACAGTCTATTTCTCTGTCCCACAGGATGCTTTCCTGTCCGGACTTCCGGCAGGCCGGGGCCGTGTCACTCCCGTCACCTGCATAAATGATACGGTCATTCTGCACCCAGAGCTCACCTTGCAGGATCTCCGGGCTTTTCATTGTTAAGATACGTGCATTATAAAATCTGTAATTCATATGTGATTACGCCTTTCTCTCAATTATCCTGACTATCTGTTCTTTTATTCATCCAGGTCGTAAAACCTGACGGCCATCAGATAAGATCCTTAAATTTCATGACAGACTCAACCAGCAGCTTCTCGAATTTAGGAGCCACTGCATTGGCTGCCTCCTGTACTTCCTCGTGTGTCAGCGGTGCACTGTTCATACCTGCTGCCAGATTGCTGACACAGGATACGCCGCAGATCTTCATGCCCATATGATTCGCTGCAATCGCTTCCACCACCGTACTCATGCCTACAGCGCTCACACCCAGCTTATGTAACATCTGTATTTCCGCGGGAGACTCAAAAGAAGGCCCGGTAAGCTGCGCATAAATGCCTTCAAATAACTCGATATCGTTCTCCTTCGCCGTACTTCTGATTATTTCCTGCAGATCCTCATCGTAGACATGTGACATATCAGGAAACCTGGTTCCCAGCTCATCAATATTTGGTCCGATCAACGGATTCGGGGCGAAGAGGGAAACATGATCCTGAATCAGCATCAGGCTGCCCGCATGGAAAGCCGGATTGATTCCGCCGGAAGCATTGGTCAGAAACAGGATCTTCGCACCCATCATCTTCATCAGACGGGCGGGAAGCACCACGTCGGTGATGGGATAACCTTCATAATAGTGAACACGCCCCTGCATCAGAACAACAGGCACATCATGTATATAACCGAAAATAAATTTGCCGGCATGTCCCGGAACAGTGGATACCGGAAAACCTTCAATCTCACTGTAGAGAAGCTCTGCTTTCACATCAACCGCCCTGGCAAAATTACCCAGACCGGATCCAAGGACTATCGCAGCTTCGGGTGCAAAATCAATTTTGGATTTGTAACATTCATAGCATTTTAATAATTTTTCATAAACAGGATTCATACGCGATACCGCCTTTCTGTAAATCGGGATTGCCCATGTCGATCCGGCCAAACCGCTTACGAGCTTATCATAACATCGACATGCCAGAAACTCAAGGCATTTTGCCCTGTAATACAGAAAACACCCCGCTGCCGGGCAGCGAGGCATCCTCTCGATCCACTGTCATATAATAATACAAACCATCCCGCCATTACTGTCATTGACAATCTTCTGCATGGTCTCCTGCAGTTTCGCCTGGCTCTCCTCGTTGATCATGGAGATCTTGCCGGTAATACCGTCGTTCACAAGCTGTTCCACGGTCTTGCCGAAGATGTTGGTCTCCCAGATTCCCTCCTCGCTTGTTCCCGTATCGGAAATAAACTGGATCAGATCCCTGGCCTGTTCCTCCGTACCTACAATGGGCGCGATCTCTGTCTCGATACTGGCCTTGATCATATGAATGCTGGGGCTTTCCGCCTTGATCTTCACGCCGAACTTGTTGCCCTGTCTGATCAGCTCCGGTTTCTCCAGCATAATCTCCTCACGGTCGGGCATCACCACACCGTAGCCTTTGTAGCGTACGGAATCCAGTGCATGGAGCACCTTCACATATTCGCGCTTCATCTTGGCCATCTCCTTCAAGGTGGCAAGCATCTGATACTCGCTGCCGATATTTTCACCCACAAGTTCACTGATCATCTCATAGTAATAAGCGTCGTCCACATCCAGAATCACCCGCACACTGCCGTCGGACATGTTAATGCCGTCCAGCTTGCACTTCTTGATATACTCGCTCTCAGGCATAAAATTGTTTGTGGTGATATCACGGATATTGCTTAAATCTGCCATCAACTGCTTGATCTGTGCCACAATATCCTGTTTCATCTTATGATCATAAGGAAGCATTTCCACCCATTTCGGCATATAAAATTCGATCATGGTAAGCGGGAACTCGTAAAGAATATTCTCCATAATATGGTTAATGTCTTCCCGTTTGAGCTGCTCACAGTTTACCGGCATTACGGTCACCTGATATTTCTCGCTGATCTCATCCGCCAGTGCCCGCGTCTCTTCCGCATAAGGCTTTGCGGAATTGAGCAGCACGATAAAGGGCTTGCCCAGAGACTGCAGTTCATTGATGGTACGTTCCTCCGCCTCCAGGAAATGATTGCGTCCCAGTTCTCCGAAGGACCCGTCACAGGTCACCACAATCCCGATGGTAGAATGGTCCTTGATGACTTTTCTCGTACCGATCTCCGCCGCCTTCGTGAAAGGAATCTCATCCACTGACCAGGGCGTCTTCACCATGCGCTCCATGTCCTCTTCCATATGCCCTGACGCGCCTTCCACCATATAGCCTACACAGTCGATCAGCCTCACATTCACATCAATATCCGTTCCCAGCCTGATATGTGCCGCCTCTTTCGGTATAAACTTCGGTTCTGTGGTAGTGATCGTCTTCCCGCCGGCGCTCTGTGGCATCTCATCCTGCGCCCGCTCTTTCTCATTTTCGTCCTCCATAAAAGGAAGCACGAGCAGATTCATAAAGCGTTTGATAAAAGTGGACTTCCCCGTTCTGACCGGTCCCACCACGCCCAGATAAATCTCCCCTCCTGTGCGGAGCTGTATATCTTTATACAGGTCATATGTACTGTTCTGCAAAAAATCCATATAAAAACCTCCTGCTTATACTGGTAAATGTATATGCAGGAGGAACCCTGTCTATTCTATTCAGTCTGAGATTTTGTGGAAAATGATACAGTTAGGCTGATTTACTCTGATTTCCTTACCATTCATCACCAGAAGCCCGTTCTTTAAGTCCACGTTAAAAAATGTCATGGTATCGGACTCATGGTTCAGTGAAACCAGATGTTTGTTATCCGGGAAAAGAATCGCGTCCTTCGGATAATCGCCGCTGATCGGAAGGCAGAGAATCTTTTCAAGCATACCTGTCTTCTGATCGATCTTGTAAATAATCGTGCTGTTGTCACCGGCATTGGAACTTACCATATATTTGAAATCTTCCGATATATTCAGCGCGCTGGCCGCAGACCCGCCCGCGTGATAGTCATTCAGTGTGGATATGGTCTGTATCTTCTCAAACTCAGGATTGCCGTTTACCTCCTCATAAGTATAGACATCAATATAGTTCTTTAACTCATGTACAATATAAAGAAATCTGCCGTCCTTGGAAAACTTCAAATGCCGGGGCGCTGATTCCTGCTCGCTTCGGATCATATCAATGGGTTTCAGCTTACCGCTCTCATGATTCAACCGATACACATTCACATGATCAAGTCCCAGATCTGCGGCACACAAATAATGGTTGTCTCTTGTCATCTTAACACAATTGACATGAGGCCTGAAATTCCGCTCTGCAATACTGCCCAGTCCCTTATGATAAATCTCTTCCGTGATCTCTCCGATCCCGCCGTCTTCTCTCAGACGAAGCACTGTGATCTTGCCGTCATGATAACCGCCCACAAATAGGAATTTGTCTTCGTAATCCGTGGACAGATAACATCCCCGCATACCGTTGATGCTGCCCTCGTTAACCACTTCCAGATCACCGCCGGGCAGAATCTTATAAGCCTCCACACCGAAGTCTGTGATCGAATACAGGAACTTGCTGTTATGGGAAATCGTAATATAGGAGGAATTGGTGATCTCCACCTGGTTCTTCTCAGTCATTCTGCCTTTCTTCATATCCACGTCATAGATCTTAATGCCGTAGTTATCTTCCTTCCCCACCGTATAAGTAGAAACATATGCCACATATTTCCCCTGACTCATATTCATACCATACCTTTCTTTATATTGTAAAATATTATAAAGTTTTCTTCTTTACTTCATATACCGCTATTCCCGTAAATTCAAACCGTGTGTTTCATTTTATCACAAATAAAAGCCCTTGTTAATCTTTTTCATAAAAAATGCCCTTATTTTTAAAAATACCATTGACACAGCACTTCTTTCTTGTATAATGAGACTCAGCGTCTGTTTAGTTTTAGTAAACTTTCAGTTTATTATCACTGAGGTGCGGTGATGACATATACATGGCCCGTAACGGATCAGGACGCCTGCGGCAATAACATTACAAATAACCGGAAGGAATGACGGCAGACTTATGGACAGCAATGCAACCCGAGTGGAAATCGGCAATAAAATCAAGGAACTGCGCAATCAAAAGGGACTGACGCAGGAAGAACTGGCGGACCGCTGTGAGTTATCCAAGGGTTTCATCAGCCAGCTGGAAAATGACCTCACTTCCCCGTCCATAGCAACCCTGGTGGACATTCTCCAATGTCTGGGAACCAGCTTAAAGGATTTCTTCGACGACGGTGAGGACGAGCAGATCGTTTTTACGAAAGATGATTTTTTTGAAAAAATAGATGCAGAACTGAACAACAAAATTGAGTGGATTATTCCCAACGCACAGAAGAACATGATGGAACCGATCCGCGTCACTTTAGAACCCGGCGGATCCACCTATCCCGACCAGCCCCATGATGGCGAGGAATTCGGCTATGTGCTCTCCGGCTCTGTCACCATTGTAATCGGAAAGCGCAGCATAAAAGCAAAAAAGGGAGATGCATTTTACTATACCCCCCATGCAGAACATTATATCAGAGCAAACGGCAAAACAGGCGCTGTTTTCCTGTGGATCAGCACCCCGCCTAATTTTTAAAACAGCATTGTAACATCCGCTGTCAAACGCAATTATTTGTTATACTTTCGGAGGAACATACCCATGTCAAAAGAATTGATCCATTTGAGTAATATTTCCAAATCCTTTGACGGACAAATGGTACTGGATGAACTGAACCTGAAAATACATGAAAACGAGTTCGTGACACTGCTGGGTCCCAGCGGCTGCGGTAAAACTACTACCCTGCGCATTCTGGGCGGCTTCGCACAACCGGACACCGGCAAGGTCATTTTCGACGGGCGGGATATCACAAAGGTACCGCCCAATAAAAGAGCCCTGAACACTGTTTTTCAGAAATATGCTCTGTTTACGCATATGACCATCGCGGAAAACATTGCTTTCGGACTCAAGATCAAGAAAAAATCAAAGGGCTACATAGACGACAAGATCCGTTATGCGCTGAAGCTTGTAAATCTGGAAGGATACGAGAACCGTATGCCGGATTCCTTAAGCGGCGGCCAGCAGCAGCGAATCGCCATTGCCCGCGCCATCGTCAACGAGCCTAAAGTGCTCCTTCTGGATGAACCGCTGGGCGCTCTGGATCTGAAACTGCGCCAGGAAATGCAATACGAACTTATTCGTATGAAGAATGAACTGGGCATCACTTTTGTGTACGTGACACACGATCAGGAAGAGGCTCTTACCATGTCTGACACCATCGTCGTCATGAATCAGGGCTATATCCAGCAGATCGGCTCTCCGGAGTCCATCTATAACGAGCCGGAAAATGCTTTTGTGGCGGATTTTATCGGAGACAGCAATATTATCCCCGCAGTCATGATCGAAGATAAGCTGGTGCGCATTCTGGACACTCGTTTTGCCTGTGTGGATACCGGATTCGGCCATAATAAACCGGTGGACGTGGTCATCCGGCCGGAAGACGTGGAACTTACCGCCCCGTCGGATGGTACTCTGCAGGGTGTTGTGACCCATCTGATCTTTAAGGGCGTCCACTATGAAATGGAAGTCATGGCCGGCGGCTTTGAATGGCTGGTACATTCCACCGTCATGCAGCCTGTGGGCAAAGAAGTGGGCATAAAGGTAGACCCATTCAACATCCAGATCATGAACAAACCGGAATCTGAAGACGAGGAGGCGGTAGCAATTGACATCTAAGAATAAATGGCTGTCTGCGCCTTATACGCTCTGGTCCGTGGTTTTTATCATCATTCCGCTTTGCATGATCTTCTATTACGGACTGACCGATAAGACAGGTGCATTCACACTGGAAAACATCGCCGCCATGGCCACCGCGGAACATGCCAAGGCTCTGCGCCTTTCCATCCTGCTCTCATTAGTGAGCACGCTGTTCTGTTTCCTGCTTGCCTATCCCCTTGCAATGATTCTGGCAAACATGAAAGTAAACCAGCACAGCTTCATCATACTGATCTTCATCCTGCCTATGTGGATGAATTTCCTGCTCCGCACACTGGCGTGGCAGACATTACTGGAAAAAAGCGGCGTAATCAATAACATCCTGACTTTTTTCCATCTTCCGAATATTAACATTATCAATACCCCCGCGGCCATCGTTCTGGGCATGGTCTATAATTTCCTGCCTTTTATGGTGCTGCCGCTGTATAATTCGTTATCTAAGATCGATGATAATGTGATCAATGCGGCCCGCGACCTTGGGGCAAACGGTATTCATACTTTTATCCGGATCATCCTGCCCTTATCCGTGCCCGGTATCATCAGCGGCATAACAATGGTCTTTGTTCCGGCGCTGACGACTTTCGTGATCAGTACGCTGCTGGGTGGCAGCAAAATCCTGCTGATCGGCAATGTCATTGAACAGGAATTTACACAGGCATCTAACTGGCATCTGGGAAGCGGACTTTCCATCGTATTGATGATCTTTATCATACTCAATATGATCATTTCCGCCATATTTGACAAGGACGGGGAGGGTTCCATGCTATGAAAACGGCTGTAAAAAAAATATATATCGCCCTGATCATCCTCTTTTTGTATGCGCCCATCGGGACGCTCATGGTGCTGTCCTTTAACGCCAGCAAGACAAGAAGCAAATGGGGCGGCTTTACTTTCAAATGGTACGCCGCGCTCTTCCGCAACGATGATATTCTGAAGGCTTTGTTTAACACGCTTCTCATTGCCTTCCTCTCGGCTCTGATCGCAACGGTCATCGGAACCATTGCATGTATTGCCATGACAGGCATGAAACGCAGGACGAAAGCAGTCATGATGGGGGTCACAAACATTCCCATGCTGAATGCGGAAATTGTAACCGGTATCTCTCTCATGCTGCTTTTTATCAGTCTGGGATTCCGGTTCGGGCTGGGGACGATCCTGCTCTCACATATAACCTTTAATATCCCTTATGTGATCCTGAGCGTGATGCCCCGCATGAAACAGCTTAATCCCAGCACCTATGAGGCGGCGCTTGACCTGGGCGCATCCCACCTGACGGCTTTTTTCAAGGTGGTGTTTCCCGATCTTCTTCCCGGTATCCTTTCGGGATTCCTGATGGCCTTCACCATGTCGCTGGATGACTTTATCATCACGCACTTTACCAAAGGCGCCGGCGTGGATACCCTTTCCACGAAAATCTATACCGAAGTGAAAAAGGGAATCAAACCGGAAATGTATGCATTGTCAACGATTATCTTTGTAACGGTGCTGGTACTGTTACTGCTGGTAAATCTTTCGCCGGAGAAGAAGGAAAAAAATTTACAGGGAAACAAATAAAATTGAGAAGGTATCAATATCTATCATTTGTGCATATACAAAAGCCACAAAATTTTGTGACTTTAACAGACTTATAAAAGGGAGGAAAACAATTGAAAACAGGAAAAAGATTCAACAGAAAAAAAACAGTGTTTGCAGCCGGCGCTCTTGCGCTCTTCTCTGCTGCGGCACTGACCGGATGCGGCTCTTCGGGCGGCGGAGAAAACGGACAGGTCATCGTCTATAACTGGGGGGAATATATCGATCCTGACACTGTCAAAATGTTCGAGGAAGAAACAGGGATTGAAGTCGTCTACGACGAATTTGAGACCAACGAAATCATGTACCCCAAGGTGGAATCGGGTGCCGCTTCCTATGATGTGGTGTGCCCTTCCGATTACATGATCAGCAAGATGATCGAGAATGACCTGCTGGCCGAAATCAACTTTGACAACATTCCCAATGCCAGAGCCAATATCGGTGCACAGTATTTCGAACAGTCAAAGGGATTTGACCCGGAAAATAAATATTCCATCCCCTACTGCTGGGGAACCGTGGGCATTCTCTATAATAAAACCATGGTAGAGGAACCGATCACTACCTGGGCTCAGTTATGGGACGAAAAATATGCCGACAATATTCTGATGCAGGATTCCGTGCGGGATGCTTTTATGGTAGCTGAAAAATTAAACGGCTATTCCATGAATACCGTGGATCCCGCCGAACTGGAAACTGCAAAAAACGCTCTCATTGAGCAGAAGCCTCTTGTACAGGCCTATGTCATCGATCAGGTGCGGGATAAAATGATCGGCGGCGAAGCGGCCATCGGCGTAATCTACTCCGGCGAAGCAATCTATACCCAGCGTGAAAATCCGGATCTGGAATATGTGATCCCCGAAGAAGGCACCAATGTATGGATTGACTCCTGGGTAATCTTAAAGGATGCGCCCAACAAGGAAAATGCAGAGAAATTCATAGATTTCATGTGCCGCGGTGACATTGCCGTAAAGAATTTCGACTATATCACCTACTCCACACCCAACGACGCAGCAAGGGAACTGATTGAAGATGAAGCCATCCGCAATTCTGAGATTGCTTTTCCCGACTTATCCAAATACAGTAATCTGGAAACCTACTCCTATCTGGGTGAGGACGGCGATGCCCTGTATAATGAACTGTGGAAAGAAGTAAAATCACACTAAATCAACCTAAAGAAAACGCCGATGTAACTTTCCGTTTTTGTCACATCGGCGCTTTCATTCACTCAATTCTGCAGTTAAAACAGTTATCAATCTTATTTAATATTTCTGAAATGCCTCGTTCATCGCATATGCAGTGTTATTGTCTCCCATGATAAAGAAAATCACATCTCCTCTGCTCTCGATCAGCATCGTCTCAGCGCTGACACAGACCCATTTGTTCAAGTCCGCATTGTCTTTAAGCTGCTGCTTGACTGTATCCACACTATCCTCCTCAACCCGGAGCAGCACACACTGGTATGCATTGGGTGAAATCATCGGAATAGACGCCACGCCTTCTGTGTAAGTGATCTCTTCGGTTCCGAGAATTGATACTTCCACATCCTTTGTCAGCTCGAAAGTCTCAAAGCTGTCCATACCGGCCCTGAAATCTTCTGACAGATCCGCCTTTTCATAAAGGCCCGCCATAATATCAATGAGGCTTCCCTCCAATTGTCCGCCGCCTTCCTTCTTGCCACAAGCTGCACAAAACAGCATCATCATACAGATAAAACAAATTAATATTTTTTTATTCATTTTTTACTCCATTTCCAGTTGCTTTCATTTTGTTGTTTCGTTGCTTTTGCAAATCCTTTTATTGATAGATAGCATACCCATCCATTCTGTCTTATAAACATTTACCCTTTATGCTCTATCAAAACGAATGACCGAACCGCTTACAGAACCAGCGACGGTGCGGAATATACACGTCCCGCAAGTTCACTGTTCAGCATATACAGGCTGCGCGCATCATCTCCGAAAAGCTCCATCTTCGTAATCAGATCCATAGAATTTTTCTCTTCTTCTCCCTGTTCCTTGATGAACCAGTCCAAAAACTGCGTTGCACGAAAATCCTTCGCCTCCTGAGCCGCCTCATAAATCCTGTTGATCAGTGAAGTTACATACCTCTCGTGCTCTAATCCTGCCTTCAGCGGGTCCGTCAGTGTCTGGAAAGTCTTATCCGGTTTTGCCACCGCTTCCAGCGTAACTTTCTCACCGTTGTTCTGCAGATACCGGTACATCAGCATTGCATGATCCTGTTCTTCCCTGGCCTGTATCTCAAACCAGTTGGCAAACCCGTCCAGCCCTTTCTGTGTATAGAAATTTGCCATATCAAGATACAGATATGCCGAGTAAAACTCCTTATTGATCTGGTCATTTAATAAAGCCGATACTTTTTCATTCATCCTGTGTTCCTCCCTGTTTTTGTTTGCCAGACTGCCTGTATGAGCAAACTGCTCCACATGCCCTGACAGCGCTTAATCATTGCCCGGCGCCGTTAAATTCTTCCCGGCGCCGTTCAAACTGTTCATAAAAGTCACATTCTATATCATAAGGCTTCTGATAAAAGATCTGAAGCATCCTTACATTAACTTCCTTTGTATAGGCATCAGACTGCCCTGTTGCAATCTGTTCCTGAATATTTTTCCGCAGATCATGCCAGACAGTCAGAAATGCCTCATATGCGGACAGATTTTTCACATCCAGCCATTTTTTGATCTTGATTTTCGTCCTGTTCTGTACCTGACACCCGTCTTCAATCAGAAAATAATGCAATCCGTTTTCCCCGTATTTCCTTCCCAGTGGAAAAAGCCTGCACAATCCGGGTCTGTAAGCATGAATACCGCATCTGCCGTTCCGGTCCAGAAATCCGCAGGCATCCGTATCATCCTGCATTTTCAGGGAAGGCAGGATCAAACCGTCTTCCACATGCAGTTCTGCTTTGTCCTGCAAAAGCTGTGCAAAAGTCTGTCCTGCAGCCGCCTGTATCTGATAGATGTCATAGGGATCAAGTATAACTGACTGCCCCATTCCACGGCAGCACTCACTACAGCCGGCACATTCATTGCAGCCTAATTTGGCCATATCATTACTGCCATATAATATCATGTTGGTTTCCATCCTGCCTTTTCATCCCTGTATGCCTGCCGCAGTTTCTTTTGTCATATCCGAAAAAGGTATCGTCATGCCGCCCTGTTTCTTTCCCCGCGCGATTCTGCAAAGCATACCGTTAAACACTTATTTCGCTTCACCAAGCTTCTCATGGAAAAACCCGCTGATCCGCTGCCAGATCTCCTTCTGGAAAAACTGCAGATCGGCATGGTCCGCACCTTCTATGGCGATCAGTCTGACATCACATCCTGCTTCCTCCATTTTCTCATAAAGACGCTCTCCCTGTGTGAAAGGCACTGTTTTATCTTCCAGCCCGTGTATGATCATAAACGGCGGCACATCTTTCCGTACATAAGTAACCGGACTGATCTTAAGCGCTTCTTCCTTATGCAGCATCACGTTTTTACCAAGCAAAAGCGATTCAGGCATTGCCGCCGCCTGTAATGGCGTCTCATAAGGAAATGAAGACACATCCGCCGGCGGATACCAGGGACATGCCGCCTGCACTTTGCTGGAATATTCTGTATGTTCACCCACATCAAAGACCGGATCCTCCACCAGCGCCGCCATCGCCGTCAGATAACCGCCCGCTGACTCGCCCATCACACCGAACCGCTCCGTATCAATATTGTACCGCTCACTGTGGGCACGCAGATAACGTATGGCCGCTTTCACATCCTCAAGCTGTTTCGGATACAAAGTTTCATTGGTAGTACGGTATTCTACACTTGCCACTGCGAATCCTGTCCGGGCAAGCTCTGTAAGGTAGGCCAGATGGGCTGACCGGTCCATCATGGCCCATGCACCGCCGCAGATCCATACGATACAGGGATAATGTTTCGTGCTGTCTTCAGGATAAATAATATCCATTTTTAAATCCCTCACCGTGTGTCCAAACCATGTATCGACCTGGGCAAAAGTCAATCCCGTAATCGTGGAATATAAAGGTGCTTCTTTTTTTATGTTCACTTTTTCACGCATCGGTCACTACTCCTTCTATTTTTTATCCGCAGACTGGTTGCTTCTCAACTGATAACTATATTACCAAAAACAACCGGGCTTGTAAACATCTCCTGCTCTGTCCGCAGATGCTGTGTAAGAACTGCTGTGTATGAATTTCGCCTGACAGCATCGCCACTGCACCTTATACTGCCTTTGCATCCAACAAAAACAAATACGGGTGTAAGCCCAAAATCATAAGCTTACACCCGACAGCATCTTTCACAATATCATCAGGGATTACACCTTTTACACGGAACATATCCCGCACCGGTCACACTGTCTCTGGACAGCGTGGTATCTTCCCTGTTTTTCGGCTTGATCGTATCCACACTGCTGCATTGGGGCAGATGAAATTTCTTTGTGTTCTTATTCAGAACATACGTAATTCCTGCCGGCTGTGAAGCAGCGGCCTCCTGCTGCGGCTCCTCTACTACCGGCTGTGAAACGGAAGTTTTCTGCTGCGGCTCCTCTACTGCCGGCTGTGAAGCGGAGGTTTCCTGCTGAGGTTTCTGTGCTGCCGCTGACGAATCGTCAGGCGATGTGGTTGGACTTCCGGTCGGTTCTCCCGCCTTCCATGTATCTGATGCCGGTACATTAAAGGTGATTTTCTTACCGTCAGATGAGGCGACAACAGTGCCCGCTTCGTCTGTTCTGTATACTTCTATTCCGCCGGTTCTGAACGCATTTAAGGTCTCTGCATGAGGGTGTCCGTAGGAATTGTCTTCCCCGCAGCTTATCACCGCGTAAGAAGGTTTTACGGCCTTCAGAAACTCCTTGGAAGTAGAATATCTGCTTCCATGGTGTCCCACATGATAGACATCGGCCGCAAGGTCAAGATCTGCATCCAGCATATCCTCTTCCGCCGCTTCTCCTGCGTCACCGGTAAAAAGGAATTTATTGTTTCCGTTTTTCACAAGCAGGGACACGGAGGCATCATTCGGGTTGTCGTATTCATCGCCGGGTGCCAGAATCGTGAACGATGCCATTCCCAGATAATATTTCGATCCCACAAGGGGTGTCCGTGCTTTCAACCGCTTATGATCCAGAGATTGTATCAGCTTCTCATAGGTTTTCGTGTCTTTTTCAAAGTTAGATACAAACACTTTATCAATATCAAACTTTGTTATGATAACCGGGGCACCGCCGATATGATCTGCATCGGGATGGGTGAGGATCAAATAATCCAGCTTCTTGATCTTGCGCTTTTGGAGGTAATTCTGAATTGCAGTTCCTTTGGTATCATCCCCAGTGTCGATCAGCATGGCATGATTTCCACAGGTGATCAGCGTTGCATCTCCCTGTCCCACGTCAAGAAAATGCACTTCCATGATACCCGGATTCACAGCCTCAGCCGAAATCGGATTAAGCCCAAAGCCTCCCATGGCTATCACAGCCGCAAGCAGCAGGCTGAAAAACCGCTTATGTACCTTTTTCATATGCTTTTCTCCTTAAAAATAAATGATGATTTTTTGTTTATCCCGAAAGAATTATACCAAAAAAAGACCGTAAATCCAACTATCATTTGCGATACTATTCAATAAATATATTTGATAAACTACTTACCAACCTTCATCTACGAAAAATAGCATACGTTTTTAAATTTAAATAACAGTTAATATATTATTTGCAGTATAAAACAGGTTTTCTCATCGGCAGAAAAATTCACAACCACATGTAATGTATAGTGTACCATCATAATCCTATCTTTCTGTGCATCCATGAAATTCCCCGAAAATGTGCTGTTTTGCGTGATATATTATGAAGCAATTCCCTCATTTATTTAAAATACCAAACGTTATTTTCAATATTCCATCATTTCAACAGTCAATTCCATTTCGCATGTTATAATAACATAAAGTTTTTAATTTACGGTAGGGGCAAAATGTGCCCATTCTGTCTGAATCATTCATAAATTCCTTCACATATTTTTCACCGCGTCTTCAAACTCCTGCTCTGTCTCTACAAAACGGTAAGGCTCATATTCCCCATATGCAGAAGGACGGCTTATTGTCACAAGCTGTATAGTATCACACCCCACAGCCCGCATCAATTTTTCTTTAAAATCCGCTAAATGCTGGCCGTGCGTCATCTGAAGCGCAAGGCACCCTACATCATTAAACTTCTTAGCAACCAGATAGCACATTCTCCAACACCTCCTTAAACTCATTTTCATTTCTAATTCTGGCATCTTCATATGCCTGGCGTAACATGCTTCCTATGTGGTTCTCATATTTTCTTTTATAGATATACTTATGAAGCCAGTTATTCAACTGCCTGTCATAAAAAGTATTATACTGAATTTCTATCGGGTAGTGAAAACTGCTCATTTGAAAATAGACATGCACTCCCCTATAGCCATCATCTTTTGCCTTTCCGCCAGTCATATCTGCCACACGTATTTTATCTAATGCAGCCATATTCAAAATTTCTTCATAGCTGTCACAAAGTGTGCGGAACCCCAGCATATCATTGAACACTTTTGCTGTCTGGTGGTCTGGATAATACCTGTCATATTTCATCATTGCCGACTGAATACTTTTTATACGGTAATCTATCACTCCCCCACGGAGCAGCTCACAGGTATCATACCATTTGTTTACCAACACTAATTCTTCAAATAACGCATTTTTGTCAAAATAATGTAGATTTTTCTTTAACCTTACACCCAACGCTGACTGGTAGGATAAGTCTCTTAGTAATTCCAACGATAATCCATCTTTTTTCAAAATATCTTCCAAGCAATCACCTCAAGCATATATTATCATATTGTGTCAGTATCTTCCAGTCTGAGAACTGAAAATGTACCTTACGTCTATTCCATTTCCCTGAAATTCCTGACTTATCCCACCATCATGCTTTTTCTCAACATCACAGAGGCTTACGCAGAATTCCTTTCAACAACCTGCCTTATAAACTGCTGGTCTTTTTTCACAATTCTCGCTTTCTCTGTAACTGGTAGCTTATGTGTCTTATAGAGTGTATCTTGTATGTGTCTTGTACGGGGCTTACCTACAAAAAAAGAGGGCTAACCAAACCATTTTCTGGCTTGATTAACCCCCAAAATACGGGCTTTTCTTAGAACTTGCCTTCCTTAGCCGCTTCCTCAATCAAAACAGCTACTGCAACGGTAGCGCCAACCATCGGGTTGTTGCCCATACCGATCAGACCCATCATCTCAACGTGAGCCGGAACGGAAGAAGAACCTGCAAACTGTGCATCAGAGTGCATACGTCCTAATGTATCTGTAAATCCATAGGAAGCAGGACCTGCAGCCATGTTATCAGGATGAAGAGTACGTCCTGTACCACCGCCGGAAGCAACAGAGAAGTATTTCTTGCCTGCCTCTGTTCTCTCCTTCTTATATGTACCTGCTACCGGATGCTGGAATCTTGTAGGATTGGTAGAGTTACCGGTAATGGAAACATCTACGTTCTCTTTCCACATGATCGCAACACCTTCCGGAACGGAGTTAGCGCCGTAGCAGTTTACTTTGGAACGAAGTCCCTCAGAATAAGCAATTCTGTCAACTTCCTTCACTTCATTTGTATAAGGATCATACTCTGTCTCCACAAATGTGAAGCCGTTGATTCTGGAAATGATCTTTGCTGCATCTTTGCCAAGACCATTCAGAATAACACGAAGAGGTTTCTGACGAACCTTGTTAGCCTTCTCTGCGATACCGATCGCACCTTCTGCTGCTGCAAAAGACTCATGACCTGCCAGAAATGCAAAACAGTCAGTCTCTTCCTCTAACAGCATCTTACCAAGGTTACCATGGCCAAGACCTACCTTACGGGTATCTGCAACGGAACCGGGAATACAGAAAGCCTGAAGGCCCTCACCGATTGCTGCCGCTGCGTCAGCCGCTTTCCTGCAGTCTTTCTTGATTGCAATTGCAGCACCTACCGTATAAGCCCAGCAAGCGTTCTCAAAACAGATCGGCTGAATCTTCTTAACCTGCTCATATACGTCCAGGCCTGCATCTTTTGTGATTTTCTCAGCTTCTTCGATGGAAGAAATACCATAATTATTTAATACGGAATTGATCTTATCAATTCTTCTCTCATATGATTCAAATAAAGCCATCTTATCTTAATCCTCCTTCTATTCGCATCTGGGGTCAATGATCTTAACAGCATCATCAACACGACCGTACTGTCCGCATGCTTTCTCATAAGCTGTATTCGGGTCATCACCCTTCTTGATGAAATCTGTCATCTTGCCAAGGCTTACGAACTTATAGCCGATGATCTCATCATTGGCATCCAATGCGATACCAGTTACATAACCTTCTGCCATTTCAAGATAGCGAGGACCTTTCTTGAGCGTACCGTACATCGTACCAACCTGGCTTCTCAAACCTTTACCCAGATCTTCCAGACCTGCACCTACCGGAAGGCCGTCCTCGGAGAATGCAGACTGTGTACGACCGTACACGATCTGTAAGAACAGCTCTCTCATAGCTGTATTGATAGCGTCACATACAAGGTCGGTATTCAATGCTTCCATAACCGTTAAACCCGGCAAAATCTCAGACGCCATAGCTGCGGAATGTGTCATGCCCGAACATCCGATCGTCTCAACGAGAGCTTCCTGGATGATACCCTCTTTCACATTCAGAGTCAGTTTACATGCACCCTGCTGAGGAGCACACCAGCCTACACCGTGTGTTAAGCCGGAAATATCCTTTACTTCTTTCGCCTGAACCCATTTTGCTTCTTCCGGGATCGGCGCACAGCCATGATGAACGCCCTGTGCCACTGTACACATTTCTTCAACTTCTTTTGAATAAATCATGTGATAACTCCTTTCGATTATGTAAAAATTATTTCATAACAGACTTATGCGCCTGTCATAACCGCTAGTCCTATTTTCGCATATTACAGACAAAAAATCCAGTCATTTTACTAAATTTATGCGGTAACAGGTTTCTGTGGTGATTGTAAACACCCCCGCAGACACTTGCATCGAAGTAACAAACCATCTACCCGATAAAATACTCTGAAATATCAATGCAGTTTAACAGTGCCAGTTTATTTTCCTCTCTGCATTCCAGCCAGCTTGCACTGCATCTGCTCCAGCACCTCAGAGAATAATTAAACAGTTCCTCCGTACATCTGCAGTGAGGGTCATCCCGTTTTAAGTGCCTCAGAATGCAGTTATCGCAAGGTGTATCCCTGTGCTGCAGCGCCTTGTAACATATATCCCCGATCTTGACTTCCGGAGAGCTCATAAGCACCTTTTTGTTAATAAACCCAAGCTCATATGTGTCAGGATTTACGATATATACAAAACTGTCCAGATTATCAAAAATCGCAATCTGCGTCACGAAATCCTGCAGCCGGTCCATCAGGCCGATCTGCAGAATATGCGCCTCAATGATACGTAACAGTGACCGGATCTCCTCCATCTCTTTCTCGGAAAACTCAAGCTGCACATCTTCATGGTTCTCAAAGATGACTGCACCCTGAAATTCACCCTGGGATGTGATCGGATAATAGAGCATACTCTTGATGCCCTCCACCTGAAAATAATCATGCATCTCGATTGCCGTCAGGTCATAATCGTGAATGATCGTCGCCTTGCGGAAAGAATCAAACAGGATCTCGCTGACCACTCTTTTCAACTCATAATGTTCTTTCGTTTCTCTTCCGATCTCATATCCGCTGGCCGCAAACTGCACAGTCTTCGAGATGGGAAGCGTATCATTACCACATATGTATCCCCGATGAAACCGGTACTTGCCTGTGATCAGCTCGATCACTGACTTCAGCGCCGACTCTGTGGTCTTATCTTCAAACAGCACCTGCATGACCAGATCCTCGATGGCCCGGTTCATCTCCATACCCTTTTCGGGATTGTATTCCGTATTTTTCCTGGTGGCATGATATGCAACGGTAGTTGCCGCATCATAGATCCGGTAACCACACTTTCCGTTAGCCTTAGCCGTATAAACGGCCTTGTCAGCCTTACTGAAAAGTTCTTCGTATTCCTTACCGTGATACGGGGAAATAGAAACTCCCACGCTGCAGGTCACATGAATTGTCTTTTCTTCATAATCAAAAGAAAAATCAACATCTCTCACCACTTTATTCGCAAGAATATCTGCGCTGGAAATGGTATTCAGATTTTTCATAAACACTACAAATTCATCGCCGCCGATACGCCCTACAATATCGCCGCCCTTAAAAATATCATTCAGCGCGTTCGCCGTATCTACAAGCACCTGGTCACCCTGGGCATGTCCCATCAGGTCATTGACTTCCTTAAAATTATCCAGATCAATGATCATCAGCGCATTAAGCGTATTGTTGCTGCTGTCATTGAGTGCATTCTGAATCAGCTGTTCCGTTGCGCCTTTATTATATAGTCCGGTCAGTGCGTCTTTCTCCGCGCGCAGAAGCAGTTCCAGTTCCTTCAGCTTTTTGTCATGGATATTGATCATGCGTCCCACGACTCTGGTTACATACCCCTCCGCGCCAAGCAGAGATGTCAGGTTTGCCTGATACCACGTATAATCATCATCAAAACTTTTGGTTCTGTATTCTATCGTCTCATGCTTCGGCGATGTCAGCAGCCCTCTGAAAACAGACCGGTAATAAGCCACATCTTCATCATAGATCGTGGAATCATCAAACTTTTCTATAAAGGAACTGCGGATCTTCTCCTTCGACAT
Organism: uncultured Lachnospiraceae bacterium; assembly: GCA_910586615.1. Lineage (GTDB taxonomy): Bacteria > Bacillota > Clostridia > Lachnospirales > Lachnospiraceae > UBA3282. The sequence goes on from CAJUJP010000007.1 coordinate 38,681, forward strand.
GCCTGAACTGTCGGAAGACCTGATCACCATAACATCTGTTTTTGCATTGTAATCTATGATCTGCTCGCCCTCGGCCTCGGAAAGAATATGCAGCCGCTCCGCCTGCTTGTTCAACTCGTCTTCTACATTCTTGCGCTCCGTAATGTCCTGGATTACGGTCACGATCACATATTTATTTCCTTCCCTGGAATACAGATTGCCTCTGACATGCAGCCAGCGAAGTCCGCCGCTCCCCGTCACAGTACGAAACTCCACATCTACAGCGCCGTCATCTTTGAGCACATCTGCGATTGCCTGCTTATAGAGGGGAAGATCTTCAGGAATGATACTCATTTCAACCTTCTTCAAATATTTCATTCCCTCTACTCTTGAATATCCTAACATACGGAACAGCCCTTCATTCACATAAAAGGGCGTCATTGTTTCATTTTCATACTCAAAGAAACATATTCCCGCGATCACATTATCGACCATCGAGCCGAAACTTTCCATGCTTAATTCCATAGCCATTTCATCATCCCCAATTACCTAATTATATTATCGCCAGTCAACTCCCTTTACCGGCTGACATTATTACCGCAAAACCATCCGGCTGAACATGTAACGTTAATGTTTGCCTGCCACTTCACCCTGTTTCTTATAGATGCTTTGAGCCGGAATAAAACCTCTTACCATGGAAGTCGGATAAATATTCGTCTCCCTGCCGATAACCGTCCCCGGATTCAATACTGAGTTACATCCTACCTCTACATTGTCTCCCAGCATAGCGCCGAACTTCTTAAGACCGGTCTCATAAGTCTCTTCTCCCGCTTTCACAACCACCAGCGTCTTATCGCTCTTGACATTTGAGGTGATGGAACCGGCCCCCATATGTGCCTTGAATCCCAGAATACTGTCACCAACATAATTATAATGAGGTACTTGAACTTTATTAAACAAGATCACATTCTTAAGTTCCGTAGAGTTACCCACTACAGCTCCTTTTCCCACAATGGCATTGCCTCTGATAAAAGCACAGTGCCTGATCTCCGCCTCCTCATCAATAATCGCCGGGCCGTTGATACATGCGCTGGGCGCGATCTTTGCAGATTTAGCCACCCATATATTCTCGCCGCGTTTCTCATAAATATCCTGCGGAAGACTGTTACCCAGTGTCACAATAAACTCACTGATCTTTGCAAGCACCTCCCAGGGATATACAGCCCCTTCAAAGATATCCTTTGCCACCGTCTCCTCTAATGTATAGAGCGCTTCAATTTTTGTATCCGCCAAACAAGCCATTTTACTTCACCTGCCCTTTCATGATTTATCGGTTTCAGCACCGCACCAGACGGTTCTGCTGAACTTATTTCCTGTAAAACTGAGCCACCTGATGAAATCTATGAACCATCATTGTCTGATTATTCATCTCCTTGACGATATTCGTTCTTCTTGTAACAAAATCATCCAGTTTCACCATATATTCATCTTCCGAAATGGAACCGTCGGCAACAAGGGTAAGCCCTTTTTCCCAGCTTGCCGTCAGCCGCGGGTCAAGCAGAGGTTTGATGGAGCCGGCCACCACTTCATAAATCATCTCACCGAGAAGTGTAGGTGTGATAATCTGCGTTTTTTTATTCAGCGCCAGATATTTAATGTTCACCAGCTTTTTGAGTATCTCAGCCCGGGTAGCCGAAGTGCCGATACCGCTTCCCTTGATCTGTGCGCGCAGTTCCTCATCCTCTATAAACTGACCTGCATTCTCCATAGTCAGAATCATAGTACCGGAATTATAACGTTTCGGCGGAGATGTCTCCCCTTCCTTTTTTTCCAGCCCGTTAAGCTGCAGTGGTGTTCCTTTCTTCAATGCAGCCAGTGTCTCCATGTAAGAACCGTCGCATGATAACACCTGTTCTTCTTTCTTTTCGCCCTCTTCTTTCTCATCCCCTTCTTCCTTCTTCTTGGAAAAGGAATTGCGGGTAACAGGAAGATATCCCGGCTGCACCAGCACCTTAAAGCCGGTGGAAAAGAACTCCCCCTTCATCTTGACACCAAGACTGATCTTCTGATATACCGCTGCCGGATAAAAAATACTCAAAAACCGTCTGACAATAATCTCATATACCCTGGCAGAAGTGGACGAAAGCCCGGCAAGCGCCCCAAGCCCCTGTCCCGTGGGAATGATTGCATAGTGGTCTGTGATCTGCTTGTCATTTACATACCTTGACTTGGCAATCGTTTGGTAACTTTTGTTATTTAATATTTCTTCTATAAAAACAGATGTTATTCCATATCCCCGAAGTCCGCTGATATTTTTATGTATTTCCTTTGCCACTGCACTCGACAGCACTCTGGCGTCGGTACGCGGATAAGTCGTTAATTTCTTCTCATAAAGTTCCTGAACGATCCGCAGCGTCTCGTCCGGACTGATCTTAAAAAGCTTGGAGCAGTCGTTCTGCAGTTCCGCCAGATTATATAATAACGGTGGGTTTTTTGTTTCTTTTTTCTTCTCAAGCTTCTCTACCACCGGCGGCTCTTTCGGCTCTTCCTCCAGAAAACTGATGAATGCATCGGCCTCCTTTTCCTCCAGAAAACCGTTGTCTTTGTACAGAAGCGGCGACTGAAAATATCTGGATCCCTCCACAGCCTTCCACTCACAACTGCACTCACGCCCGTTAATGTCCACCAGAGCCAGAACCCGATAAAAAGGTATCTTCACAAAATCCCTGATTTCCCGTTCCCTGTTCACCACCATCCCCAGCACGCAGGTCATCACCCGTCCCACAGAGACCACCGCCCTGTCCGCTTTCAGATAAGATTTAATGGGATTGCTGTATTTCAGGGTCAAAGCTCTGGAAAAATTGATTCCCATGAGATAATCTTCCTTGGCACGCAGATATGCGGCACTGGACAGATTATCATATGCTGACAGGTCTTTGGCTTCTCTGATCCCTCTAAGGATCTCTTCCTCCGTCTGTGAATCGATCCAGACGCGTTTTCTCACTTTTCCCTGTACATGCGCCTGTTGTTCCACCAGCCGGTAGATATATTCCCCTTCACGCCCGGAGTCGGTACATACATAGATCGTCTCCACGTCTTCCCTGTTCAGCAGCCCGCTCACGATCTGAAACTGTTTCTTCACACTGTCTATCACTTCATATTTGAATTTTTCAGGAATAAAGGGAATCGTGCCGAGCGACCACCGCTTATATTTCTCGTCATATGCTTCCGGATAACTCATCGTCACGAGATGTCCTACGCACCATGTCACTACTGCCTCATCGGACTCCATATAGCCGTCCCTGTTCCTCATATGGTATTTCAATGCTTTGGCAAACTCCTTTGCCACACTGGGTTTCTCAGCGATAAAAATACTTTTTCCCATATACTCCTCATTCATTACGATTCAGCGTTCAGCCTCATGGCCACGGAATCTAAAAATCTGAAATCTGAACAAGCTTAATATTCGGCCTGATCTTGGCTTCCAGATTCAAGCGTTCATCAAACCGGAACGCAGTGTACATATAAATATAATCCACATTAATCTTCGCTTTCTTCGCATAATCCAGAAGATTCTCATAATCATCATAGGTCATGGGTTTCTCCCAGTTACACAGGCCGATCAGAGTATGCCCTTCCTCATCCTGGGCAATGATATCCAGGACACCGTCCTTGCCGACCCATTCCCCCACAAGATCCAGCGTGATTGGCAGCTTGTTTCTGCTGTTTAGCTTTGCAAGATGCTGTCTGCAGACTTCTTTGAAATATCCTGTCACATATTTCCTGAAATCAGACATGATATAACGGTTATAAAATTCTCCCACAGAAAGCATTTCCAATGCGCTTCTGTTAGGATACATATATGTATAATAGAAATCAACGAAAGGATGACTGATCCGATAGACGCCTTTCTGCACATTGTCTTTGCCCGCCGTGTCATAGGAAAAGACTTTCTCCACCAGTTCCAGTTCTATGAGATTTTTTAGATAAACACTGATCTTGGCACGGGAAAATTCTGTATGCAGATACAGATTATTCAACTTATGGCTGCCTGCCGCGATGGAGGCCATGATTGTATTGTAGACACTGGGTTCCCGAAGCTGATCCGTCAGCATACGTTCCCCCTCTTCGAAAAGAAAGCTGTTTCCGTCCAATATATTCCGGCAGATATTCTGCTGTATGGTCAGCCTGTCGTCAAACTGATTCCACAGTCCGGGAAAACCTCCCAGAATGGCATAGGCCTCCACACACTCTTCAATGCGGAAGTTGGGAAATCTCTGCACAATGTCCTCAAAAGACATCTCCCGTATCTTCAGAAAACCTGCCAGTTCATAAGCCGCGTCTCCGATGCGTGTAATCATACTGTTCTCAATCCAGCCAATAGATGAACTGCACAAAATGACCATTACATCATCCCTGTTCCATTGGCTGTGCACAAAAGCCACCAGATCCTTCATAAACCGTTCGCTCATCCTGACGATATTCTGAAACTCATCAATCATAAGCACTTTTTTGCCGCCGCTCCTGCGGGCGATCTTCACAAAAATATCATGAAAAGAGGGAAACGGCTCGATATCATAGCCGTCCTCCGCAAGCTGGCGCCCCCACTGATACATCTGCTCCCGCTCGGAACAGGCCTGTGCCAGATAGTAGAATCCGGGTTTATCCTCCATAAATTCCCGGACCAGCGCCGTCTTGCCGATATGCTTCTGCCCGTATACGACAAGAATCTGACTGCCTTCTCTGTCGTAATAATTATTCAGATACCTTAATTCGGATACTCTGCCAAGTAACATAGGTTTCCTCACATGCTATGCCGTCATATCAGCCAGCAGATTCTCGATCTTATCTGACGGCATTGGTTTCCCAAGGAAATATCCTTGAATATTGTCGCAGTCGATTTCGTTCAGATAACGGAACTGTTCCTCCGTCTCAACGCCCTCGGCTATTGTCTCAAAGCCTAACTTTTTGACCATATAGATAATGGATTCCGTAATAATCCTTGTATTTTCATCGGTTATCACCGTATCAATAAACGATTTATCAATTTTTAAAGTATCGATCGGAAGCCCTTTCAGATAAGAAAGCGACGAATACCCTGTACCGAAATCATCCAGAGATATCTTTACGCCGATATCTCTCAGAACCACCAGTTTCTCTGTGATCTCGGTAAAGTCGTCAATCAGAATGGATTCCGTAATCTCCAATTCAATCTCCTCTGGAGAAATTTCATATTTATCCATCAGCTGCAGTACTTTGTCTATAAAATCCGGCTGCCTGTACTGGATAGCCGAAATATTGAGAGACATAATCATCGGATAATGGTATTTACGTTTCCACGCCGCGAATGCTTTCAGGCTCTCCTCAATAACCCACGCACCGATCGGGACGATTGCGCCGTTCTTTTCCGCAATGGGTATAAAGACAGCCGGACTGATCATCTTGCCGTTATCGTCTTTCCAGCGGATCAACGCCTCCACACCCCGCAGCGCCCTGTCCATGGTCCGGAACTGCGGCTGGTAATACATGATAAAATTCTGCTGGAAAACAGCGTCTTTCAGCTTATTTTCAATGGTCACATTCTTGAGGAAATCGTCCAGGATCGTACCGTCATAATACAGCACTTTATCCTTCCCCATGCTCTTTGCCTTAAACATGACGATCTCGGCGCAGTTAATCAGTTCCAGTGTCTTGGTCGCCGCCTCCGGATATTCCGCCACACCTGCGCTGACTGTAATGAAAATCTCCTGTCCGCCGGACAGTTTGAACGGTTTCTTAAGCCGCTCCGTGATCGTCTTATAGATCGTCTCCACACTTCTTGCCCCGCACGGACTATAGATTCCGATGCAGAAAAGATCACTGTTAAAATGGGAAATGATCACATTATCTCCCAGCAGATCCGACAGGAACTGTCCGAACATCTGTACAAGCTCATCCCCGACAATGATCCCCATACCGTCATTGACCCGGCGAAAATCATCAAAATCCAGAAACATAACTGCAACTGTCTCATTCGCTTCCTCCGCCCGCCGGATGTATTCACCCAGAAGCCTGACAAAATAATTACGGTTATATAAACCCGTCAGAATATCATAATATGCAAGATACGTCAGTTCATCGTTCTGCGTATTGAACTTCGTCACATCCCTGAACCGGATGATCTTATCCGTAGGGTGATCCAGCGCATCATAGACAATGCTCACTTCCACTTCCATACAGATGTGTCTGCCCTTCAACTTCACATCTATGGCCTGACTCTTTAACTTCTGATTCTCTATAAAAAGTACTTCCCTGAGCGGAATGACATATTCGTCCTCCACGCTGTCATATAGTCTGGTAAGATCGCGCAAATCCGTAACCGTAAAGTCAAAAAAATAATCCCAGTTTGCAACCGTGGAGAACGTCCCCTCTTCATAACTGTAATACAGAAACGCACTGTTGGAAGTCTCGCAGATCAGCCGAAGCATCTTCTCATCCCTGCTCAGTTTCCGGTTCATCGCGCTTAACAGATCTACCTGATATTTTAATTCTTCCATAAAATCCATACCCTTATACTCCGCCGGATCTCCCTATGCTCCTTAAGAGTTATCCCTCAATCTTTTCTTTTGCATGTTTTAAGTTAAATTATTTTTTTACAATGTATCCTTTGGCTTTCAGTGTCTCTGCACAAAGCACTGCCCCTCCTGCTGCACCTCGTACAGTATTGTGGGAAAGTCCTACAAACTTCCAGTCATATACACTGTCTTCCCTGATACGCCCGATGCTGATTCCCATACCCTTCTCATAGTCTACATCCAGCGTTACCTGGGGACGGTTGTCTTCCTCCATCACCTGAATAAACTGCTTCGGTGCACTGGGAAGTTCAAGTTCCTGCGGAAGTCCCTTAAAGTTCACCAGCTTCTCCACAAGCTGCTCCTTTGAAGGCTTTTTCCTGAATTTTACAAATACGGCGGCTGTATGGCCGTTTAACACCGGAACCCGGATACACTGACAGGTAATCACCGGACTTGCCGCCGGAACGATCTCACCGTTCTCCACCTTCCCCCAGATTCTGAGCGGTTCTTTCTCACTCTTTTCCTCTTCGCCGCCAATGTAGGGAATCACATTCTCCACCATCTCCGGCCAGTCCTTAAAGGTTTTGCCTGCACCGGAAATAGCCTGATAAGTGGTGGCAACAACCTCGTAAGGTTCAAACTCCTGCCATGCTGTCAGCACCGGCGCATAGCTCTGGATGGAACAGTTCGGCTTCACGGCGATAAAACCTCTGGTCGTTCCGAGACGTTTCTTCTGTGCCTCGATCACTTCAAAATGCTCCGGGTTGATCTCCGGTATGACCATGGGTACATCCGGCGTCCAGCGGTGTGCACTGTTATTGGAAACCACAGGGGTCTCTGTTTTTGCATACGCTTCCTCGATTTTCTTGATCTCATCCTTGGTCATATCTACCGCCGAGAATACAAAATCCACTTCCGCTGCCACTTCCGCCACTTCATTCACATTCTTTACAACAATATCCTTAACTGCCTCCGGCATGGGTGTGGTCATCTTCCATCTGTCACCCACCGCTTCCGCGTATGTCCTGCCGGCGGAACGGGGACTTGCCGCAATGGTCGTAACTTCAAACCATGGATGGTTTTCCAGCAGCGCAATAAAACGCTGGCCTACCATACCCGTTCCTCCCAGAATTCCTACCCTTAATTTCTCACTCATGATTTATCGTAACTCCTTTCTCTTTCTGTCATGTGCCTCACTAAATATATTTATTCTGCTCTGCTGTCTGTCCGGGTATGCTGATCTTATTTTCGTCCTGCCAGCTCTTGGACAGATATTCTCTGTGCGCCCCGATCACTTCCTGCATCACTGCCGGCCCCGGCGCGCCCAGCGTCAGCCGCTTCTCCACGCATGTCTGTAAGCTGACCGCATCATAAATATCCTCCTCAAACACGGGGCTGATCTCTTTCAGTTCCTGTATGGACAGATCTTCTATGCTGCAATGCCTGTCGATACAATACAGCACAAGCCGGCCGATCACACTGTGGGCATCTCTGAAAGGTACGCCGTGTGCCACCAGATAATCGGCGGCATCGGTGGCATTGGTAAAGCCCTTCATGGCGCTCTGTTTCATTGTCTCCCTGTTGAATTTCATGGTGCGTACCATGCCTTCAAACAGAGCCAGACAGCCCTTCACCGTGTCTATGGCATCAAAGGTCAGTTCCTTGTCTTCCTGCATATCTTTATTATACGCCAGCGGAATGCCTTTCATGGTCGTCAGTATGGCCGTCAACGCACCGTAGACACGCCCTGTCTTGCCTCTGATCAGTTCGGCGATATCCGGGTTCTTCTTCTGCGGCATAATGCTGCTCCCTGTGGAATAGGCATCGTCTATCTCAACAAAGCGGTATTCATCGGAATTCCAGATGATGATTTCTTCACAGAAACGGCTCAGATGCATCATGACCGTTGACAGTGCGGATAAGAATTCAATGACATAATCTCTGTCAGATACAGAATCCATACTGTTGAGCGTCGGTCCCTCAAAACCGAGCAGCGACGCCGTATAGTTCCTGTCCAGCGGATAAGTTGTCCCGGCAAGCGCGCCCGCGCCCAAAGGACAATAATTCATGCGGTGGTAAATATCTTTCAATCGTGATCTGTCTCTCTTAAACATCTCAAAATAAGCGCCGATATGATGTGCCAGCGTTACCGGCTGGGCTTTCTGCAGATGTGTAAAGCCCGGCATATAAGTATCCGTATTGTCTTCCATGATCTTTAAGAGTGTGCATAAAAGTTCTTTCACAAGTTCATCCACCTGTAGCACTTCCAGACGGACGTACAGCCTCATATCCAGAGCCACCTGGTCGTTACGGCTTCTGCCCGTATGCAGCTTCTTGCCGTCGTTGCCGATCCGCTCAATCAGGTTGGCTTCCACAAAGCTGTGAATATCCTCATATTCATCTGTGATCTTAAGCCTTCCTTCCTCCACATCCCTGCGGATTCCGGCCAGACCTTTCAAAATGGAATCCTTCTCTTCTTTTGTCAGGATTCCCTGCTTTGCAAGCATGATCACATGCGCAATGCTGCCGTCGATATCCTGGCCGAAAAATTTCTGGTCAAAAGAAATCGAAGCGTTAAAATTATATACAAGTTTGTCCGTTTCTTTCGTGAAACGTCCGCCCCATAACTGTGCCATGCGATACTCCTCCACTATTATTAAATCTGAATTTGATGATACCACAAAATACTTTTCTTTTCAATCAAAACACATATTTTCTTATAATTCATAGAATATCGTATAACCATAAGGAGTTGTTGTTCTATGCAGCCAATACTATCATTACAGGGGATCTCCTATTCTTATCACAACCTGAAAGGAGAAACGCCTGCTCTGTCCGATATATCATTTCAGGTCGCCCATGGAGAATTTCTGGCCATTGTGGGACCCAGCGGATGCGGCAAATCGACACTTTTATCTATCATTGCCGGCCTGCTCACACCGGAATCAGGTTCTCTGTCCTACAGAGGAAAATGCCTTGCGGACTGCGGAACCGAAGATACTGTCAGAATCGGCTATATGCTTCAGCGGGACCATCTGTTTGAATGGCGTACCATCTATCAGAACGTCACCCTCGGTCTGGAACTCAACCACGCCCTGACCCGTGAAAATCAGGATTATGTCCTCAAGCTGCTTGAGGATTACGATCTCTATGCATTCAAGGACAAGAAACCCTCTGAACTGTCCGGCGGAATGCGTCAGCGTGCCGCCCTGATCCGTACCATGGCGATCCACCCCGACCTGCTCCTTCTGGATGAACCATTCAGTGCCCTGGATTCCCAGACAAGACTGAATGTTTCCGCAGATATCGCCCAGATTATACGGAATACAAACAAAACGGCCGTTCTGATCACCCATGACCTGTCAGAAGCCGTCACCCTGGCCGACCGTGTGCTTGTCCTCTCCAAACGGCCCGCCAGCATCAAATGTGAGATGCCCATTCAGTTTTCTATCGACCGCCGGGATCCTATGGCAGTCAGAAACACTGCAGAATATCAACTCTATTTCAATCACTTGTGGGAGGTGTTGACGAATGAACAATCCGTTTTCCAGACGGCCTGATAACATGTCTGCTGATCAATATGCATTTCTCAAAGCCCATTGGCGGCACCATCATATCATCAGTCTGGCGAGACTGCTTCTGATCGTTCTGTTTCTCGGACTGTGGGAACTGGCCGCCGGGCGGCAGTGGATCGACGTCTTCTTTTTCAGCAGTCCGAGCGGTATCGTGTCTTATTTGTATCAGATGTTTCTGGATCACTCTTTCTTTCTCCATACAGGTATCACACTTCTTGAAACGGTAGCCAGTTTCCTGTTAGTCACGCTGCTCAGTCTGCTCGCCGCAACGCTGCTCTGGTATGCAAACAGCCTTGCTGAAGTCCTTGAGCCATATCTGGTAGTCCTTAACTCCCTGCCGAAATCAGCCCTTGCACCGCTTTTGATCGTCTGGCTGGGCACCGGAACGAATACCATCATCGTGGCCGGTATTTCCGTGGCTGTCTTCGGATCCATCATCAGTCTGTATACCGGTTTCAGTCAATCAGACCCGGAAATGCTGAAGCTCATCCATACGCTGGGCGGCAGCCGGCTGGATGCACTCTTCAAGGTCATTCTTCCCGGCTCTGTCCCTCTGATCATAAGCAACATGAAGGTCAACATCGGGCTTTCCCTTGTAGGTGTCATCATCGGAGAATTTCTGGCTGCCAGACGCGGGCTGGGCTACCTGATCATCTATGGCTCTCAGGTATTCAGCTGATAAGCGTCAGTGACAGAAACCCGGAAAGAATAACCGCCCTGTCTGCATACTGACAGGGCGGGAAAAATTTTCTCGTTCCGGTTTTTTCTGTTCTTGTTCCGGCTGACAGTATCCTAATGGAGTCCCAGATCTTCTCCGGCAACCGTGCAGATTCCTTCTTGTTCGAGAACTGCCGCCAGTCCCTCCGTATCCGCCACGCGGAAGATCATACATGCCTGTCCGTCCTTTTGCCCGAAAACGGAATACATATACTCTACATCGATTCCAGCACAGGAAATCACGCTGAGCACTTTGCTGAGGCCGCCGGGCGTATCAGGAACAGCCACACCCACCACCGGTGTCATGGTCAGGATAAAGCCCTGTTCCAGAAGAATGGCAGATGCCTTCGACGCATCATCCACGATCAGCCGCAGGACACCATAATCCGCCGTCTCCGCGATGTTGATCGCCCGCATGTTCACCTGGTTGTTTGAAAGAATGCCGGTGATATCCGCAAGCTGTCCCGCCTTATTTTCCAGAAATACAGAAATTTGAGGTATTGTCATAGCTTTTCTCCATTTCTGCGCTGCTTTTTACACAAATCCATACATGGGTTGCGGGTTTGCGGCCGGCAGCGCGCAGACACAAACCTCGCGGTCAAAAAATCAGATTTTTACTCTCGTTTCCTCTCTGCCGATCTTTCACTTTCTCAGATCTTACGTTTATCAATCACGCGAACTGCCTTGCCCTCGCTTCGTGTGATAGACTTGGGCGCCACCAGACGCACCTTTGCATAGATTCCGAGCATCGCCTTCAGCGCGGAAACAAGTCCTTTCTCCATCTCCGTAATCTTACCCAGATTATCGGAGAAGTTTTCAGGTGTCATCTCCACCATCACCTCGATGGTATCGGAATTATTGATACGGTCCACAATAATCTGATAATTTGCAGGATAACCCTGCTCCAAAAGTACCGTCTCGATCTGGGACGGGAAGACATTCACTCCCTTGACGATCAGCATATCATCACTTCTGCCCATGGGTTTGCTCATCTTAACATGGGTACGGCCGCAGGCACACTTCTTTCTGGAAAGGATGCAGATATCCCTGGTACGGTAACGCAGAAGCGGAAAAGCTTCCTTTGTAATAGCCGTAAATACCAGCTCGCCTTTGCTTCCCTCGGGAAGAACCTCTCCCGTATCCGGATCAATGATCTCCGCAATAAAATGATCTTCATTGATATGCATACCTGTCTGCTCGCTGCACTCAAAAGCAACGCCGGGACCGCTGGTCTCCGTGAGGCCGTAAATATCGTAGGCTTTGATCCCCAGCTTGTTCTGGATATCCTGACGCATCTCTTCACTCCACGCCTCTGCACCGAAAATACCGGCCTTTAACTTAATCTGATCCCGCAGCCCTCTCTCATGGATGCTCTCCGCCAGAAAAGCTGCATAAGAAGGTGTACAGCAGAGAATCGTAGATTCAAGGTCAATCATAAACTGCAGCTGCCGATCCGTATTTCCCGATGACATGGGAAGTGTCAGACATCCCACCTTATGGCTGCCTCCGTTGAGTCCGGGGCCTCCGGTAAAAAGACCGTAACCGTAGCAGACATGACAGACATCCCCGTTGGTGCCGCCTGCCGCCATAATGGCGCGGGCACAGCAGTCCTCCCACAGATCCACGTCATGCTGGGTATAAAAGGCAACCACCCTGCGTCCGGTAGTACCCGACGTGGACTGAATCCTCACACAGTCCTCAAGAGGCTTTGCCAGCAGACCGTAAGGATATGCTTCCCTGAGATCATCCTTTGTCAAAAAAGGCAGCTTGTGCAGATCCTTTACACCCTGAATATCCTCCAGCGTAACCCCCGCCGCCTCCATCTTTGCGCGATAGTAGGGTACATTATCCCATACATGGCGCACCTGCTTTACCAGACGTTCATTCTGCCACGCAAGAATCTGCTCCCTGTCCGCAGTTTCAATTTCCTGTTGGTAATACCGTTCCATATGTTTTATGTCCTCCTCTATAACGCTGTCTTATGCACTTCTTCCCAGTTCAAATGCCTTCTTGTTTAATTCCAGGAACTTCGGCGGCACGCTGTGCTCGATAGCCTCCATCCATTCCTCTTCGGTAAAGTCAAAATGTCTGGCCAGCCTGCCCATAAGTACCAGATTCACCGCCTTGCTGCTTCCTGCCTCTTCTGCCAGAGAAAGTGCATCAAGCGCGTCCACATTAACACCCAGCGCCGCCATTTTTTCTTCCAGATTTTCAGGATATGCCGCCATTCCAGCAATCACCGGCATCGGATTGATCTGCTGGCTGTTGACGATGATCCTGCCGCCCGGCTTCAAAAATTCCGTATACCGGGCCGCTTCCAGAAGTTCAAAAGAGAGAATACAGTCCGCCTGCCCCTTATCGATAATAGGGGAGCAGACTCTGTCACCCCAGCGCACATACGTGACAACGCTACCGCCGCGCTGGCTCATGCCATGAACTTCACTGACCTTCACATCAAATCCCTTCCCCAGAAGCAGCCGTCCCAGAAGCTTGCTTGCAAGCAGAGTGCCCTGTCCGCCCACACCCACGATCATGATATTCTTAGTTTCCATATTTTTCTCCATTTCTGTACTGCTTTTTGACTCAATTTATCCAAAAACTTTATTCACACCCGCCAAGCGCATCAAACTTGCAAAGCTGTTCACACACTCCGCATCCCACACAGAGCGTTGCATCGATCTTCGCCTTACCGTCCACCATGCTGATTGCAGGACAGCCGATGTTCATACATGCCTTGCAGCCCTTGCATTTCTCCGGATCGGAACAGATCGGTCCGGGATGCTTCACATATTTAAGCAGCGCACATGGACGGCGGGAAATAATCACCGAAGGCTCTTTTGCCGCCAGTTCTTCTTTGATCACTGCCTGGCAGATCTCCATATCATAAGGATCTACTACCCTTACCCGCTTAATCCCCACAGCATGGCACAGGCTCTCCAGGTCAATCTTCGTACACGGATCTCCTTTCAGGTTATAACCTGTGGTGGGATTCTGCTGATGTCCTGTCATGCCGGTGATAGAATTGTCCAGTATAATCACGGTGGAATCCGACTCATTATATGCAATGTTTATCAGACCTGTAACACCGGAATGAATGAATGTGGAATCACCAATAACCGCCACAGTCTTTCCCGCGCTCTCCTCGTCTCCTGCTTTCACAAACCCGTGAAGCCCGGAAACGGAAGCGCCCATACACACCGTGGTGTCAATCGCGCCAAGGGGCGGCACTGCACCAAGTGTATAACAGCCGATATCTCCCAGCACCGTAAGGTTCATCTTTTTCAGAACATAGAAAATGCTGCGGTGAGGACAGCCTGCACACATCACGGGAGGTCTGGCCGGAATGTTTTCCGCAAGCGCCGCCCCTGTCTGCACAGACCCGCCCAGCTTCTCTTTCACCAGATTCTGGCTCAGTTCTCCGATATTGGAGAACAAGTCCTTGCCGGATACCGTAAGTCCCAGATTCCTGCAGTGCGTCTCAATAAAGCCATCCAGTTCTTCCACCACCACGAGCTTCTCTACCGTGGCTGCAAAGTCCTTTATCTTCTGCTCCGGCATAGGCCAGATCATGCCCAGTTTTAATACCGGATAGGTATCTCCAAAAGCTTCTTTCACATATTGATAGCAGGTGGAGGAAGTGATAATGCCGCAGGACTTGTCGCTGCCTTCCTCGATCCGGTTTATCTCTGCCGTTTCCGCCCACGCTGTCAACGCTCCGGTACGTGCTTCCACCTCCGGGTGGCGTTTCTTGGCATTCGCCGGCATCATAATAAATTTTCCGGGGTTCTTTTCATATTTTTTACGTGCCGGAAGAACCCGCTCCCCCGTCTCCACAACACTCTGGGAATGGCTCACACGGGTACACATCTTGATCAGCACCGCCGTATCAAACTTCTCCGAAAGCTCATAAGCCAGCTTCGCAAAGATAAGCGCCTCCGCAGAATCAGAGGGTTCCAGCATGGGAATCTTGGATGCCTGCGCATAATGTCTGGAATCCTGTTCATTCTGAGAACTGTGCATACCTGCATCATCAGCCACACCAATCACAAGTCCGGCGTTCACTCCCGTATAAGAAATGGTAAACAGCGGATCCGCCGCCACATTGAGTCCCACATGCTTCATGGCGCAGAAGCTTCTCTTTCCTGAAAGACATGCACCAAGCGCTGCCTCAAGAGCCACCTTTTCATTTGGCGCCCACTCCGCGTACAGCTCCTCATATTTAGCCGCACACTCGGTTATCTCCGTGCTGGGCGTTCCGGGATAACTGGATACGAAGCTGCAGCCTGCCTCATAGAGACCTCTGGCAACCGCCTCATTGCCAAGCATCAGTATTTTCATATTATCCTTTTCCTCCTTAATCATTCTGCTTCCAAAATCACTGCGTAGAATGCCTGTTTTCTGTCATTCTTGCGTTAATTCTGATCACCGATGGAATCTTTCACAGAAACAGTCACCTTCTTCTCATAGCATGAGAAAATCTGTTCCAGCTTCTTTTTATCAGGCGCCTTTGTCAACACACTCACTACCGGCACGATCACGAGGCCGGCCAGCATACAGAATGCGCCGGCGTTGATCGGCGACTGCAGCAGCGCCGGAAAACCGGAACGGAAAAAGATGTTGGCAAGCATCACCACCGTGGAGAACAAAAAGCTCACCCAGCAGGCCGCCTTCGTAGTCCGTTTCCAATACAGGCCGTAAAGAAACGGCGCCAGAAATGCACCGGCCAGCGCGCCCCAGCTCACACCCATAAGCTGTGCAATAAAAGTGACATTGGAACGGTACTGAATCAGCGCAAGCACCACGGAAACCGCAATAAACATTACCAGCAGCGCCCGCATCCATTTCACCTGTTTCTTCTCATCCATCTCCTTCATAATATTACCTTTAATGAAGTCCAGCGTCAAGGTGGAGCTGGATGCCAGAACAAGGGAAGACAGCGTGGACATGGAAGCCGAAAGCACCAGAATAACCACCACTGCAATCAGAATCGCAGGCAGCCCCGAAAGCATCGTTGGAACCACCGAGTCATAGCCGTTCGCCGCAATATCAATCCTGTCACCAAAAAGCCGTCCGAAACCGCCCAGGAAATAACAGCCGCCTGCCACAATAGCGGCAAAAACGGTAGAAATGATCATACCTTTGTTAATCGCACTCTCACTCTTGATGGCATAAAATTTCTGTACCATCTGGGGCAGTCCCCAGGTTCCCAGACTGGTAAGAATGACCACGCCCAGAAGCCCCACAGGATCCGGCCCGAAGAAAGAATTAAACACACCCGGCGCCGCAGATACCGACTCGTCACTGACAGCCGCCAGCTTATCAAGGGCCGCCAGAAAACCGCCCTGGCTGTTCAGCACCGCCGCCACCACAGCCACAATGCCGAAAATCATGATGATGCCCTGAATAAAATCATTGATTGCAGTGGCCATATAACCTCCTGCAATCACATAGATTCCTGTGAGCACTGCCATCACAATCACACATACGCTGTAATCAATGTCAAAGGCCATACCGAACAGACGGCTCAATCCGTTGTAAAGACTTGCCGTATAAGGAATCAGAAAGATAAAGATAATGGCAGAAGCCGCCAGCTTCAAAGGCTTGCTCTCAAACCGTTCTCCGAAAAACTGCGGCATGGTGGCACTGTCCAGATGCTGTGTCATGATACGTGTACGGCGTCCCAGCACCGCCCATGCCAGCAGCGAACCAAGAAATGCATTCCCCAGCCCCGCCCAGGTAGCGGCAATGCCGTATTTCCAGCCAAACTGTCCTGCATACCCCACGAAAACCACCGCAGAAAAATAACTTGTTCCGTAGGCAAAGGCGGTAAGCCACGGGCCCACACTTCTCCCGCCAAGCACAAATCCGTTCACATCAGTGGCATGTTTCCGGCAGTAAAAGCCGATACCGATCATCATCCCGAAAAAGATGACAAGCATAACCAGTTTAACAAAAAGATCCATTTTCGTTTTCTCCCCTCATTTAATTGCTGATCTGGGCTTCCACCAGGCTTCCGTGACAGTAACGTTCCCGAAGTACCGGCTTCTCGATCTTTCCTGTCGGATTTCTCGGCACTTCATCAAAGATGACCTTCTTGGGCCGCTTATATCGCGGCAGTTCATTGCAGAACTCCATGATCTCCTCTTCCGTACAGGAAACCCCGTCCTTCAGTCCGATGATCGCCGCCGCAATCTCGCCAAGTCTTGCATCCGGCAGTCCGATCACAGCCACATCCTTGATCTTATCGTTACGGCGCAGGAAATCTTCGATCTGTACCGGGTACAGATTCTCACCACCGGAAATGATCACATCCTTCTTCCTGTCTACCAGATAAATGAATCCGTCCTCATCCTTACGCGCCATATCCCCGGTATAAAGCCATCTGTCCTTTAATACCTCGTCCGTAGCTTCGGGATTTTTGTAATAGCAGAGCATGACGCCCGGTCCGTGGACGATCAGTTCACCCACTTCTCCCTGAGCAGTCTCATTCCCCTGCTCGTCCACAATCTTTGCTTCCCAGTGATAGCCCGGTTTGCCGATGGCTCCCACTTTATGTATGTTTTCCACGCCCAGGTGCACACAGCCCGGTCCGATGGATTCGCTCAGACCATAGTTCGTGTCATACTGA
Source organism: uncultured Lachnospiraceae bacterium (assembly GCA_910586615.1). Taxonomy (GTDB): domain Bacteria; phylum Bacillota; class Clostridia; order Lachnospirales; family Lachnospiraceae; genus UBA3282. The sequence continues at coordinate 56,134 of CAJUJP010000007.1, forward strand.
TGATGCGGAAAATGTTTTTTCCAGCGCTGGATCAGGCTGGGCGGAACGGGCTGGGCTCCGATATGCATCAACCGCCACTGTTCCAGCAGGTAATGTTCCATATCCACCTTGCCTGAGTCAATGGCATCCAGCAGATCCTGTGCCCAGGGCACCAGAAGCCACACGATGGTACACTTTTCTTCCGTCACCGCACGCAGAATCCACTCCGGTTTCACCCCCCGCAGAAGCACTGCCTTGCCGGCCGTGATCAGGGAACCGAACCAGTGCATTTTTGCTCCGGTATGGTAAAGAGGCGGAATGCAGAGGAACACATCTTCCTTCGTCTGCCCATGGTGGTTCTGCTCCGTCTCACAGGAAGAACGCAGCGCCAGATGATTGTGCAGGATCGCTTTCGGAAATCCGGTGGTGCCGGAAGAAAAATAGATCGCCGCATAATCCGTCTCCTTGAGCGCCACCGGCGGCGCGCTGGAAGAACAGAATCCCATCAGCTTAAGGCAGTCTTCCGTGTAGGAAGGGCCATCCGGTCCCGGAAAAAACATCGTTTTTACTGCCGGCAGATTCTCCGCGATCGTATCCATCCGGCTGATAAATTCCGGCCCGAACACCAATATCTCCACATCCGCAAGTTCCAGACAGTATTTAATCTCTTCCGCAGAATAACGGAAGTTTAACGGAACGGCTATGCCGCCCGCTTTCAAAATGCCGAAATAAACGGGCAGCCATTCCAGACAGTTCATCATCAGAATGCCTACCTTCATCTCACGCTCAAATCCGCGGCTTAAGAGCAGATTGGCAAACCGGTTGGCGCGCCTGTCAAAATCCGCCCAGCTCAGTTCCCGGCGATAAGGCGCCCCGTTTTCTGCACTTTCGATCAAGCTTGCCTCCCGCCAGGTCACCGCACTGTCACGCTCGTGGGAAGGATTCAGTTCCACAAGCGCCGTATCCGAACCGTATAGGCGGGCATTCCGCTCCAAAAACTCCGTAATCACCATAATATGGTTCCTCCTTTTTATATCACACGTTACATATCATTCGTTATATACCGTACATTACATATTACATGTTACGCATCGTGCATTACATATCACGTATTACGTATCATATATTATATATCATATGCTATTTTATAATATATCCATTCATCGAGGCATGTGCCACATAAGTTCCCAGTTCATCCCGCACATCCACCGTATAGAGTGCGGTAGTATGCCCTTCTCTCAGGCAGGAAGCTTCCGCAATCAGGCGTCCGCCCTTAGCCGGCGCCAGAAAAGTGATAGATGCCTGCTGGCTCACAGTCTTCCTCTCTGAATATCCGTTAGCCGCAACTGCACATGCGATATCCGCCAGTGTGAATACCGCGCCACCCATCGGCACATGGTTCTCATTCATATGCCTCTCCTCCAGAGTCAGAGAGCATACAGCCTTACCCGGCTCCGCAGAATCAATGACAACCCCCGTGGCATCCGTAGCAAAATGATCATTTTTAAAGCGGCGGCGAATTTCCTCTAATGCTGACATAAACAGACTCCTTTCCCCATCTTAAAATTACTTTCACCACTTTAACACTTTTAATCACTAAAGTCAAGAAAATCCTCGGCGCTGCATTCCTCCGTTACGATCTCGTTACGATCTTCAACGATAATCCACTGTCCTCTGCCGTCCCGCATACGGTAATCTATTTTTCTCTCCGCCCTGAGATCCTGCATACGCCGGCGGGTCAAAGAAAGGGTAACTCCCATTTCTTCTGCGATTTCTTTTGCTGTTATTCCGGGCGTAACCCGCACCAGATCAAGCATCCTTTTCTTCTGCTCCTCTATTTCCGCACCGTGAGAAGTGCTGCAGCTTTGCGCTATTATGACCGTCTCCGTCCCATCGTTGTCCCCGCAGGCTGCATGGTCCGTCGTTCCTCTTTCGGTGTATGCCCGTTCCGGTTGCTTCCGGATGCGAAAGCAAATCTCCATCTGCGCAGGATACACCATGATCCGATCAATTTCCGAGATAATGCCATCCCGCAGCGCCTGTCCGATCACATCCTGTACCAGACGTTCTTTGATGTCTTCCAGACGTTTCGCACGTGCTTCTTTCTCTTCCGGATCCGCTCCCAGCTGTCTGATCCGTTCCCTGCAGAATTCGATTTTCTCCTGTATGTCATGATTTTTCCACTGATAGTCCTGATCATCGATCACACCATCCAAAAGCTTCTCTAAAAGAAGTTCTTTCCGGTATCGGGCTTTTTGCAGTTCTGCTTCGAGAAGTCTCTGTCTTTCCCATACAGCACTGTCCCCGAAAACCTTTCCAAGCAGCATCATCGTCTCTTCCAGAATTTCTTCCTGATCCGGCTGCTTCAGCTTCGGGCCGCATATCTGTTCCAGGCATAAGAGCATCTTTTTCTCGTCCAAATGTACATTATCGCAGCCTGCATCCTTGTCACTTACAGTCTTTCTGATCTGATTTCTCCGCAGTTCATCTGCCCGCCTGCCGTGGTGAAGATAATTGCTGCACTTCCATTCCGCTATTTTACCTGATTTATTCCAGCGCACCGTCCGGTAAAAAGGTTCCCCGCAAAGCCCGCAGATGATTTTTCCCGACAGTTCATGGCTTCCGGTGCCATAGCGGACAACAGCGCCGTTATTTTGCTGTCTCGTCCTTTTCCTGTGATCCAAAGCCCGGTTCGCTGCCTCAAACAGCCTGCTGTCAACAATGGCAGGTACCGCATCCCGATGCACGATCCATTCCTCTTCCGGATTCCTTACAGTCTGCTTCCTCTCAAATTCATAATGGCGTTTATTCTGCACCACAGTCCCCTTATAAACGGGATTGCGGATCAAATTGCGAATCATGGAAGGTGACAGCATCTTGCCGTTCCTGTTTCGATAACCTTTTTCATACAGAATTTCCGCACTGCTGTGAGTGCCGTATCCGTCTGCCGACAGTTGGAAGATCATCCGTATCATCTCCGCCTCGCGTTCATCGATCACAATACTCTTGTCCGGCAGCTTTTTCAGCCCATACATACGGTTGGTAAAGACAAAGCTTTTCCCTTCCTTCTGTCTGTTTTTATGCGCATTATTGATTTTTTTACTCAGTTCTCTGCTGTACTCTTCCGCCAGGATCGCCTTGATGCCCGTGATCAGCGCATCATCCGGCGTATAAAATTTTCCTTCCAGATACATATACAGCTTTTTCCGGTTCCTCTGCATCCGGTCCAGGAACAGATACCAGTCTTTCGTATTCCGCATCAGACGATCCTGGCTCTTAATAACGATGATGTCGAATTTGTCCTGTTCCAGATCCTGATATAACCTGCCATATTCACTCCTGCCCTTGACCGTGGTGCCGCTTTTTGCTTCCACATATGTATCCACCAGCCGCCAGCCCAGTTCATAGACGCAGTTCTTCGATTCTTTCACCTGCTTGACAAGCGCATCTTTCTGGCTTTCCTCTTCGGTACTGCAGCGGTTATAGATTACCGCCCGCAGCTGCTCCATAGCCTCCACTCCTTCCCTTTAAAATACCGTAAACCATACCCCATTCCTGTCACGATCCCGGACATGATTTCCTCTGCAGTAACTCCATGACTCTGATCCGCTCTTCCGCCGTAATCAGTCCTTCCTGTTCCAGAATTCTGAAAATTCTCACTATGATCTCCCCGTTCTCTTCCGTCATAGGCCGGTCTCCTGTACACATCTTACAAAAATTTATGTCCGAATCCTGTCTTTTATCTCTGTAAAATCATATTTTCCCGGCTGTTATCTCCCTCTGCCTGTCCGTCTCACTCACGCTTTTCACTTCTTCCAGTTAAACATGGTGATCACTTCGATCATCATCCTGTGCGCCATCGCAATGGCATTCTACAAGCTGATCCAGAGCCTGGAACATCATTATCGCAAGAAATACTGAATCTCACACCGGAAAATGTCCGAAGTATGGACCTTACCCGCATGAATTTCCGTCAGAACCGGCTTGGCAAAGGTCACGCCGGTTTTTTCTGTTCCACTGACCGCCTCCGCCCTGTAATCGGGATACAGATTTTTCTACACAGGTAAAATAAATCCCGATCAAAAAATGCCGGACACATTTCTGCATCCGGCATTCTGCCATCCCATGATTTCTTTCTTCTGTTTATTGTCCTGCTGTCACACGGAGGCTGCATTCTTTATCACTGTCCCGTTCATGTTTCTTCATCCCACAGCACAGTCTCTCCCCGTTGCAGTGATTCCTGTACGAGAATAATCCGCTGATTGGCGGATCCTCTGAACTGCAGGCTGATATCTTTCTGTGCCAGAATAAACTCCCCGTCCACGATTACATCAATACAGGAAAGAAATTCTCTCATATCCTCCCACATAACGCAGAACCGGTTTAAAATATCTTCCTCAAAACGGTATCCTGTATAGCACCAGACATTCTTCTGCGGATAACATTCCCTCACCCTTTTTAAAAAGGGCAGCAATTCCCGCCAGTTGGCATATTCAAGCGGTTCTCCCCCAAGCAGCGTAAGACCCGCGATATAATCCGGCGCCAGATCATTTAACAACCGCTCCTGCACGGCTTCATCAAAAGGATTTCCGTAGGTGAAATCCCATGTCATCTCGTTAAAGCACCCCTCACAGTGATGGGTGCAGCCGCTCACAAAAAGAGTCACCCGCACACCGGGGCCATTGGCAATATCACAATTTTTGATCTCTGAGTAATTCATCCGGCAGCCTTTCACAAATGTAATACCCGTTCCTTGATCTCCTGAGTACGGCCCTGATTCCAGAACTGAGTTCCGATATAGCCGCAGGTACGTCTGGCCACATTCATTTTATCCTGGTCCGTGTTGCCGCAGTTAGGGCAGCGCCAGATCAGCTTGCCGTCCGTATCATTAACGATCTCGATCTCCCCGTGATAGTCGCAGGCCTGACAGTAATCGCTCTTCGTATTCAGCTCCGCATACATGATATTGTCATAAATATACTGCATCACAGACAGCACCGCATCCAGATTTTTCTCCATATTGGGCACTTCCACATAGCTGATCGCGCCTCCCGGCGACAACTCCTGGAACTGGGCTTCAAACTTCAGTTTTTCAAAGGCGTTGATCTCTTCTGTCACATGCACATGATAACTGTTCGTAATATAATTCTTGTCCGTCACACCCTCGATCACGCCAAACCGGTTCTGCAGGCATTTCGAAAATTTGTAAGTGGTAGACTCAAGCGGTGTCCCGTACAGACTGAAATCAATATTCGTCTCTTCCCGCCACTCTTTGCAGGCATTGTTCAAATACTGCATAACCTTCAATGCAAAAGGCGTCCCCTCCGGGTCTGTATGACTTTTACCTGTCATATACCTTGTACACTCACACAATCCGGCATAGCCCAGGGAAATGGTGGAATACCCCCCATAGAGGAGCCTGTCTATCTTCTCTCCCTTCTTCAGCCGCGCCAGAGCACCGTTCTGCCACAGAATCGGCGCCACATCGGAAGGTGTGCCTTTCAGTCTGTTATGACGGCACATGAGCGCCCTCCGGCACAAATCCAGACGGGCATCCATGATTTCCCAGAACTTTTTCATATCCTTACCCGAAGAACATGCCACGTCTACCAGATTCAAGGTGACCACACCCTGATTGAACCTTCCATAGAACTTCGGCTGATCCTCCTCATCGTGATATACGGTGAGAAAAGAGCGGCATCCCATGCAGGTATAACAATTGCCGTCCTTCAGTTTTTTCATGATCTTCTCTGAAATATAATCCGGCACCATACGTTTGGCCGTACACTGCGCCGCCAGCTTCGTCAGATACCAGTATTTGCTGTCCTCATGAATGTTATCTTCTTCCAGCACATAGATCAGCTTCGGAAAAGCCGGCGTAATGTAGACGCCCTTTTCGTTCTTCACGCCTGCAATACGCTGGTTAAGCATCTCCTCGATGATCATTGCCAGATCGTCCCGAAGCTGCCCCTCCGGCACTTCGTCAATATACATAAATACCGTGATAAACGGTGCCTGTCCGTTGGTCGTCATCAGTGTAATGACCTGATACTGGATGATCTGTACGCCCCGCTTGACCTCATCTCTTACCCGGCTCTCGGCAATCTGGTTTATCTGCTCCTCGTCAGCGTCAATCCCGCACGCTTTCAGTTCCCGCCTGATCTCTCTGCGAAACTTCTCCCTGCTCACCTGTACAAAGGGTGCAAGATGAGAAAGTGAGATACTCTGGCCGCCATACTGGCAGCTTGCGATCTGGGCAATACTCTGCGTAGCCACATTACATGCCGTAGAAAAGCTTTTAGGCGTATCGATCATCGTCTCGCTGACCACAGTACCGTTCTGCAGCATGTCCTCCAGATTGACCAGACAGCAGTTATGCATATGCTGGGCAAAATAATCCGCATCATGAAAATGAATGATCCCCTTTTCATGCGCTTCCACAATATCCGGCGGAAGCAGAAACCGTCTGGTGATATCTTTGCTGACTTCACCGGCCATATAATCCCGCTGTACACTGTTCACTGTCGGGTTTTTATTGGAATTTTCCTGTTTTACTTCCTCGTTGTTACACTCTAACAGACTTAAGATCTGTTCATCTGTAGAGTTTGATTTACGGACAAGCGCTCTTTTATAACGATAGGTAATATAATTTCTGGCCATCGTATATGCACGGTACTTCATCAGCTGGTTCTCCACCATGTCCTGAATCTCCTCCACGCTTGGAGAACGTCTCATCTCTTCACAGTTCCTCGTCACTACCTCAGCAATCTCGTCGATCTCTTCCTCCGATAATTTGTCTTCTTCTTTGACACTGTTGTTTGCCTTACAGATTGCCGCAATAATCTTCTCCAAGTCAAAGGTTACTTCCGCACCGCTTCTTTTAATGATCTTCATTAAACAATACCCACCAATCCTTATTCAACACATATATTTTCTGTTCTGTCACTACATAATGTATGATACATTCCCGTGACGTATACTATATATTGTATCATCGTTTTCTTTTGTGTCAAGGTATTGTATATGTTATTTTTGAATATTCTTGTTCGAAATCAAATATCCGTCTAACTGCCGTATCTGACATATGAATGGGAAAACAGCATGAAAAAACGAGAACCATGAATGAAAAGAGCCTATAAGAATTGTCATCAGGATATAGTTTAACTTAGTCGGTCAATTCCCACCGTAATATGCCTGTGTTCCTTTTCCAGTTCTCTCAAAACATCTCTTGCATATCCTTCCCGTTCCATCCGCAGTTTATGCAATGTGCCGTCCCGCATTTCCAGCATAAGATACCACTCCCTGATCAGAAATTCTCCACTCTCACCGCTTTCTTCTCTCAGGTACGCCCGATTGATCTCCTCATAGCATACATATCTGACCTTAATAAAATAGCGGTAGAACAAATGCGACTCTCCAAGTCTTATCTCTCCCTGCCGTTCTGCCTTCTTATATTCCGTTTTCAGAGTATCATATTCCGCCGCTTTTCCGGCAAGCACCGCAAATTTCATAAGTTTCTCCCGATTGTTTCCCGGATTGATCTGCTGCAGACAAATCCGCCCGCAGCATTTTCCATATCTCAACATTTTCCGTATCAAAAAGGGATCTTCCCGTAGAACCTGTCGTCCTTTCGGAAAAATCCCTTTTAAGCTGGAAAAGGGACTCGAACCCTCGACCTACTGATTACGAATCAGTTGCGCTACCGACTGCGCTATTCCAGCATCTTTCTGCAACAAAAATTATTATACTTGCTTGCGCGCCATTTTGCAAGATAATTTTGAAAAAACCTTCTTACAAATATTTTCCGAATATTTTCTCTCCATTACATTCCAGACATCTGCCAAACCATCGAAAATGGCGAAAGCACGCTGCCGCATCATGTCCCATGATCGATATGCACGTCCATCTGCGGATAAGGTATGGAAACGCCCGCCTCATCCAGTGCATACTTGATCTGCTCCGTAACGCGCCACCTGCACTCCCAGTAATCCTCATTAAGCGCCCAGCAGCGCACATTCAGATTCACGCTGCTGTCCGCCAGTTCCTGCACAAATACCATATGGTCTTTTTCCTTAAGTACTGCACTGTCCTCTTCCAGAACTTTAAGAATAGCCTCTTTTGCCACACGGATATCCGCATCATAAGAGATACCAACGCTGATATCCATCCGACGTTCCCCCAGCGTACTCATGTTAAGGATGCTGGAATTGGCCAGATCACCGTTGGGAATGATCACCACATGATTATCCGGTGTTGCCAGCTTCGTATAAAAAAGCTGGATCTCTTTCACCGTACCCTCATGTCCCACAGCGGTTGCCTTAATATAATCATCCACCCGGAAAGGTTTCAGGAGCAGGATCAATACGCCGCCTGCAAAATTGGACAGGCTGCCCTGTACCGCCAGACCGATCGCCACGCCTGCAGAACCAAGCAGCGCCACCACGCTGGCCGCATCCAGCCCGAAGCCTGATGCGATCATGAATATCAGCAGAACGTACAGCACCGCTTTGATAAAGGAATCCAGAAACTGCATGACGCCTGCATCCGCATTTCCCCTTTTCAGGGAACGGCGGACGATTCTGCGTACAATTTTGATCAACTGGATTCCCAGAAAAAAGACGACGAGGGCAAGAAGCACCTTCATTCCAAAACGCAGAACTTTGTCGGGAAGCTGCTGCAAATAAGCTTCTATCAATCCCATATCAATTTCTTCCGCCGCCATATTCTGCTGTTCCATCTTTTTCCTCATTTCCCGTTAAATTTTTGTTTCTTTTTCATTGTTTTTTCCGCGGTCTTCCGGGCCGCCTTACAGCTTTGCTTTCCTGCTGTTTTCCCGTTGCCTTTCCGGCAGTCTTCTGAGCTGTTTTTTCAGCCGCCTTCTCAGAAACACCTGCCTTCTCCTGCTCCACCTTCGCCCGGGCTTCCTGTGCCTCGGTGATCTTTTTCAGTTTATCCGCCGCTTCTTTGGCACGTCTGACCATCTCGTCAGCCTCTTTGGCACGTTCCTTTGCCTCAGCGGCGGCGATCTTCGCCAGCCTTCTGGCCTCGGCAGCTTCCTGTGCAATGGCCTTTGCAGCTTCTTCTGCAATTCTGCGCTCCTCAGCCTCTTTTGCCTTACGCAGTTCCTCTGCACGCATCCGCTCGATCTCTGCCTTCTCCTCCGGAGTATAGGGTGTATAGGAGAAGATACTTACGGAAAGCGGTGCACTGACTAAATCAATGGCATAAGGCTTGCCGTCCCATTCCATCTCAGTGGTATTACATGTCTTATTATCAATCTCTCCACTGCCGCCGTAAATCTTTGCATCGGTGTTCAGTATTTCCGTATACTTTCCTTCACAGGGAACCCCCACACGGAAGTCCTGCTTCACATCTGCAAAGTTTGCCACAACAACAAGCATATTCTCCGGTCTGCCATCCTTACGCACATAGGAAAGCATACAGGATTCCGGTGTAATACAGTTGATCCACTCAAAGCCTTCCCAGGAAGTGTCCTTCGCATACAGCGCAGGCCTGGACGTGTACAATTTATTGACATCCGCCACCAGACGGTTCAGTCCGGCATTTTCTTCCTTTTCAAGCAGTTCCCACTCCACTGCTCTGGCCTCACAAAACTCATCATATTCGCCCACATCCTGTCCCATAAAGATCAGTTTCTTGCCTGGATGAGTCATATGGTATGCATAAGTAAGACGCATGTTCGCAAACTGTTTGTCCTTCTCTCCCGGCATCTTGCCGAGAAGCGTCCCCTTCCCGTGCACCACCTCATCGTGGGAGAACACCAGCATAAATTTCTCACTATATGCGTAGATCATGCTGAAAGTCAGGTCATTATGGCGTCCCGAACGGAAATAAGGATCCGTCTTGATATAGGAGAGGTAATCGTTCATAAAGCCCATATTCCACTTAAGGTCGAATCCCAGGCCGTCATCCTCCAGTTCTCCTGTGATCTTCGGCCACGCCGTGGATTCTTCCGCGATCATCAAAACGCCATCATTACGTTTCTTCATAATAGAATTCAGATGTTTTAAGAACTCTACTGCTTCCAGATTCTCATTTCCGCCGTAAATATTGGCAACCCATTCACCATCATTTTTACCGTAATCCAGATACAACATGGAAGCCACGGCATCAATGCGGATACCGTCGGCATGATACTGTTCCACCCAGTACAGCGCGTTTGCGATCAGATAATTACTCACTTCCGGCCTGCCGTAATTGTAGATCAGCGTACCCCAGTGAGGATGGGAACCCTGGCGGGGATCCTGATGCTCGTACAGGCACGTACCGTCAAAACCGGACAGACCGTAGGTATCTCTGGGGAAATGAGCCGGCACCCAGTCCAGGATCACGCCGATCTCCGCCTTGTGCATCTCATTCATAAAAAACATAAAGTCTTCCGCAGTACCATAGCGGGAAGTAGGCGCATAATAACCGATCACCTGATATCCCCATGACGCATCAAATGGATGTTCCATCACCGGCATCAGCTCAATATGGGTATATCCCATCTTTTTCACATAATCAATGATCTTCGGAGCCAGTTCCCTGTAATTATAATATTCCCGGCCGTTCTCCGGTTTTGCAAAGGAACCGAGATAAAGCTCATATACATTAACCGGTTCGTCAGCCGCCTGCAGCTTCCCGCGGTTCTTCATCCACTTGCTGTCCTGCCACCGAAAACCGCCAAGCTCCCTGACAACAGAAGCGCTCTCAGGCCTGAGCTGCTGGCCGAATGCATAGGGATCCGCTTTCATATAAGTAAGGCCGCCCTTTGCCTTGATCTCAAATTTGTAGCAGGAACCGGTCTCCACGCCGGGCAGAAACAATTCGAAAACACCTGAATTCCACAGCCGCCTCATCTGATGGGTTCTGCCGTCCCAGCCGTTAAAATCCCCCACCACGCTGACACGCAGCGCATTGGGCGCCCATACGGCAAAAAGGACTCCCTCCGTGCCGTCGATCTTCATGGGATGCGCACCAAGCTTTTCATAGATTGTATAGTGAATGCCTGCGTTAAACTTATCGGTATCCTCTCTGGTAATCTGCGGCGGAAAATTATAGGCATCCTTCACTTTCCTCAGCGTACCGTCCTGTTCTTCCACAATATACTCGTAATCTGGAATTTTCTTGCCGGGAACTGCCACCGCAAAGTATCCCGCCTCATCTGCCATCTCCATCTTATAACTCTTATCATCATCTACAAGCTGTAAGCGGATGCTCTTTGCACCGGGCCAGAATGTCTGCACAAGCACACAATTCCCCGTCACATGTGCTCCTAAAAGCGCGTGTGGATCGTCTGATTCAGAATATACAATCCCCTCTATTTCGGGCCAGTTCATCATTTTATATAATTTTTTGTTCATAATTTCTCCCTTCTGAAATTGCTGATAAAACCGTTCCGTATTATATTAAGACTCAATCCGGTGGATCAACAGCCCGCTTCGCAGCTTAGGCTCAAACCATGTGGATTTGGGCGGCATCAGACCTCCGCCATCGGAAACCGCAAAAAGCTCATGAATATCTGTAGGATACATGGCAAAAGCCGCCTTCGCGTCCGTATGTACACGCCGTTCCAGCTCTTCAAGCCCTCTGATTCCGCCTACAAAGTCGATTCTGTCATCCACCTTTGGATCTCTGATTCCAAGCACCGGTTCTAACAGATCCTGCTGTAAAATGGCCACATCCAGATCCGCCAGGGCATCTGAAGTATACCGCTCTTTCCGAATCTTCAGACAATACCATGTATCCTTAAGATACATACCGATCTCCCCTTTGCACCGGGGCCTGTAAGGCTCGCTGCCGGCCGGCCGGATATCGAAATCCTGACCAATCCGCTTCAGAAACTCCTCTTCCGTATATCCGTTCAAGGACTTGACTACCCGGTTATAATCCATGATCATCAACTGGTCATCCGGAAAAAGCACGGACAGAAAAAAGTTAAACTCCTCTTCTCCCGTGTAACCGGGATGTGCCTGTCTGCGCATCTGTGATACGCGCACCGCAGAAGCACATCTGTGATGTCCGTCCGCGATATAAATGGACTCCACCTGTTCAAATTCCTGCCGGATCTTTACTACACTGTCTTCGTCATCAATCACCCAGATTCTGTGGGTAATACCATCCTCCGCCGTAAAATCACAAACCGGAGTTTTCTCCATCGCCCTGCGTACCTGAGCCTCTATTCCCTCCCGTCTGCGGTACGCCAGAAAAATAGGCCCGGTCTGGGCACTGCACACATCCACATGCCGGATTCTGTCGGCTTCCTTGTCAGCCCTGGTATTCTCGTGTTTCCTGATGACCCTGTTCTCATAGTCATCCACTGAAGCACAGGCTCCGATCCCCACCTGGGACCGCCCGTTCATCACAAGCTCGTAAACGTAATACGCCGGCCGCTCTTCCTCCTGAAAGAAACCGTCCCGCAGCATCCCGTTCAGCATGTCCCTTGCCTTCTCATAAACTTCCGGCGCATACATGTCATGATCTTCCGGGAACTGTGTCTCGGGCCTGTCTATCCGTAAAAACGTATATGGATCTCCCTGGACTTTCTCATACGCCTCCCGTCTGCTGTATACATCATACGGGAGCGCCGCGATTTTGTCCGCCAGATCCGCCCTCGGTCTTACGGCGCAAAAAGGATATATTTTTGCCATCTTATCTCCTGTCCTGTATCATTATTTTATGAATCACATAAATTTATTTTAGCAAATAAGCCTATACAGCACAAGCAGGAAGTGCTAAAATATCTAAGAATGTATAACAGTTCAGTCTCCGGCTCCACATTCCTGCCTGATGCTGAACCGTTACAGGAAATATATAACTTTTTAATCAAATCAAGAAACCATAAAGGAAGTGTGACTATGACATCTGAAAACAAAGAAATATTAGACCGGATCAATGTCTATGCCGAGAAAGCACTGGCAGACATTGACCCTCAGAAAACAAGAATCTCTTTTCAGCTGGAAGCTTTGAAACCTGTCATGCAGGAAATTGCCGATGAAAAAGGTGTTTCCGTAGAAGATATCTTTATCCTGTATATGGATCTGGCCAGCGAGGCCTCTGTGGAAGCCGAGAATCAGCTTCAGGCCACTCTTGACGAGAATGAAGGGGCTGATTTTTCAAAAATTGCCAACCGTCTGAATTAAAGTAAAAAAGTAAATTTGCTTCGCAAATTAACTTTGCGAACTCAGATAAGCGAAGGAATTTCCTATACCATGAAAAACTCCGGAACAAATCCGGAGTTTTCTTTTCGTTGTTCTGATTCTATTTCACTACTCTCACTCTGAATACGCCGTCAATAGACTGCAGCTTACCGACAATCTCCTCGGAAGCCGGCGTTTCAATGTCAAGCATCGTATAAGCAACTTCTCCTTTGGATTTGTTGGTCATATCGGAAATATTGATGCCGATATCACCGAAACATGCCGTAAACTTCGTGATCATGTTCGCCTTATTCTTATGGAAAATCGCCACACGGCCCGCCTGTGCACAGATTCCCATGTCACACTTCGGATAGTTGACACTGTTGATGATATTTCCATTCTCAAGATAATCCTTCAACTCTTTAACCGCCATCACTGCACAGTTATCTTCGGACTCTTCCGTGGATGCCCCGAGATGCGGGATCACAATGCATCCGTCCTGTCCGGCAGTGGTACTGTTGGGGAAATCGGACACGTACTTGCGGATCTTTCCTTCCTTGATTCCGTCCAGAACCGCATTCTCGTCTACAAGCAGGTCACGGGCAAAATTAAGGAGAATCACCCCGTCCTTCATCTTGTCGATGGCTTCCTTGTTGATCATACCCTTTGTGGCATCCATCAGAGGCACATGAATCGTGATCAGATCACACTCTTCATAAATTTCCTCCACGTTCAGAACATGCTTCACGTCACGGCTCAGATTCCATGCCGCATCCACGGATACATACGGGTCGTAACCGTATACTTTCATGCCCAGGTGCTTCGCCACATTGGCCACTCTGACACCGATCGCACCCAGTCCGATGATACCCAGCTTCTTACCCTCGATCTCGGTACCTGCAAAATTCTTCTTCGCCTTCTCCGCATTCTTTCCTACATTCTCGTCGCTCTGGTTTTCTTTCACCCACTCGATACCGCCTACCACATCACGGGAAGCTAACAGCATACCGGCAATCACAAGTTCCTTCACGCCGTTTGCATTGGCGCCGGGCGTGTTAAATACAACGATACCCTTCTCGGCACATTTATCCAGCGGAATATTATTGACACCTGCACCCGCCCTTGCAATGGCAAGCAGCCGGTCGGAAAACTCCATATCATGCATGGCGGCGCTTCTCACCAGAATACCTTCAGCCTCTTCCACGCTGTCGGTCTTTACATACTGATCGCTGAATTTTTCAAGACCGATTCCCGCGATGGGATTTAAACAATGATACTTAAACATCTGTATGTCCTCTTTTCTTTTATGCTCATAGATTTCTCACGGACTTCATCGTCCATGCTCACGCTCAAACTCCTTCATGAAAGCAACCAGCTTCTCCACACCCTCCACAGGCATGGCGTTATAGATGCTCGCCCGCATACCGCCTACACTGCGGTGTCCTTTCAGGTTCACAAAGCCTGCAGCAGCTGCCGCTTTGATAAACTCCGCATCCATTTCTTCATTGCCGGTCACAAAAGGCACATTCATGAGGGAGCGGTCTTCTTTTCTGACAGTCCCCTGAAACAGTTCACTCTCATCCAGAAAATCATATAAGATTCCGGCTTTCTTCTCGTTGGTCTCCTTCATAGCTTCCAGACCGCCGTTCTTTAAGAGCCATTTAAATACCTTGCCGCAAATATAGATTCCGTAACAGGGCGGCGTATTATAAAGAGATTCATTATCTGCATGAATCTTATATTTCATCATGGTAGGCGTTCCCGGAAGCACATCGTCCGTAATCAGATCTTCTCTGATGATGACTACCTGTGTGCCTGAAGGTCCCACATTCTTCTGTACGCCTGCATAAACCATACCGTATCTGGAAATATCCATGGGCTCGGACAGGAAGCAGGAAGATGCGTCAGAAACAAGAATCTTCCCCTTCGTATCGGGCAATGTATGGAATTTCGTCCCGTAGATGGTATTGTTCTCACAGATATATACATAGTCCATATCGTCTGTGATGGGCAGATCGGAGCAGTCCGGTATATAAGAAAAGGTCTTATCCGCCGAAGAAGCAAGTTCCACCGCTTCACCGTAGATCCTGGCTTCCGCAAAAGCCTTCTTGGCCCACTGGCCGGTCAGAATGTAGCCCGCTTTACGATTCTTCATCAGGTTCATGGGTACGGATGCAAACACAAGACTCGCTCCGCCCTGTAAAAACAGAACTTTATAGTTATCGGGAATCTTCAGAAGCGTTCTCAGATCTGCTTCCGCCTCTTTGATAATGGTATCATAGGCCTTGGAACGATGACTCATCTCCATGACTGACATGCCTGTTCCCTTATAATCTAACATCTCCTCTGCGGCTTCCCTCAGAACTTCTTCAGGCAGCACCGCAGGACCTGCCGAAAAATTGTATACTCTAGCCACTTTTCTCTCCTCCGCAATCTGCAATAAATTTATAAACCAACAAACATTTTACCTTCTTCATACACTTTAGTCAATTACTACGGCAAATTTTTTCTTTTTACGGCAGTTTCATTAATAAAACATAACTACCGGCGTTCCCACCTCCACCATATCATAAATCTGGGTCATGGTGTCTCTGGGTGTATTGATACAGCCGTGGGAGCCATTGGTCTGATAGATCGTGCCGCCGTATTTACTGCGCCAGGAAGCGTCATGTATGCCGATATTGCCTTTCACCGGCATCCAGAAATCCACGTGGGATGCATATCCGGGCCCCCGCAGGATTCTGTTGGTCTGTTTGAGATACACATAATTGACACCGGAAGGCGTTCCCATTCTGCGGGATGTATTGCCCGTAACGACCGGAGTCTCGATCTGACACTGGCCGTCCGCATAATAGTACATCATCTGCTCACCCATGTCGATCTCCACATAGGTATCCCCGATATCATCTTTTCCCTGTACCCGTGCCGTCTGTGAGTACACCGGCTCATGAACCTCCCGCTTTCCGCTTAAGAAAGCCTCCGTAAGATATGCCACTTCTGCCTCTTTGTCAATTTTATTACCGTAGATTCCGCCTTCCACCGTCACCGTTTCACCGCGCGTAGCCCGAAACTGCCTGCTTGAGCCTACTGTATCGTATTCTTTGGCCAGATCATCTATGAATTCCTTCACCGCTCCTTCCCGAAGCATGATCTGTCCCCTTTCATCCAGCGCAAAACTGCCGTCCTGAGCAAGCTCGATCCAGTCACAGACCACTGCACCGTCAACAGGAATCTCCTCTTCCCCCATCCGATAGACAATGCCGCACTGTTGAAATTTCTCCACCTGCTCCCACAGGGCAAGGGTCTCTTTCATCTCTGGTGTCAACGGCAGGTCATGATAACATCCCGCATCCACCAGAGAAATTTCCTCCCGGGACTGCTCAATGGCATCCATGACAGCCGCCTTTGCCTCATCCGTATGCAGCACGCCGACTCGTTCATTCAGAAGTTCATAGCCCCTGTTTGTCCTGATGATGGCAACACCGCGCTCCTCCTCAGGATGTTCCTTTTCCGCCGCCAGAAAGGGAATCTGCTCTATCGACTTCTCAAGCAGTTCTTTGTCACAGGATACCACCGGCACAAGCTCTGTGCTGTCTCCGTGGAGCAGACTCTCGATCCACATCCACGGATTCTGCTGTTTCCGGTATACTTCCAGCGCCTTGGCGAAATCAAACTGATAGCCAATCTCCTCCGCAGATATTTTATGGGAATTGCCGTCCTGGTCCAGAACCGTGATCCCCTCATATGTAAAATTCTGCACCAGCTCATCATTCACTTCCTGAATGCTCTTGCCCGTACAGTATACACCGTTGATCCACGTTCCGTAGGCAAAGGCGTTATGATAATAAAGAGCCAGCCCGATGTAGGTTGCCATCAGGCTGACCAGGATGATGCATAGTATGATCATCACATGTTTTATAATTCTCTTACTCATGAAATATTTCCAGTCACCTTAAATTCATATCATCTTACGTTAAATCAGACGCGTCAAAGGCTTCACTGATCGGTGCACCGGCCGGAACCATGGGAAATACCTTATCGTCTTCAGGAATGATACAGTCTATCAATACCGGCCTTCCAAGCGCAATGGCCTTCTCGATGGCCGGCGCTGCTTCCTCCCGCTTCGTCACTCTGATCGCTTCACAGCCAAGACCTTCTGCCACCTTGCAGAAATCAACGTCGTCGTTCAGCACCGTCTGGGAATAACGTTTTCCATAAAAAAGAGTCTGCCACTGTCTCACCATGCCCAGCACATGATTGTTGATCACCACCTGAATGATCGGAATGTTATAGCGGCTCGCCGTGGCAAGTTCGTTCATATTCATCCGGAAGCAGCCGTCTCCTGCTATATTGATACAGATTTTATCCGGCCGGCCCATTTTGGCTCCGATACATGCTCCCAGCCCGTATCCCATAGTGCCCAGGCCGCCTGAAGTGAGCAGTGTCCGCGGCCTGGAATATTTGTAATACTGTGCCGCCCACATCTGATGCTGTCCGACGTCCGTGGTAATTACAGCATCCCCGCCTGTGATCCTGTCAATCTCCTCCATAATATAAGGACAGGACAACACGGAAGCATCATAGTTCAAAGGATACTTCTCCTTCATCTGCCTGATATGCTGCATCCACTCCCCGTGATCCTGCTGTTCAAGCTGATCGTTGATCCTTCCCAGCACTTCCTTCAGGTCGCCTACAAGAGACACATCTGTCCTGATATTCTTGTTGATTTCCGCCGCGTCAATGTCGATGTGCAGTACTTTGGCATTTTCTGCAAATTTATTCGGATTACCCACCACACGGTCAGAAAATCTGGCTCCCATGGCGATCAGCAGATCACACTGGCTGACACCGAAGTTAGAAGTTTTCGTTCCATGCATTCCGATCATTCCCGTATAGCGGTCGTCATGTCCGTCACAGACACCTTTCCCCATCAGCGTGTCGCAGATCGGGGCATCCATTCTCCGCGCAAATTCCCGCACTTCCTGATAAGCTCCGGAAATAACGGCTCCTCCGCCCACATAAATGTACGGTTTTTTTGCATTTTTCAGAAGTTCCAGCGCCGCCTGCAGTTCTTCCTGCGTATAGCGGGCGATCTTCTCCACCGTCACAGGCTCTTTCCGCTCATATTCCCATGTATTGGCCGTCACATCCTTGGTGATATCCACCAGCACGGGACCGGGCCTGCCGCTTCCCGCAATGGCAAACGCCTTACGCAGCGTATCCGCCAGAATGCGAATATCTTTGACAATATAATTATGCTTTGTGATCGGCATTGTGACACCTGCGATGTCTACTTCCTGAAAAGAGTCCTTGCCCAGAGAAGGCAGCACCACATTACAGGTAATCGCCACCATGGGCACAGAATCCATATATGCCGTAGCGATACCCGTCACAAGGTTGGTGGCACCCGGTCCGCTGGTGGCCAGACACACGCCCACCCGGCCTGTAGCTCTGGCATAGCCGTCCGCCGCATGGGCCGCACCCTGCTCGTGAGATGTTAAAATATGGTTTATTTCATTACTATGTTGATACAATGCATCGTATACATTAAGGATCGTACCGCCCGGATAGCCAAACACGGTATCCACACCCTGTTCTTTCAGGCACTCCACTACGATCTCTGCACCGGTTAATTTCATACTCTGTGTTCCTCCTGTTTTTCACTGATCACGCCTGGGATTGTTTACGGCAGAGCCTTCCCTTAACCCCGCTTCGGGATTTCAAGAATGGCGCCTCTGTTACCGCTTGTTACCATCTCCCGGTATCTTGCCAGATATCCGCTTGTAATTTCCGGCTCCCTTGGCTGCCATTTTTCCTTTCTGGCCGCCATCTCTTCCTCTGAAACCTTCACATTCAGCTTCATGTTCGGAATATCAATGCTGATAATATCTCCTTCCTCCACCAGAGCGATGGGGCCGCCCACAGCCGCTTCCGGAGACACATGTCCGATCGATGCCCCTCTGGACGCACCGGAAAATCTGCCGTCCGTGATCAGCGCAACACTGGATCCAAGTCCCATGCCCGCAATCGCAGAAGTGGGATTCAGCATTTCACGCATACCAGGTCCACCCTTAGGTCCTTCATAGCGGATGACTACCACATCGCCTGCCACGATCTTTCCGCCCTTAATAGCCGCTATGGCATCCTCCTCACACTCAAATACTCTGGCCGGTCCCTCATGCACCATCATCTCTTCCACCACAGCGGAACGTTTCACCACGCTGCCGTCGGGTGCCAGATTGCCTTTCAGCACAGCCAGTCCGCCTGTACTGCTGTAAGGATGATCCACAGTTCTGATCACTTCCGTATTCCTGTTTACTGCATTCTTGATATTCTCACTGACAGGCTGTCCCGTCACGGTCATGCAGTCCGTATGCAGAAGTCCGATATCCGCCAGTTCCTTCATCACCGCATATACACCTCCGGCCTCATTCAGATCTTCCATATAAGTAGGGCCTGCCGGAGCAAGATGGCACAGATTCGGCGTTTTCTCGCTGATCTCATTGGCATAGGAAATATCAAAATCAAATCCGATCTCATGCGCGACAGCCGGTAAATGCAGCATGGAGTTCGTAGAACATCCCAGCGCCATATCTACCGTCAATGCGTTCAGAATCGCATCCTTTGTCATAATATCTCTGGGACGTATGTTTTTTTCCAGCAGATTCATCACAGCCATGCCGGCATGTTTTGCCAGCTTGATCCTTTCGGAATAAACTGCCGGAATGGTTCCGTTGCCGCCAAGTCCCATACCCAGCACTTCCGTCAGGCAGTTCATGGAATTCGCGGTATACATACCGGAACAGGAGCCGCAGGTAGGACAGGTCTTTTCCTCAAATTCACGCAGTTCCTCGTCACTCATGGTACCCGCCGCATGGGAGCCCACCGCCTCAAACATGGAAGAAAGGCTTCTCTTCTGTCCCTTGACATGTCCTGCAAGCATAGGGCCGCCGGATACAAACACAGTAGGCACATTGATCCGCGCCGCCGCCATGAGAAGTCCGGGTACGTTTTTGTCACAGTTGGGCACCATCACGAGTGCGTCAAACTGATGTGCAAGGGCCATACATTCCGTGGAATCCGCGATCAAATCTCTCGTCACCAGAGAATATTTCATGCCGATATGTCCCATAGCGATCCCGTCACACACAGCAATGGCCGGAAACACCACCGGCACGCCGCCGGCCTCAGCCACACCCAGCTTTACGGCATCGACGATCTTGTCAAGGTTCATATGCCCCGGCACGATCTCATTATAAGAGCTGACAATACCGACCATGGGTTTTCTCATCTCTTCCTCCGTAAACCCCAACGCATTAAACAGACTTCTGTGAGGCGCCTGCTGTACACCTGCTTTTACATTATCACTTCTCATCTTTTCCTCCAATCTGAAGCGTTACAAATTCTGACTGAACATGTTCATTTCCCTGAACTTCATTGTTCGTCATCAAATTTATAACACCTTGCTTCTCTTTTAATATCGCATGATATTTTATGCTGTTATTGATCAGTGTCCTGTGCTCTTCCATACAGGACAAACCTGTCATTCTCATAAATCTGTTCCATCTCTTCCTGCACCCGGGATTCCTGAAACTGCTCTGCAGTCATGTAAAGCTTCCATTCGTCACCGCGCCAGTAAACTTCTTCCTGCTCATTCCCGTATCCCAGCAGCAAAAATTTATCAGCCAGCACCACATCAGCCTGTGAAAGATCTGTGGTAACTCTGTCTTCTCCGATATTATATAAAAATAACAGTAGATATTCCTGGTCGCAGTCTGTAACGCCAATCTTTCCTGCTGAGGGCGGATCAATCTGTCTGTAAGCATCCTCTGCCGATGCCTCCCTGTCACTGTACTGTGCCCTGTAAGCCGGAGATGCCAGCATCATGATGCAGAGTATTCCGAAAACTGCGCAGCCGATCAAACCGGCCTTTTCCTCAAATGTCTTCTTTCTCTCTTCGCCGTGCCGGTCTGTACACTTTCCCATTTCCCCCGGGCTGGAAGCCTCTACGTCTTCCGCCATCTTTTTCTTCCTGATCTTTCCCGCAAGATATCCTGCACCGGACTGCCACAGCCGGGATACCCCAAAGGCAGCCAGAACTCCGGCAAAAGAAAAGACTCTGTAATAAGGCAGGGAACATTGTATCAACAGCATAAGCGGGATCACAAGAATGCCTGCCGCCAAATAAATCTCCAAAAAGTCGCCGGCTTCCTTCCGCCGATCCATTACGGGTGTTCTATAACTTCCGTTATGTATTTTCCCGGCAATACTGGTCAATATACAGATCAGGCAAAGTACCAGCAAAACCGCCATCACTGCCGCCAGGCCCGCATAATATTCGTTTAACAGGTTCTGCAGCCAGCGGACGAATTTTCCCGCAAAGCCTTCCCTTCCCACGCTCTGGATATAGGGTGTTGCCAGCATATAATCGATGCCTGTCTTCATGGCCAGAAAAGGTGCCTTTAAGATGACTGCCACATGTCCCAGTCCGTAATATGCGCCATTCTGCTCCTTCGTCAACAGATTGGAACCGATGGCAAGCCATACGATGCCATATAGCCCCAGCGTACAAACCGCGCCTGCCAGAGAAGCAGACACCAGCCGGACCAGCCGCCTGTATTCCCCTTTCAGCAAAAGCAGAACCCCGCCTGCCAGGCAAACCGGTATTACCACGTATACACTGCTTGGTATGGCATATAACGCCGCCGTGAGGCAGAGGCCGAAAACCAGATAATCCCTGATTCTGTCCCTGTGCTCCACCACAATGTGAAAAAGCTTACAGACCGCTGCAAGATAGCAGAACGTGACAAACGCATAACCTCTTCCCTGTACCGCAAGCTGGTTGACAAGCTTCATGCCAGCAAAGAAAAAGACCGGCATCAACGCCATCCCGCAGTCAAAACATTTCCTGCTGATCCGGTAGACCAGCACAAGACTTCCGAGACTGCTCAAAAATGATATCCCCCGCAGCGCAATGGCGGCATTCCCAAATATTCCCAAACATGCCGACAGCACCGAATAACCGATATGATTGTTGGGCAGCGGCCAGTGGATGGCCGCATAAAGAGGCCCTCTGCTGATAAAATAATAGTAAGTATACAGTTCATCATACCAGGGCGTCATTCCAAACAGCCGCCAGCCGTAATAAACAGCCATCCCGCATAAAAACAGCATAAAAACCGCCGTCTCCCTGTCAATTTTATGCCCCTTGCTTCTCTGCTTCATAGAGTAATCCGTTCTGCCAAAAGATCCCCCATCTGTCTGCAGCCCACCTGCGTGCACCCCTCAGACATGATATCCACCGTCCGATAACCTTCCCTGAGCACTTCTTTTACTGCATTCTCCACGGCATCTGCTTCACGATCCAGATCAAAACTGTAGCGCAGCATCATCGCCGCTGACAGAACCGTGGCAATGGGATTTGCAATATCCTTTCCGGCAATATCCGGCGCTGAACCGTGGCTGGGTTCATACAGCCCGAATTTTGTATCATTCAGAGATGCCGATGCCAGCATACCGATGGATCCGGTCACCATACTGGCCTCATCGGACAAAATATCTCCGAACATATTCTCTGTCAGGATCACATCAAACTGTGCCGGATCTTTGACCAGCTGCATGGCACAGTTATCTACCAGCATATGTTCCAGCTTCACTTCCGGATACTGTTCTGCCACCTCTTCCACCACGCTTCTCCACAATCTGGAAGACGCAAGTACATTGGCTTTATCTACACTGGTCACCTTCTTGCGCCTCTTCATGGCTATATCAAATCCCTTGACGGCGATCCTTCTGATCTCATTCTCATCATATACAAGCGTGTCAACAGCTTTCCGCACACCGTCTTCTTCAATAGTTTTCTTCTCTCCAAAATACAGACCGCCCGTCAGTTCCCGCATAATCATCATATCGAATCCTTTTGCAGATATCTCCTCTTTCAACGGACATGCACCGGTCAGTTCATCATAAAGCACCGCCGGTCTCAGGTTCGCAAACAGATTCAGTTCCTTTCTGATTGCAAGAAGTCCGGCCTCCGGTCTCAGATTCGGTTCCAGCCGATACCATGGTGAGGTTGTGGTATCCCCTCCGATAGACCCCATCAGCACTGCATCGGCACTCTTTGCCGTATCTACAGCCTCCTTCGTCAAGGGAACGCCGTGCACATCGATAGACGCACCGCCCATCAAAATATCTGTATAATGCATGGCATGTCCAAATCTGCCTGCCACCGCATCCAGCACTTTCTTTGCCTCCGCTACAATCTCCGGTCCGATTCCATCACCCGGAATGCATGTAATCCTCAAGTCCATATTCTCATCCTCGCTCCCATGTCATTTATCGCTAAAATATCACTTATATATCATAGTCTATTCTTCAACAAATTTCAAGCTGTTGGAAAAATGAACCTTAAACCATATAAAACACCTTTTGATGACCAATTGTTATATCAAAAAAAGAGGCAAACCATTACTGATTTACCTCTGCTTTTATGATTCCGTTTCACCAAAAACTATATTAGTTTGCTGTAAAGGCTTTCTCTGCCAGCACATTATCATCCGGATCTGTATAGCGCATGATAACAGTACATGCACCTTCCTGACCGATCACATCATCAAACTGCTTTACCTGAGACTTGAATGTCTCCTCCTGTGAATCCAGCGCTGCGCTTAAAGCCTCAGCTATGCCGTCTACCACCATGGAGCTGTCCTCGATCTTGATGATAACAGTAAACTCATTACCTTTCACCTCAAGGTCAGCAGACATACCTTCCTCGGCAACACTTGCAAACATAGCATCTAATGCAGATTTTACAGTAGGATCATTGTAATAATCCTCCAATGTCTGGAAGTCACCTGCTGCATCTGTATCATCTGCTGCATCGTCTGTAGCTGCCTCTGTATCATCCGCCGTATCGTCTGTAGCTGCTTCTGTATCATCCGCCGTATCATCTGTGGCTGCTTCTGCATCATCCGCCGCGTCATCTGTGGCTGCCTCTGTATCGTCTGCCGCTGCATCTGCTGTTGTTTCCGTGTCATTAGACTCTGCTGTCTTAGCATCATCACCACCACATGCAGTTACGGACAACGTAAGTGCCATGATTGCTGCACATGCAATCATCTTTAATGTCTTTCTTTTCATAACTTTCTCCTCCCTTTACCCAAACGAGTATACATGTTGAATTATTTGTGGTATTTCACACAATCTGGAATTTTACACGATGTGGTATGCCTTGTCAATATCATGATACACATTTTGTATAGGTTTACGAAAAACAGTTATTTCAAGCAGTCTTTTCTATACTTTATCACAATAAAATCTGTCAAAAAATACCGGACTGTACAGCCCGGCATCCTGTTTCGTTTTATTCTGTTTTGCTGTTCTTATTCTCCGTCAGCTTTCTCGATCTGCGCCACCGCAGATTTCTGCATCGGAATACGACAATTCTTATTGCTTCCAAATTCAACGATAATCGTATCGTCTGTGATGTCGATCACAATACCATAAAATCCGCTGGTCGTAAGCACACAGTCACCCACATTCATATCTGCCAGCATGGCCGCCATTCTCTTCTGTTCCTTCTTCTGAGGACGAATCATGATAAAGTACATAAAAGCCACAATAATGACAATATACCCGATCATAATGATACCGCCGCCTGCTGCAGCTGTCTGGTCAGCCGTCAATAAAAGTCCCATATTTTTTTCCTCCATAATATTCATATATGATCCGGCAGACATCTGCCATGTCATACGTCTACGCAATCTAATGGATATCATACACAAAATGAATTAAGAAAACAAGCCTTTTATATCTTTTTCAATCCATTTTAGTTTCTTTTTAGATTTTTCTGCCGCCTTACCGTCCGGCCTGCATACCATCCAGTTTCCTTTTTTTATAAGACGCAAAACAACCATCGTCCAGCGCCTGCCTGATTTCTTCCATCATCGTATTATAAAAATAAAGATTATGCAAAACACAAAGCCGCATACCAAGCATTTCCTTTGCTTTCAGCAGATGCCTGATATATGCTCTGGAATATCTTCTGCATGCCGGGCAGCCGCAGCCTTCCTCGATGGGGCCGTGATCCAGTTCATACTTCGCATTAAACAGATTGATCTTACCCCGGTTGGTATACAAATGACCGTGCCGGCCGTTCCTTGTAGGGTAAACGCAGTCAAAGAAGTCCACTCCCCTCTCCACGGCTTCCAGAATGTTTGCCGGTGTTCCCACTCCCATCAGGTATGTAGGCTTGTTCTGCGGCAGGTAAGGAACCGTCTCCTCAATGACATGGTACATCTGCTCATGACTCTCCCCCACCGCCAGTCCGCCCAGCGCATACCCGTCACACTCCATCTCGGAAATCTGCTTTGCGTGGCTGATTCTGATATCATCGAATATCGCTCCCTGATTGATGCCGAAAAGAAGCTGATTCTTATTAATCGTGTCTTCCAGTCCGTTCAACCGTTCCATTTCCACCTTGCACCTTTTAAGCCATCTTGCGGTGCGCGCGACGGAAGCTTCCACATAATGCCTGTCTGCCACACTGGAGGGACATTCGTCAAACGCCATTGCTATAGTGGATGCCAGATTGGACTGGATTCGCATACTCTCCTCCGGACCCATGAAAATCTTTCTTCCGTCCACGTGAGAATTAAAATAGACTCCCTCCTCTTTGATCCTGCGCAGGCTTGCCAGTGAAAAAACCTGAAACCCGCCTGAATCCGTCAGGATCGGCTTGTCCCACGACATAAATTTATGCAGCCCGCCCAGCTTTTTAATGACCTCATCACCGGGCCGCACATGCAGATGATATGTATTGGACAACTCCACCTGTGTCTTGATCCCTTCCAGATCCTCCGTGGAAACGGCACCTTTGATCGCCGCCGCCGTACCCACATTCATAAATACGGGCGTCTGGATCGTACCATGTACGGTCTCCATTTCCGCCCGTTTTGCTCTTCCTTCTGTCTTTAATATTCTGTACATTCCTGAATACCTTTACATTTCTTTCCTGATATAATGCGCCGGCGACTCCGCAAAGCCGCCGTCTTTCATCTTACAAATACTGATCCCAGAATTCCTCCAGGCATATATTCTCTTCATGCATGATCATAGCCGCTTCCCGGCCAACATAACGAAAATGCCAGGGTTCGTACTCTATGCTCGTAATGTGCTCTTTCCCCTCCGGATACCGCAGCGTAAATCCATATTCACAGCTGTGCTCTGCAAGCCACTGTCCGGCTTCCGTCTCACTGAATTCCTCAATCAGATCGGAAAAGGTATCACTGGTTATATCCAAAGCCAGACCAACCTGATGTTCACTGGATCCAGGAACAGTTACCGCCTGGGAAGAAATCTTATAGGCCTCCATATAAGACAGCCCCTGGTTCATATAAGCCCGTATCTTCTTATTAAATAAATACTCCTGCCTGTCCAGCGTTCTGTACGGAGAACGGATTACAAGATTCACACCGTCATCCTTGGCCGCCTGCATCATGAGCAGCAGGTCATCTATGATCCTCTCGTCACACCGCAGCACACTTCCTTTGATCGTCCCGAGATTAAAATCATAACCGTCCGGTATGGGATGCTGTTTGTTGATCAGCACAAGCCGCCAGTCCGAAGAATCAAACACATAACCCTCTGCACCCTCTTCCGGCTGTTCTTCTTCCTTATGATATTCTTCATGACTCTCCAGAATATCGTCCAGCGTATATACATCGGCATTTGTGATATCCTGCTCCGGGTCGTACTCCAGATCGTTCTCTTCCTCATCCAATATGATAGGTGCCTCCGGATCTACCTCCGTTATCTCCGCCAGCACAATGTCCGAATCTTCCACAACTGCGCTGTAAGTTTCCTGAGCTTTGATAAAACCTGACCGCTCCGCAAAGACCGCAAAAGAGAAACTACAGCTGTTCATAAAAAAAAGAATCACAAAAGCAACACTTGCATAACGCTTCATATTGTTTGCAAAATGCTGACAGGTATAGTATCCCCCCAAAGCAGCTGTCATCATGGCCAGACAGGGGTACTTCAATATTTTATGTTTTTTTGCAATGCGTGTAAATTTAGCAATTACCTTTTCACGAAATGTCTTTTTCATCAAAATGCCTCAAATCTGTTATGCTTTCGTATATCGCACAAAACTACACAAAAAAATATGTACCTCATTTAGTATAATAACACATAAAATTTATTTGTACAGCTTTTTTTTATATAAATTTTATGTAAATCTATATAATTATGACAATTTTTCCTCCACGCTGTCTGTTTTAGGGATTATAAGCCTTTCCGCGCTTCAATGCAGTACAAAAGAAACACCGGACAGGTTAACAATAATTCCGGGGTTCATCCTTACCCTCCCCCTCTCTTGATTGATCTTTATCCTGAAATATTTATTTCTGTCCGCTGATGTGCTATACTAAACCAGTGCATCATATCACCCGTATTTGATCAGAATATTCTGCTTCTCCCTAAGCGCTGACCTTTTTTGCCATCGCCGGCCGCTCTGCCGGCTGATTGGAAAGAAACCGGTCCGCCAGAATTTTTATATACCATATGCTATTTAATATTTGCAGGATATCCTTCATATTTTTTTCAGACTCCTTCATTACAAACCCGACAAGCACAGTGTATTGTCAGAATATATCCGTTTAATTCTATGATCCGGCAACAATTCTGTATTTTGCCAGATCGTATATAGAAAATACAATATCTACAAAGAAAGGAACACTCTTATGGCAGGCTCATCTTTTGGCACAATCTTCCGCATCACAACCTGGGGGGAATCCCACGGCGCCGCATTGGGTGTCGTTGTGGACGGCTGCCCCGCCGGGCTGTTTTTGAATTCCTCGGACATCCAGGCTTATCTGGACAGACGGAAACCCGGCCAGACTAAAATCTCTACCCCCCGCAAAGAGGCCGACGAGGCAGAAATCCTCTCCGGCATATTTGAAGGCAAGACCACAGGCACTCCTGTTGCCATGCTGGTACGCAACACCTCCCAGCACTCTGCGGACTACAGCGAGATTGCAAACTACTACCGTCCCGGCCACGCGGATTATACTTTTGACGCAAAATACGGCTTCCGTGATTATCGCGGCGGCGGGCGCTCCTCCGGCCGGGAAACCATCGGGCGGGTGGCTGCCGGCGCTGTGGCCGCCAAACTGCTGCGGGAATTCGGCATAGAACTGACGGCATATACAAAATCCATCGGCCCCGTCAACATTGACATGACAAAATTTGAAAAGCAGGCAATTCTTGATACTCCCACCTGTATGCCCGACCGGGAAGCCTCTGTCCTGGCGGAAGCTTATCTTGCCGACTGCATGAAAAATTATGACTCTGCAGGCGGCGTGATTGAATGTGTCATTGGCGGCGTTCCCGCCGGGCTGGGAGATCCTGTTTTCGAAAAGCTGAGCGCAAATCTGTCCAGGGCAGTCATGTCCATAGGCGCCGTCAAGGCGGTGGAAATCGGGGATGGCATAAATGTGGCACTGCGTCATGGCTCTGATAATAATGATTCCTTCCGCATGGAAAACGGCCAAATCACCAAGGCTTCCAATCATGCCGGCGGCATCCTGGGCGGGATCAGCGACGGTTCTTCCATTATCCTGCGAGCCTATATCAAGCCCACCCCCTCTATCTTTTCTCCCCAGGAGACCGTGAACAGACAGGGAGAAAATATCGAGATTTCCATCAAGGGGCGGCACGATCCCATCATTGTTCCCCGCGCCGTAGTCGTAGTGGAATCCATGGCTGCACTTGTCCTTGCAGACGCACTGCTCCTCAATGCAAGTGCAAAAATGGACCATTTAAAAAGGATATATGGCAGGTAATCCTGTCATATATCCTGATCTGCACGCTATTGTCTTTTTCTTCAGACGGCATGGCAGTATTTATGCTCTGTACTAATCTGCTGCCATGCTTCCTGCAAAAATATAATCTACGCATTACAATCTTATCCGCATCCGTCAATTCGTCAGATAACTGCTCACACAGTACAGCGTCTGCCCGTTATAATCCACTCTCGACCAGCCGTATTCCTCATTGATCCCGGTTCTTGTCACATATTCACCGTTATGCAGTATCGCCGCCACAACGGCATCCGGATTTGTCACACTCGGCAGAGTCCGCAGGTTGACTTCTATCTTCGCCGTCACCTGATCACTGCGGTCCGCAAATTTCGTCTTAAGACCATCTCCGCTTCCTGCCCCCTCCTGCGTCTGTACAGGCGTCTGATAATTCAGATCTGTAGTCAGATAGCTGGACACCGCATAGACCGTCTGTCCGTTATAAATAAGCCTGGACCATCCGCTGTCGCTGACACCTGTACGCTGAACCGTCTCTCCGTTCTTCAAGGTATACACAACAGCACTGTCTTCTCCCTGGTCTGGAATGCTGCGCAGGTTCGTGGAATCCTTTGCCGTCACATTCTCATTCACTTCCGTAAAATTCATCAGAGCTTCCGCATCTGCATGGGCTTCCTCCGGCTTTTCGCCGCTCTGCGCATCGGCAACGCCTTCATATCCGAAATATGCCACGTTCACGTCCACAGGTTTTTCGATTCCCGCCACAGTACCGCGGTTTGTATACTGCCACATGGCATGGGTTCCCCCGTAAGAAGACTTTGCTGTCTCCGGATAGGGAACTGCGGGATACTGCGAAACCCAGATCCGATAGCTTCCCTCGATTCTTGTCGTGTCCCACTTTGCATTTCCGGAAAGTTCCCCCATAGAAGCATAAAACATCGGTGTATAACCCCTGTTATATATTTCCTGTAAAAAAACAAGGGCAATATCCGTGCGTTCCGCGTTGGTCAGATGATACTGTGAACTTTCAGGCTTATCAAATCCTTCACAGTCATATGCCACCGGATAAGTAATCTGATAGCCGGCAATATAATCTGCCACCCAGTCCGCTTCCGCCTTCGCCTCCTCCGCATTAACCGCCGTAGAAAAGAAGTAGGCTCCCACCTTGATTCCGTTCCTCTGCGCTTCCTGCATATTATACCTGGCATTGGTATCTGCACAGATCTCCCTCGTCTGATCGGCACGATATCCCACACGTACCATTGCAAAGTCGATCCCGGAAGCCGCCACCTGCGCCCAGTCAATCGTTCCCTGATATCTGGCCACATCAATCCCGATGGTAACCTGCGCCGTTTCCGCCACGCTGCCGGATGACAAAAGCGCCGTCACATCCACCTCCGTGCCCTGATCCGTACTCATGGAAGCCGGCTGGGGATCTTCCACCACAGCCTCATCAGCTGTCAGCACCTCCGTTTCATCCTGAGGCTGCTCCGAATCCGGTTCCGGAACTCTTGCTTCATCTTTCTCTATATCCGTGATGGCTGCATCCTCCGTGCTCTTCTCCGAATCGTTCAAACCGTTTTCCTGCCCTGTCTCCCCGGCTGTATCCTCCGGCAGCATCTGTAACGCAGGACTCTGTGTTTCTACAGCCCCGCTCTCCTTCTTCCCGGCCAGAAATATAACAAGTGTAATTACGATCAAAAGCGCTCCTGCAACAATGGGAATCCACAGCTTTCCGGACATACCCCGGCCACCCCGGCCGCCGATGTCATAATCATAATCCTGCTCGTAATCATCGTCATAATCATCGGATTCTGATTCATATACCTCATCGAATTCCGCGTCCAGATCTTCCAGTTCATCCTTCCAGTCACTGAGCCTGCTCATGTTTACCTCCTTAGAAGTTATCTAACAGTTCCAGATAAAAGTCATTGTAATCTGTTCTCTTTTCCTTCATGAAATGAATCGCCGTCTTCGGATGCTGGTTTAAAATACCTGTTAAGAGATATGGCACGTCATACCCCCATACAACCCCTGACTCTCGCAGCGGAACAATATGCTTCTCCACAAACTTAAGGATCGAATGAATGCTGTATTTAGGGTTTTTCAGGAATCCCAACAGAAGCTCGCTGGGACAATTACCGCAGCCGCGCCCGAGGCCGCTTACCGTTGCATCAAGATAGCTTACTCCCATAATAACAACTTCCGTCGTGTTTGCAAAGGCAAGCTGCTGATTATTATGGGCGTGGATTCCTACTTTCTTGCCGTATTTTGCCGCAACCTCAAGATAAGTGTCCGCCAGTCTTCTGACCTGTTCGGGATAGAGTGATCCATAGCTGTCTACCAGATAGATTGTTCCGACGCTGCTTTGTCCAAGCAGTTCCAGCGCGGCATTGATATCAGTCTCATTGGATTTGGAGATCGCCATAATGTTAACAGTAGTCTCATATCCTTTCTTTGTACAATCCTCTATCATATCAATGGCCGCCGGAATCGTATTGATATAAGTTGCAACCCTCACCAGATCCACCGGGCTGTCTTTCTTGTTCAGAATATCTTTCTTATAATCACACCTTCCCACGTCTGCCATGACCGCGATCTTCATGTCCGTCTTGTTATCTCCTACGACGGCCCGTATATCCTTGTCATCACAGAATTTCCACTTGCCGAACTTCTTTACATCAAAAAGTTCTTTAGATGCCTTGTAACCGAATTCCATATAATCCACGCCGGCCTTCAGGTTTGCCTGATACAGATCTTTCACAAATTCATCGGTGAAGAAAAAATCGTTTACCAGCCCGCCGTCACGCAAGGTACAGTCAACCACCTTGATATCCGGTGCGTAGGACATTAGTGTTCTTCCTTTTGCTCTCTTTTCCATCCTGCTCATCCCTTTCTCTGTCTCGCTGCTGCATATCTTCTATTCTACAACGATCTTCTTAAAACTCTTCTTCCCTTTTTTGACAATGAACTCTTCAGCGGCGATATCTTCTTTTGTGTAGGAAGTCTTGATATCCGCCACCTTCTCTCCCCTGACGCTGACACCGCCCTGTTCCACCGCGCGCCGTGCCTCGGACCGGGAAGCCGCCAGCCCGGCTGCCACAAGAACACCGAGAATATCAATGCTGCCGTCCGTGAACCTGTCCTCTGTAAGCAGAGCCGTGGGCATATTCTCAAGACTGCCGCCTCCGGCAAAAAGCGCCTTCGCTGCTTCCTCCGCCTTCTTTGCCTCCTCTTCTCCGTGAACGAGATTGGTCAGTTCATAGGCCAGAATCTCTTTCGCCCGGTTCAACTGGCTGCCTTCCCACTGATCCATCTCATCAATCTGCTCAAGCGGCAGAAATGTCAGCATCCGCAGACATTTAAGTACATCCGCGTCTGCCACATTACGCCAGTACTGATAAAATTCAAAAGGCGTTGTCTTGTTCGGATCAAGCCATACCGCGCCTTTCTGCGTCTTCCCCATCTTCTTACCCTCGGAATTCATAAGAAGCGTGATTGTCATGGCATAGGCGTCTTTCCCCAGCTTGCGGCGGATCAGATCCGTACCGCCAAGCATGTTGCTCCACTGATCGTCGCCGCCAAACTGCATATTGCAGCCGTATCTCTTATACAGCTCCATAAAATCATAGCTCTGCATGATCATATAATTGAATTCCAGGAAGCTTAATCCTTTTTCCATCCTCTGCTTATAACATTCTGCCCGAAGCATATTGTTAACGCTGAAGCATGCACCGATATCACGGATAAATTCAACATAATTCAGATTAAGAAGCCAGTCTGCATTGTTTACCATCAGCGCCTTGCCTTCGGAAAAATCAATAAACCGGCTCATCTGCCTCTTAAAACATTCACAGTTGTGCTCGATCGTCTCCTTCGTCATCATGGTCCGCATATCGGTTCTGCCGGAAGGATCACCGATCATTGCAGTTCCGCCGCCGATCAGGGCGATGGGCTTATTGCCCGCCTCCTGCAGCCTCTTCATAAGGCATAACGCCATAAAATGCCCCACATGCAGACTGTCCGCCGTAGGATCAAAGCCGATATAAAAAACCGCTTTTCCTCCATTGATCAGATCCCTGATCTCCTCCGCATCTGTTAACTGCGCAAGAAGTCCTCTTGCCTGAAGTTCTTCATAGATTCCCATTTTAAAATCATACTCCTTTCTGTTATCGACCGTGTTCCGGAACATACTAAAAACCCCGTCCCGTGTATCTAAACACATAGGACGAGGCTGCGCTCGTGGTACCACCTATTTTCACAGACAGTTCACACTGTCTGCCTCACCGAGTACAACTTCGAAATTCATCCGAAAGATACGATCCCGTCGTGATACTCTCCTGCTATAACGTGCATTCATCCGTCACGGCCTACCAGGGTCATCCGTTCTGCCGTGAAGCTCCGAGATGTATTCATAAAAAACTTCCCGCGCGCCTCTCATCAACCGGCTGCTTTCTGTGCGTTCCATAGTTTACTACTTGTTCTCTTCATCGCTTTTATATTCTCATTGACTATAATTTATACGATGGCGCATATTTTGTCAACCGTTATTTTTGCATCCTCTTTTTTCTGCTTTCCTTTCCGGTTTACTCCATCTGCTTTCTTCATTCTGTTTTTTCCTGCCTTCCATCCCTGCACTTCTTAATCCGGCCCTTCCTTTTATTCTTCTCTGTCCGCTTTCTTTTCCGGCCTCTCCTATTTGATCATTTCATTCAGTATTGCCTTGACCTGGTGGAAATCAAACAGATCATAAGCTGCCTTAAGCCTTTTAAACTGGCCGTTTGCCGGCTCCCCGTAATTTCTGGATGCCATCTGAGGCACAAGTTCATCGGTTACCTTAAGATTCATCTTATCCAGTTCCGTTTTAAGATACAGCAGGTCTTCCGCCGTCAGTTCCTGAATTTCCTGCTCCGTCACATCCGTCCCTGTGTCTTCCTCGTAGAAACTTCCCGTGCTGACCAGATACTCTTTAACAATACTGAGTATCTCTCTGAATTTATCCAGATATCCACCGAATTTCCTGCGGATTCCATCCACATCCCCCGCTTTGCCGTCAAATTCCAGTTCCTTAAAAAGAGCCGACACTTCCATAGCCCCGATGCTGGCGCTGGAACTTTTGATTCCGTGTACGTCAGTGGTAAACAACTGGATGTCACCGGCTTCCAGCAGATTCGGCAGAATTTCCAGATACTTCAACCCTTCTGAATAGTAGGTATTGAGGATCGCCGCATAAGCTTCCTTGTTAAAGCCGATGTTCAACAGACCTTTATCGGTATTCAGCCCGCTCTCTGCGGCAGGCATCCCGCCGTCCTTTTGCCCCTCTTTCCTGTCGTTCACCTCTTTGCTCTTAACCCGCAGAATCAGTTCCTCCGGTAAAAATTCCAGCAGACATTTTTCCAGATAGCGCCGTTTGATCGGCTTGGCAAGATATTCCTGAAACCCCAGTTCAAGCATCTCTTCCCTGACATTGGCGCCATTCTGGGCTGTCAGCGCTATCACCGGCACTTCCTTGAAATACCTCTCTTCCTTGGAACGGATCCGCCTGAGTACCTCGTCACCGCCCAGATCCGGCATAACCATATCCATTAACACCAGATCATATCTCTCCTGCTCCATCTTCTTAATGCCGTCTTCTCCGCAGGTGGCTACCGCTATATTGATACCGTACTTGCCAAAAATTCCCGATGCAACTTTCAGGTTCACCGCATTATCATCCACCACAAGTATTCTCGCATTTTTAGCCGTAAAAGTTTCCGATGCCGCGCTCTTCTTGTAATCCTCCCTGTTCCATCTGTGATTCAGCACCATGGAAACAGTGATGCTGGAAAAAGGTCTGTGTATCAGACGGCATTTGCCAAAGTCCCCGTACACGGTGCCATATTCCGCCAGCACATATGTATATTCCTCGCATTCATACAGTGAGATGATATTAGAAAGATTTTCATACACTTCATCCGGAACAAAGATAAAATCAAAATGTCTGTCCTGAATCGCCCGGTCAAATCCGTAATAATTGCGGACATACGTGGGCCGGACACCGAATGTTTCCATGATATTCTGCCATTTGAGCATACTGTCCTCATGATCCGCATAGATGAGCACCATCGGTTTTTTGTCATCTTCCAGACAGATCATCGGTGAAGCGTCAACAATTTCCTGGCAGAAGGTAAAAGTCGTAGACAGGCCGATTCCCTCGATACTTTCTACTTTAATATCACCCTGCATCATGGACAGCAGTTCTTTGCAGATCGTAAACTTCAGACCGATCCCCTTCAAATTGCTGGACTGTCTGGAATCGTAAGTATCATACATGCCGAACAGAGATTGAATATCGATTCTGGATAAACCTTTGCCGGTATCCGCAACCATACAGCGAAAAACTGCATTTCCTTTCTCCGGATCCGTCTCACAGCCGACTTCCAGAAGAATCCTGCCACTGGCGGTACAGTCTATGGAAATGAAAAGCAGATAAAGAAAAATCTGCCGGATCATGACACTGTCTCCCAGAAGAAGCTTCGGTATATTGCCGTCGACCTTCATATCCAGATGAAGCTTTTTCTTCTTCAGATCCTCCGAAACCGTATTCACGATCCCTTTTACAAGCTTTTCAAAACTGTATGTATCTTTGATCAGATGCATTTCACCGGCATCAATCTTTGCATAAGTCAGCACATCATCAATGATTGCGAGCAGGTCATAGGCCGCGCTTCTGATCGTATTCACATCGCTCTTCGTCTCACCATCCTGCTCCCCTTTCAGCATGATCTCTGAAAGATTGATGATGGAATTCATAGGCGTTCGGATCTCATAGGACATATTACTCAGAAACTGTCTCTTTGCTGCACCCGCACGCTCAATCTTCCGGCTGCTTTCCTCAATTTTTTTCTGCTGATACAGATAAAATCTTTCCTGAATATAAATAAGAAAAATAATAAAAAAAGCCGTCCCCAGAAAGCTGATTACAAGATCCGAAAAATGAAATACCTGGTTTACATAACTTTCACCATCTATTCCGGGAAACAGTACACTGCTGTAAAGATAACAGTATTCGAACGTAAACAATGTCAGTACAAGAAAGAAAAGCAGCCCGCGGAACACAGAGTACACAACAATCATGCTGGCCACAAACCACATGATAGCCACACAATAAGCCACATCTCCCATGATCAGGATCATTGGAATGGCAATTCCGTCCAGAAGAATCAGGGTAAGTACCGCCGTCAGATCATGCTTCCTGAATCGCAGATTAAAGGCCAGAAGAAAAATACCTCCGGCGAAAATCAGAAGCATGGCCGGAACCAGTCTTTGTATAGTGCCCGCCACCATGGAGACAGGCAGCACAACAGCACTCTCAACGATAACCATTGCGAGAAAAAGGTTCAGATTAAATTCCATCAGGCTCATGCCGTCTAATTTCTTTTCTAAAAACCGATCCAGTTTACATCTCATAGCTTTCTCCGCCCGAATCTTCTCTCAGGCATCCCCGTCTGTACCGCAAAACGGCTTATATATCTGTTCTGTCCGGGTTACATTTCTGCCTGATCCGCCTTATGAGGGGCATAAGCAATCAGATGCTTCGGCAGATAAGACCGCAGAACCTTCTCAAATTTATCCAGTTCAATAGGCTTGGAAATATACTCGTCAAAGCCGGCATTCATAAACATCTCTCTTGCACCGCTGACTGCATTGGCCGTAAGCGCCACAACAGGCACTTCTTTCAGTCCGGGAACAGCAAGTTCACGAATCTTTTTCAACGTATCAATTCCGTCCATCTCAGGCATCATATAATCCAGAAAAATGAAATCAACTTTTTCCTGCCGCAGCATGGAAAGACATTCCCGGCCGCTGGCTGCCACCAGTACCTGTGCCTGATAACGGTTCAGAATGCTCGTTGCCACCTCAAGATTGATCATGTTGTCATCTACTACCATGACCCGTGCCCCCGGACAGGTAAAGCCGCCCCTATAACCCACATGGCGGATCGTGCTGTTCTGTTTGCTGCCCAGCAGCGCATCCATATTAAGACAGTTTACCGGTCGTGCGAATGTTGTCCTGATCAGCGTATCGTCATAAGACAGTATATTCGTGCCGATCAAAATCACCGATTGGGGCGCAAGCAGTTCTTCCATCCTGTGTCTTACCCCGTCATACCGCTCGGCCGCGATCAGAATATGTGTATAACAGCTTTTGACACATTCTTCATAAAAAAAATCGTTCGTAGCAGCCTGACAGAAATCAAGTTTCATACTGCGCAGTGTATCCGCAAAGACACGTCCCTGTATAATCGTATTTTCGTAAAATAATATGCATTCTTTTCTTTTTTCCGGCCTGATCAGAGGCTCCTGCGACAAGTATCCCTGAGGAACCGTCACCCGGTATGTCCTGCAAGCGGTCTCCTCCTCCATGGAGACTGTTCCACCCATCAGCCCGGCAAGACGCACAGGCAGCGAAACAATCCCTTCCTCACACCTGCATTCTCCCTGTTCCTTCTCCCCATGAAATGCCCGTTCTTTATAAGAGTACAGAAACTCCCCCTCTGCCCGGACTTCTGCCGCCAGATCGACCTTACCTTTCTCCCGGCTTGTTTTCCACAATTTCAGATATACTTCACCGCTCTCGATAGATTTCATGACACCGGTCAGCAGATTCAGCAGCATCTGGCGGACCAGGGCT
Source organism: uncultured Lachnospiraceae bacterium (assembly GCA_910586615.1). GTDB lineage: Bacteria > Bacillota > Clostridia > Lachnospirales > Lachnospiraceae > UBA3282. The sequence continues at coordinate 93,743 of CAJUJP010000007.1, forward strand.
GCATCTCCCCGGAGTTGCGCCGGAATATCCGGTTCAATCCCGACAAACAGTTCCGTCTTGTGATCCGCAAAACGCACGGAAACCACATTGATCATTTCATTGCAAATATCTCCCAGACTGTAAGGTCTGTCTGTCACCGTCATATCATTGTTATCCAGCTTGGAAAAATCCATCAGCTCATTGGTTATGGATAACAGCGCCTTGCTGGAATTGGAAAGATGAAAAGCGTTCTCTTTCAGGCGGTCATCCGCATCCAGATCAAACAACAGCTCCGTGATTCCAAGAATCGCATTGAGCGGCGTTCTGATCTCATGGGATACATTGACCAGAAACATATTTCTGGCATAACTTAACTGCTCTGCCCGCCGTTCCATCTCGGCACTCTTTTCAATCTCTCTGCGAAGCACCACATTCCGGTAAGAGATCAGCAGTCCGCACACCGTCCCCGTCACAAACAAAGCGACTATGATCCGGCCAAACAGAATCAGATTATACTGTGTAATGCCTTCATGTACAGCCGCTGTGTGTGGTTCCTGTATCACCATATGATAAATGCAGACAAAATCCACGGCCATCTCTGCCGCCACAAAGAAAAAAGCCCGCTTTTTCCGGAGCAGAATGACCGTAAATGCAATTCCGGTAAGAAAATACACCGGAAAGTCATAAATTGCATAGGGAACATACCCCGACACAACTGGAATAAGAACCATATGCATCAAAAACAGATACCCCATGGAAATGATCCTGATCTGGTCTCCTCTGTTCTCCGCATAAGCAGCTGCCGCCGTCAGAGCCATCCCCAGCATCAGCAGTGCCGGCACATGAATGTCCATCCGCAAAAACACAGTAAAGAGAAGCAAAGCAAAACACTCCAGCATACTCAGTACCATTGCCACATGAAATAGCAGCCTGTCTGCCGGCAGCTTCGTATCCAAATATTTACCCAACCACTGTTTTGCTGACATTGAAGCCCTCTCCTGCCTAATCGGCCACACTCTTGATCTCGCTCTCCACTGACAGGAAAATATCAACCACCGCCGGATCAAAACATGTAAATTTCATAAATTTTATTTTCATCATTGCTTCCTGATGACTCAAAGTCTTATTGGCCACCGCAATATTGCGCAGATTATCGTATGTATTTACCACCGAAAGCATCCGCGCCTCCAACGGAATGTTCTCCCCTTCCAGTTTGTCAGGATATCCTTTGCCGTCCCATCTCTCATGATGATGTCGGCACATGTTGTACGCATAATTCATAAAATTATTATCGATAGCGCTCAGCTGTGTGACTTTGGAAAGCGTATCCGCACCCAGCGTCGTATGGGTCTTTACCGCCTCCCGCTCAAACTCACTCTCATTGTTAACCCGCACGTTGTTCAGATACTGATCTGCAATGCAGAGCTTTCCGATATCATGGATCTGGGATGCAAAGCAGATTGTAGTCCCGTCATCGGCAGTAAGCCCGTATTCGCCGCTTCTGATCATAGCGCTGACCAGCACGTCCATATATTTCTCAACACGCCTGGCGTGATCCCCGCCGAAACCGTCTCTCTTTGTCAGAAGATCCACAAACATCGCAACAATAGAATACTGAAGTTCCAGATTTTTCCTGCTCTTCTCCTGAACAAGATTATTCAGCGATTTATTCATCTCTGCAAGCTTCCGCTTCTGGGTAAGAAGCTGAACCTGAATGTCCACACGCTTCTTCAACAGATTGGCCGTATAAGGTTTCTTGATATAATCTATCGCGCCCAGATTATAGCTCTCCATCTCCGTAGTGTCATCGTCCTGCGCCGTCAGAAAGACAATCGGAATATCCACCAGCTTGGGGATGTTTTTCATCTCCGAAATCACCTGAAATCCGTTTACATTGGGCATGTCCACGTCCAGCAGCACCAGATCGGGAAGCTCCGGCATATCATTAAGGCATTCCAATGCGGAAATACCGGAAGATACGGGAATCACCTCATACTCTTCCTCCAATGTCTTCCTCGCCATGATCAGATTCGCCATATTATCGTCCACGATCATTATACGATACATACCTTTTCCCCCTTTATCGATCAGATCTGTACACAAATCATTTCTTCTTCCCATCAGCGGCCGGGTAACTGTATAAAACTGTCCCTGGCATATCGTTCTCAGATCTGTTACTTATTCACCATAAGTTTGATCATCGCCTGATTCAATCCGTCCACAGTGAGCTTATACATTGGCAGCAACGCCTTGATCGCCGTTTCCGCTTCCCGCCAGGGTGCGTGGCCCGGCGCCATTTTCGGATTCAGCCATACGATTTTCTTGTAATGCCGCTTCATCAGCATCAGCCAGTCCATGCCGGACAGACCGCCGTTGGGCCCTCTGTAATTGCCTGTAGTAGAGTACAACTCCTCCGGCGCCATGGCCGCATCTCCTACGATGATCACTTTATAGTCGCTGTCCAGATTGCGGAACATCCATTCCGTCTCGATCCAGTCCCCGTTCTCACACTCCGGCGTATTGTACAGATTGGAATAAATACAGTTATGGAAAAAGTAGGTCTTCACGTCTTTATAATGATTGGACTTGTGAACAGAGTGAAACAGTTCGTTCAGCAGCGTCGTATAAGGGATCATGGTTCCGCCGGAATCCATGAGAAGCAAAAGCTTCACAGCATTCTTACGGGGTTTCTCCATCACGATCTGCAGACATCCGCCATTGTTACAGGTGGCATCCACCGTACCGTTGATATCCAGTTCTGTCTTCGGAATGTCCAGTCTGGCTGAAAACTGCCGCAGCTTCCTGAGAGCCATCTGGAACTGCCTGTTATCCAGCACCTTATCGTTCCGGAAATCACGGTATTTCCTGGCACCCACTACCTGAAATGCAGACTGGTAACCGGTAGTTCCACCCACCCGGATACCGCCCATATTGCCGCCCATGTTGCCGAAAGAAGTCTTGCCCATCGTGCCGATCCAGTAACTGCCGCCATTGTGCTCTTCGTTCTGGTCACGCAGTCTGTCCTTGAAATTGTTCTCCACGTCATCTTTATCCATTGTGACAACTTCCTGGTTCATCTCGTGACGCATCTCTTCAAACACTTCCTGCATCTCCGGTTTATCCAGCCAGCGCATCATGTTCTTTCCGACCTCATTTTCCGACTGGATGCCTTTAAATACCTCGTCAAAGGCCATATCAAATTTGTCAAACTCCGTCTCGGACTTCACAAGGATCATACGCGACACATAATAAAATTCTGTCAGGCTGCTATGGCACAATCCCTGCTGCAGTGCATCCTGCAGAGTCAGCCACTCGCTCAGCGAAACATCCAGGCCTTTATCTTTTAAAGTATAAAAAAATTTACTGAACATATCATATCCTCATCATGGCGGCAATTCTTCTTACAGGTGCCCATCCGCTGACATGCCTCCCGGCACCTGCGGACACTGCTCCCGTCATGTCAAAATCGCCTCATCAGAAATCCTTCTTGTTTCTCACCGTCTCAAGATCTTCGTCCTTCTTTACCACCACCCCGATAAAAGGCAGTTCCGTCCGAAGCCTGTCTGTAGGAATCCCGCCGATCTGCAGTGCATTGATCCAGTCAATCAGTTCCGACGTACTTGGCTTCTTACGGATATCCTTCATGGAGCGGATCCAGTAGAACACCTCCATTGCATCCTGCAGCAGCTTATCTTCCACCGCGGGATAGTGGGTTCTCACAATCTCCTCCATCAGATTCTGATCCGGAAAATCAATATAGTGGAAAATACAGCGTCTTAAGAATGCGTCCGGCAGTTCCTTCTCCGCATTGGAGGTAATGATAACAATTGGCCTGTGCTTAGCCTTCACCGTTCTCTTCGTCTCATGAATATAAAATTCCATCTGATCCAGTTCCCAGAGCAGGTCGTTGGGAAATTCAAGATCCGCCTTGTCGATCTCGTCGATCAGAAGAATCACCTGTTCATCAGCCTCAAATGCCTCTCCCAGTTTACCCAGCTTAATATAGTGGGCAATGTCATCGACCCCTTCTTCACCGAACTGTCCGTCATACAGTCTCTGGATCGTATCATACATATAAAGGCCGTCCTGCGCCTTGGTGGTGGATTTGATGTTCCAGATAATCAGTTTTTTCCCCAGGGAATTGGCTACTGCCTGTGCAAGCATGGTCTTGCCTGTTCCCGGTTCTCCTTTGACAAGAAGGGGTTTCTGCAATGCAATGGCAACATTTACGCTTGCCAGAAGCTGCTCCGATGCCACATAATCTGATGTGCTGTTAAAACTCGTATTTTGTCCGCTCATAATGCTGTCCTTTCCGGTAAATTATTTTGTTTCAATGTAAAAACCAGCTGTACATATCTCGCTTTCTACAAAAATAACATTTCTTGCCTATCTTATAAAATTATGTTACGATATTTCAAGTGCAAAAGCAAGAATTTGTTGCCTGCAGACAACAGTTCGTTACTGTTCTCACAGGACTTATCATTTACTGCTAAGTCCGTACGAAAACGTATATATTGCAAGTAAAAATCCATTTGCGAAGCAAATTTTACATGGATTTTTGCCTGTTACTGGAACGGAGTGAACAGTAGCAACAGTTCAGAATGGCAGAGACAGCATGACAAAAAGAGAGGATAATTGACCTATGATACAAAATAATACGCACGAAAAGAAAACAAGCCTGTCTTTCGAGGTATTTCCCCCGAAAAAAGATGAAGAATTTGAAAATGTCTATCAGATTCTGCGGGATCTTGCAAAACTGAACCCGGATTTCATAAGCTGTACCTACGGCGCAGGCGGTTCCAGAGCCGGTAAGACAGTGGAAATCACATCTTTTATTCAAAAAGAACTACAAATCGATGCCATCGCACACATTACCTGCGTCGGATTCACCAGAAGCGACCTTGAAAGAAACTGTGCCGCCCTGAAAGAAGCGGGTGTAAATCATGTTCTGGCGCTTCGCGGAGACAGACCTATGTCCATGACTGACGAGCAGTACGACCAGCGCGAATTCCACTACGCCACCGACCTCGTACAGCATTTAAAAGCAAACACAGAACTGTGCATATCCGGCGCATGTTACCCGGAGAAACATTTTGAATCCCCCAGCCTGGAGGAAGATCTGCGTCACCTGAAGGAAAAAGTTGATGCCGGTGTGACCTCGCTCATCTCACAGATGTTCTTTGACAACGAGTTTTTCTACCGTTTTCTGGACAAGGCACGCAATCTGGGCATTCAGGTTCCGGTTCATGCAGGTATCATGCCGATCACCACGGCAAAGCAGCTCGGAACAACCGTATCACTTTCCGGCTCTTCTGTTCCCAAAGAACTGGCGGACATCATCGCCATCTACGGTGATAACAAAGAAGATATGCGTAAAGCCGGAATCGACTATGCAGTGCGCCAGATCCGCGATCTGAAAGAACACGGCGTGGATGGCATTCATATTTACTCCATGAATAAGATCAAGACGACCACGGAGATCTGCAGCCTTATTTAAAAAGAGGCGTTCGCAGCCTCATATTCCGGAACAATTTCCTGTACCATAGAAAACACGCTGTTATAAAGGTTAGTTCATAACAGCGTGTTCTTTCTATACAGTCTCGTTTTCTTCTCTTCTGCCTATGCTTCCTCCGCTTCCCACGGAAGCAGGGGATTCTCGATTTTTTTATCCCGCAGCATGAGATTCTTCACGGCCTCATCCGCCAATTGTCCGTCAAACAGAACCGAATTCACCTGCTCAATGATAGGAATCTGCACATTGTATTTCTTTGCAAGTCCCATGGCTGCCTTGGCGGAATACACACCCTCCACCACCATCTTAACCTCGTCCATGGCCTGCTGCATTGTGTAGCCTTTTCCGATCAGAATACCTGCACGCCGGTTGCGGGAATGCATGGATGCACAGGTAACGATCAGATCACCGATACCCGTCAGCCCGCAGAATGTCTCAAATCTTCCGCCCATGGCTACGCCCAGTCTGGCGATCTCCGTGATGCCTCTCGTAATCAGCGCCGCCTTTGTGTTGTCCCCGTATCCTAACCCGTCCGCAATACCTGCTGCCAGCGCCACCACATTTTTCAAAGCCGCGCCCAGTTCAATTCCCAGCACATCCGGACTGATATATACACGAAATACCTCGTTCATAAAAACATTCTGCAGATATTCCGCAGTGACTTTCTTTTTTGCTCCTACGACAATCGTTGTGGGAATGCCGCGCCCCACTTCCTCCGCATGGGAAGGCCCGGACAAAACCGCCACCTCCGCCTGAGGCAGTTCCTCTTCTATGATCTGCGACAGAGTCAGCAAAGTCTTTTCCTCGATTCCTTTCGCCACATTGACAATCAGTTGTCCGCCTTTCACATAAGGACGCATATTGTGAGACGTACTCCGCGTATAAGGTGAGGGAACCGCCAGTACCAGCACATCCTTTCCTTCTACCGCCGCCTGCAGATCGGTTGTGAACTCCATGTCTTCGGGCAGCTTAACTCCGGGCAGTTTATCTTTATGCTCACGTTCTGTCTTAAGCATTTCGATCTCCGCTTCCACAATGGACCACACTGTCACATGATGTCCGTTTCTGTGTAAAAGAACCGCCAATGCCGTTCCCCAGCTTCCTGCGCCGATCACGCTGATATCAGCCATTACTTTCCCCTCCCGCATCATTGCTTTCTTTATTTTTAGTTTCAGTACGTTTTTTCGTGTATCATTTATTTTGCCGCCTTATGCCCCGCACTTTTTATGTGCTCACTTCCTCAACCTGCACCCGACTGCTTATTTTCCTCGGAACCCTGCGCCTGCTTATTCTTATGACTCAGATAAGTCTTACGCTCTGTTCCGCTCAAAAGCCTCTTGATATTCTCCCTGTGCTTATAGTATGCCATGACCGTAAGTATACCGGCTATAGCATACATCTCAATCAGAAGATTCTGGGACATACCGAAAATACCCATCTGTCCCAGCACAACAATTTCGATAAAAAACCCGGCATATACAAGCAATGATCCAAGGGATACATAATGTGTCGTGAAAAACGCTCCGAAAAACAGGATCACACCCATGGGGATAAAATAAGGATGAAATGCCAGAATCATTCCAGCAGTGGCAGCTATCCCTTTTCCCCCTCTGAAATTCAGATAGAAAGGAAAGTTATGTCCAAGAATTGCACCTGTCGCCGCGTATATTTTCAAAAGATACACCATATCCGGATAACTTTTGCCAAAAATCACGCCGGTCACTACTATGGCAAGAATACATTTCAGGATATCCCCCAGCAGAACAAGCAGCCCGGCCTTTGTACCGAGTACACGCATCGTATTGGTAGTGCCCGCATTGCCGCTTCCATAGTCCCTGATGTCAATTCCGTGCAGTTTGCCGTAAATATATGCGGTCTGAAACAGGCCGAATACATAGCCGATCACTAAACATATAATCCGTTCCACTTTTACTTGTTTTCCTTTCTTTCACGTATGATGAATCTGAAGGGTGTTCCTCTGAAGCCAAATGTCTCCCTGATCTGATTTTCCAGATATCTGACATAGGAAAAATGCATCAGTTCTTTATCATTGACAAAGATCACGAAGGTCGGCGGCTTCACCGATGCCTGGGTAATATAATACAGACGAAGCCGTCTGCCTTTATCGGAAGGCGGCTGCTGCAGCGCCACTGCTTCCGCCATGATTTCGTTGAGCACACCCGTTGCAACGCGCATGGAATGATTCTCGCTGACCACATCAATCATCTCATACAGTTTCGGCAGTCTCTGCCCCGTTACCGCCGAGATAAACATGATCTCCGCATAGGGCATGAAAGAAAGCACTCTTCTCACATTCTGGGTAAACTCGTTGACCGTCTTATTATCTTTCTCGATGGCATCCCATTTGTTCACTGCTATGATCGTAGCTTTGCCGCGGTCATGTGCGATTCCCGCGATCTTGGCATCCTGTTCCGTCACGCCTTCCGTGGCATCGATCACAAGCACGACGATATCCGCCCGCTCCACCGCCGTAACAGTACGAATGATCATATACCGTTCCAGTTCTTCCTTGATCTTGTTCTTCCGCCGCAGTCCGGCTGTATCAATGAACACATATTCTTTGCCGTTATGAGTGATCTCCGTATCAATGGCATCCCTTGTCGTTCCCGCAATATCCGATACGATCAGACGATTCTCACCGATCAGCCTGTTAATGATCGAAGATTTACCCACATTAGGCTTTCCTACGATGGCAATCCTGGTGCGGTCATCTTCTTCCTCCTCGATCTCTGTCTTATCAAAATAAGAAGTCACTTCATCAAGCAGTTCCCCGAACCCCAGTTTATTGGCCGCCGAAACAGGCCGCGGCTCACCGATGCCAAGATTGTAAAACTCATAGACATCTGCCATGTACTTGTTAAAATCATCTACCTTATTGACTGTCAGAACTACCGGCTTCTTAGACCGCCGCAGCATATCCGCCACTTTGGAGTCCGCGTCCACCAGCCCCTGTTTCACATCCACCATAAAAAGAATCACATCAGCCGTATCGATGGCAATCTGTGCCTGCTCTCTCATCTGTGAGAGAATGATATCTTTGCTCTCCGGCTCGATACCGCCCGTATCAATCAGTGTAAAGTTCATATCCAGCCAGGAAACATCCGCATAAATACGATCCCTTGTAATACCCGGTGTGTCCTTGACAATTGATATATTCTCGCCTGCCAGTGCGTTAAACAATGTGGATTTGCCTACGTTCGGCCTCCCCACCACTGCAACCACCGGCCTGGATCTTTTCTTACTCATAGGTCCGCTCCGTTCTGTGCCGTCCTCATAACAGGATTCCGGCACTCCGATGCACATTCCGCGCATTTGTCCGACATTAACGTCTGTTTGCTATTTTCCAAGAATTGTATGCACAAAGTCATACCCGCTTGATTTTACAATATCTACCTGTACTTGTAAAGCCTTTTCCATTTCCCCCACCGTGATATCATCCAGAAAGTAATCCTCACCACTTCGCAGGACATTCTGGGGAAGCAGGATCCGTTTTCCCAACTGCCTGCCCTGAAGCTGCCTGATGATATCCTGCCCCGTGAGCAATCCCGACACCGTAATCCGCTCACCGAAAAAATCATTGGTAACGGCATAAACATGTATGTGAAGGCCGGGAAAATGTGCTGTCATCCGTTTTGCCATATCCAGAATAAAAGCATAAGCCAGCTGCCCGGTCACAATGGACAGTTCCTCCTCACATCCGGCATACCTGTCCGCCTCCTGCTCCACCTCTTCCATGGCTGCGGCAAACTCCTCCTCCTGCAGCCTCAACATGCCAACACCGTTTTCCAGCTGCAGATAACCGTCATACCGCTCCGCCTCAGGCAGTTCCTGTTCCGCCAGCACGTACCACTCGTCAGAGGCATGAATAAAATGCTTCCCCTGTTCTGCGTAAATTTTTTCCTGCCATCTGTGAATGCATTCCAGTACTTCCACTGCATCCTCTTTTGTAAAAGGTTCCAGCGGATACAGTCCGTCCCGGAACTTTGATAAACCAACCGGGACTACCGACACACTTTCCAGATGGGGCAGATAGGCTGTCAGATCTGAAATACTCCGTTCCAGCTCCGCTTTGTCATTGATTCCTTTGCACAAAACGATCTGCCCGTTCATGGTGATCCCCGCTTCGTAAAGCCTGTCCACCTGCGCAAGCGCCTTTCCCGCAAAGCGGTTGTTCAGCATTTTACATCGAAGGTCCGGATTGGTGGTCTGAAAAGAAATATTGATAGGCGACAGACGATAGCGGATAATACGTTCCACATCCTCATCAGACATGTTGGTCAGCGTAACATAGTTCCCCTGCAGGAAAGACAGACGGGAATCATCATCCTTAAAGTAAAGTGTCTCGCGCATACCTTTCGGCATCTGGTCTATAAAACAGAAAATACATTTATTACGGCAGGAGCGATAATCGTCCATCAGGCCGTTCTCAAATTCGATTCCCAGATCTTCATCATAATCCTTGTCGATCTCCAGAAGCCATTCTTCCCCGTCCGGCTTACGGATCAGCACCTCTATATATTCATCCTGAGTCAGATACTGATAATCAAAAATATCCGTAATCTCACTGCCGTTGACCGCAAGGAGACGGTCTCCCGGTTCAATGCCCAGTTCCTCCGCAATGGAATCCTCCTGAATACGCCAAACAATATGCTCTGTTTCTTTCACTTACGACTCCTTTCGGCAACCTCTTTCTTGTCATGCAGACTCAATATCAAAACTTATGTTGCAACTCGCACCTGTACTTTGCTTAACGCTTCCTATTCTACTAGAATTTCCTTGACGTGTCACTAGCATAATGATATAAAATAAATGTCAGTATATGACATTGTTTACCGTTCCGACTGCACCATAAAATATGTACGATTACAACAACTGGCGTGGCTGTGAATTGTAACTCACTTTAATTACATTACGCAGGAGGGTGTCATGCCTAACACAGAAGAATTAAAATATGCTATGCCGGTGGCACCGGTAAAACTACTTACTACCAAATCTGCACTGCCTCTGGCAAATAAAGTCAACGAGCATCTGGTAGAATTTCGCAAAAGTCTGGACAACAGTTTCAAAAAAGATCCCGCATTTCATGGATATATGGAAGATAATTATGTTGTAGAGGTAGAATGTCCCCGTTTCGGAAGCGGCGAGTCCAAGGGCGTCCTGACCTCTTCTGTCCGCGGTAAAGATATTTTCATCCTGATGGATGTCTGTAATCACAGTATTACCTATAAAATGAACGGCTATGTCAATCATATGTCTCCCGATGACCATTACCAGGACTTGAAAAGAATCATTGCCGCGATCAACGGCAAGGCTCACCGGATCAACGTGATCATGCCTTTTCTCTATGAAGGCAGGCAGCATAAAAGAAACGGACGGGAATCTCTCGACTGCGCCTATGCGATCAAGGAACTGATGGACATGGGTGTCTCCAATTTCATCACTTTTGACGCCCATGACCCAAGAGTACAGAACTCTGTCCCGATCAGAGGCTTTGATAATTTCACGCCTCCCTACCAGTTCATACAGGCACTGCTGCGCACGGAGAAGGATCTGATCATCGACAAGGAACACACCATCGTGATCAGCCCGGACGAAGGCGCGTTGGACAGAGCCGTATATTTTGCCAACGTTCTGGGTGTAGATGCGGGCATGTTCTATAAACGGCGTGATTACTCCACTATTGTGGGTGGTAAGAATCCCATTGTGGCACATGAATTTCTCGGGGATAACATTGACGGCAAAGATGCCATTATCATTGATGATATGATCTCCTCCGGCGGCAGTATGATCGACACGGCAAAGCAGTTGAAAAAAATGAATGCAAAACGTGTTTTTATCTGCTGTACCTTCGGTCTGTTCACAGACGGCCTGGATGCTTTTGACCAGGCTTACGAGAAATGTTATTTTGACAGAATCATCACTACCAACCTTTGCTATCAGCCGCCTTTGCTGAAAGACAAGACCTATTATCTGGAAGCGGACATGAGTAAGTTTGTTGCCTCTATCGTTGATTTTATGAATCATGATGCATCCATGGCCAATATTTATACGCCCACCGATAAGATCCATCAGATTCTTGCCAAATACAATAACCGCGAGATGAGCGGACTTGACCTATAAAAAAAGTAAATTTGCGAGGCAAATTAACTTTGCGAGATCCGCTTCGCGGACTCGGATAAGCGGAGGAATTTCCTATTACCATAAAAAAAGTTAATTTACGAGGCAAATTAACTTTACGAGATTCGCTTCGCGAATCTCGGCCTGATTTCCTTTTGCAAATAGACTTACCTGATTCGCCTGGCGAATCTCAAAGCACACGCACCCGGCAGATAAAGCCGGGTGCGTGTTTCAGGTTTTTAAATATGTTTTGTTCTTTTATGTCTCCGCCAGCGGGAAGGTCAGGATCACTTTGAACAGATCGCCGTCCAATTGGATCTCAAACGTACCCTTCTGCACTTCTGTGAGGTTCTTCGCTATGGAAAGCCCAAGTCCGCTTCCTTCCGTAGTCCTTGATTCATCTCCTCTGATAAAGCGTTCCGTCAGTTCATCCGGATTGCAGTTCAGCGGCGATGCGGAAATATTCTTGATGGAAACCGCAATATATCCTGCATGATCCGGAAAACTTTCAATGGTCACATAGACACGTGTTCCCTCCATGGCATACTTAAATATATTATTGAACAGGTTTTCTATCACACGCCAGATCCTGCGGCTGTCCGCCTCAATCACGGCGTTCGGAACATTGACATTCATAACCGTAGTCAGATTCTTCACCTCAAATTTCTCGGAAAACTCTCCGATCGTCTGATTCATCAACTCCGTCAGATTGATCTTCTCAAAATGAAGGCTGATATTACCGGAAGAAATCTTACTTGCCTCCACCAGATCATCTGTCAACTGTTTCAGGCGCTGTGATTTTTCGTCCAGAACCTTTATATAGTTCCGTATTTTTACATTATCAACCTGTTCTCTCTTGATCAGATCCACATAATTGATGATCGATGTCAGCGGTGTCTTAATGTCATGGGATACATTGGTAATCAGATCAGCTTTCATGCGCTCATCTTTCATACTGATCTCCACAGCTTCTTTGATCCCCTTGCCAATGCTGTTGACCGAATGCGCAAGGGTCAGATTATCCCCGTGCAGATTATCGATTCGAACCTGATGTTCCAGTTCTCCGGCGGCGATGGTTTCTATGCCTTTTACGATATCCTGCTGTTCTTTCGCATTCCTGTAAAGCAGTTTTCCGACTACCATGTCTGCCGCTACCGCTATTGCAAGCATCAGCAGCGTGCCAAACCTGCTAAATGAAAATGCCAGAAGCAGCATAATCAGATTAAATAATAAGAATACGCAATAAGGAATCCATACCCTCAACACGATATGTCCATTGTCGTATACATTCCATGCAAATTTCTTCATCCGTTGGATCGCTCTGCACAGATAGCTGTTTTTCCAAAGAGTTCCGGCCTTTATCCTTCTGACCAGACTGTAAAAGAAAAACATAGTCGCAGCGTCCGCCACAAACATGGCTGCCAGCAATATCCCCATAATCAGCGGACTGTTCATAATCGTTTCGGATATCTGCGCAGCACTCATACGCCTGAAATTAGTCAGTTCAACAGCTATGATCAACACCCATACTGCCAGAACAGCAGCGCCTGCACCAAGCAATACGGCAGCCTCCGTAGGCACTCTGTCAAAAGGTTCCAGTCGGATTCCTCTTCTGCCCTCTTCGTCAATACCTCTGCCGGCCACTACCGTCAGATAACACAATAAGATCAGATACAGAATCCCTGACACCGCCATCACTGTAACCCACTGCCAGAAATACGGCACATAATTACGGTATCCTGTCGCCCCTTGCCGGAAAGCATCTTCAACCGAATATGTGGTATCCACATCAATCCAGATCTTGACGGTTTCCGGATACGCATAGTCGTAACCTTGCAGGATCTGGCGGATGGTCTCCTCCTCAATCGTCGTGTTTGTCTGATAGATCATATCCGACGGACTGTAATAAATATACTTAAACGGGCTTTTCAGACGCGGATTATTCTCCCCGTCATGGTCCACCATAAACCTGGAAACAGCCTCAAGATCATTTTCATCATCAAAATTCGTGTATACCTCCGTGTTTTTTCCCACAGTCTTCATAATGAGATAGCGCACGTTGGAATCTGCCGGGCTGTAATACTTCTCATAATCCAGATATTCACTGTAATTATAGGATAGACTCTTGGCCGCATTCTGTACATTATGGCACAAGTCATAATAAATATCCCAGTCGGACACATATTCTTCCAGATTTTTTCCTTCCGCAGACTTGTAACGGTTTACCAGCACATTATAATTGCTGACTCCCTCTCCGGATTCACTGATCTCCTCTACCTCCATATATGCGCTGCCACTATCTTCCTCCGGCGCCTCGGAAACAACAAGCTGTGAATTGTCCCTGTCGTACTCCTCCACAAATCCGTCATAATCCTCCGAATCCACCCATATCTGATTCGCCGACACATCGTTGACAAAGGTATACGACTGTATATCAGATTTCAGATAACTGGCATCGGAAGTATTATAATACTCACTCTTCGGATCGATTATCCTGACCCGCGTCTTTTCAGCCAGAAATTTCTCCGCCTGTGTCAGTGTCATCTCTGCCACAGACCATTCAAACCCGTAATTTGCCCATTTCAACAGATCTTCCAGCGTATATTCCGCAGTCACATAGCGCTCCGGCAGACCGATATCCCGGTAATTATAAGCTGTGACATCTACCACCTTACCCCCGTCAAAGATACCGTCCGTTTCCAACTGGCTGCTTACCACGCCGTAACGTATAATATCCGCCGCCGCATACCCGAAAATATTGTTGAACAGATCGGAATCTTCATACTTACCGCTCTGATCCATGGAATACAGATTAAACCCCAGCCTCTTCCTGAATCCGTCAACGCTGATCGTGGAACCACTCACTACAATTACCAGTGCCAGCACCATAACGCCCAGACACATATGCTGCAAAATACGAAGCATTGTTCTCCCGGCATGTCTCTCTTTTCTGGATCTCCTTTTCTTCCGCCCGGACCGGCCTGTATTATTTTCACTGTTTCCGGCTTTGATGCTTTTATCTGTATCACTTCCTCCGGTTCCGTCTGCAGCACATGTCTGTCCTGCCGGGCCTTCTCTTAAGAGTTCGTCCTCAGCGTGTGCATCCTTTTCGTTTATCAGATTTTTGCCCTCGAAGCTGCCGTCTCTGCCATTTTCTTCTTTTCCCATCTTTTCCTCCGTTTCGAATCACTTCTGTCAGCCACACAGTCAAAACCCTCACCTCTGAAGCGTCCCCTCCGCCAGATCATTCAGGACAACAACATCCCCGCACGTAAGCCCTGAGGTTCTCCGGCCTGTTTCAAGCCAATCCGACATGTCAGAGCAGTTTACTGCGATCACGACACATTCCCGGCTCTGACCCAAATTGCCGATTACAAAATCAGTGCACCAGCATGGTTTTGCATTCTACTGTTTCTCTATCTTATAACCCACGCCCCAGACCACTTTCAGGTATCTGGGCTCTTTCGGATTAATCTCAATCTTCTCACGGATATGCCTGATATGTACCGCCACCGTATTGTCTGCACCGATTGCCTCCTCGTTCCAGATACTCTCATAAATCTGGTCTATGGAAAACACCCGGCCGCAATTCTTCACGAGAAGAAGCAGGATATTATACTCGATGGGTGTCAGCTTCACACCCTCTCCATCCACCGTCACTTCCTTGGTGTCATCATTGATGCACAGCCCGCCTACCTGAAAAAGAGCATTGTTCTCCGTATTCAGATTCCCCAGCGTCGTATATCTCCTCAGATTGGACTTCACCCGTGCCACCAGCTCCAACGGATTAAAGGGCTTCGTCACATAATCATCCGCGCCGATATTAAGTCCCAGAATCTTATCATTGTCTTCCGACTTCGCCGAAAGGATGATGATTGGAATGCTGGAATACTCCCTGATCCTCAGCGTCGCATGGATTCCGTCCAGCTTCGGCATCATGATATCGATCAGAAGCAGGTGGATCTGCTGTTCCTTCAATACTCTGATAGCCTGTTCCCCGTCATAAGCCTTAAAGATCGTATACCCTTCCTGCAGCAGATAAATTTCTATCGCATCCACAATCTCCTTATCATCATCACACACTAAAATATTTGCCATACTGTCACCTCACCCTTATATATACCCGGACTGCATTTCCTTACAGCCTCTATATTACTTCATATCCTGATCTCATTAGACCATGAAAACCTAAAGAAAAAGATGGGAAATCCTTTAATGTTTTCTTAAGAATATCCTCTATTATACCCTATAGTATGGGGATTTGCAGTTTTTTTGTTATAAACCTGCCATGAACGGCTCAAATGACTGATTCCCAGACATCCGGGCCTTTGCTGTACCCCTGTTTATTTACCAAATCAGACTTTTATCTTTATCTGCTCGGGAGTTTGACACTTCCGTTTAAACATCATAACACATAAACCTTGTATTT